>NZ_MYFP02000002.1:0-326526 GCF_004514465.2 Microbacterium sp. MEC084 | reverse complement strand
ACATCCGCAGGCTCCGCTTCTCATGCCGCGCCAGGTACCGGGCCTCCGCCCCCTCTACGTCGAGCTGATCCCGCACCGCCCGCGCCGCCGAGCCCAGGTCCTCCACGGTGTACTCGCCCGCCACGCCGGCGAGCTGCTCGCACGCGACCCGCCACGCCTCCTCCGCACCCTCCGGTGGCCGCCCGAGCCCGCGGCTGATCGCATCCATCTGCGCCGACGTCAGCACCCCGTCCAGCAGCGCCCGATCCAACGGCGCATGCCACGGCGCCTCCATCGGCGGAACGTCCGCATCCGGCTCCGCGGGAACCTCCTCGGACTGCGCAGTCTCCACGAGCGACTGTCCCAGCCGCACCTGCCTGGCGGCCTCCCCGCGCGAGGTCCCCGCCACCTCCTGGACGAACGCGACGGCGTTGCGGTGCCCGCGCGCCTGCGCCAACCCGCCGTGCCCTGCGTCGCGCGCGGACCGCTCCGCGATCACCCCGGACGCGAGGGCCATGGCCCGCTCGGCCGCCTTCGCCAGCCGGTTCGCCTGGTGCAGCATCGCCACGACCTCTTCGTCATCCAGTGCGCGCACGACCGCGACGTCCGTGGGCACGATCGACGCCGCCGCGTCGCACCGCTCCCGGAAGTCGCTGAGGAAGGTCATGCCCCGATCATCCTCGGGGTCACCGACATTCCGGCCTCGGAAACCCAGGTCACCGCGGGAAACGACCAAATCTGTGGATAACCCCGCGGACCGACGTCCTGTGGACGAGGGGTGCGTCCGTGAGGCGAGGCTCGGGGCGTTTCGACTCGCTGCGCTCGCTCAACGAGCACGGAGGTGCCCGGCGCCAGCAGCGTCCGCGTCCGTGAGGCGAGGCTCGGGGCGTTTCGACTCGCTGCGCTCGCTCAAAGCGCACGGAGGGGCCCGCACCGACTGTTCACCCGGCGTTCGGTTAGGGGTACGCCGTTCTCGTAATTCCCGGTCACCTCGGCGCGCAATCGTTGGGGTACCCCGGACGCGGCGAACGGCCGCCTCCACATCCCCCGCTTCACGCTTCCCGAAAGGCATGAACATGCGTCTGCGCACCCCGCTGGCCCTCGGCGCCCTGGCCGTCGGCTCCGCTCTGGTCCTCACCGGCTGCTCGTCCGCTTCGGGCGAGGCCGCGGTCGGCGATGACGACGTCATCCGCTTCGCCACCCTGCCCACCGGGGCGTGCTCCGCGACGACCTGGATGTCGAGGCGTGCGTCGACCTGCTCGGCGGCGTCTTCTACTACCAGCTCGTGGTCCGCGGCGTTCCGATGACCGACGCGGATGCGCTCGCGCGCTGCCGCGCCGCCTTCGATGTCGTGTGGCGCGGGATGGCGGCGGGGTCGGCCTGACGCCGGCTCGGCGGTGAGACACCCGTGGGGGCGCGCTCAGGGACGCGCCCCCACGGGTCCGGCTCACGCGACCGGCGGAGCGGGCGGCTCCGGGGGCCGGGTCGCGGCGCCGGTCGTGCCCGTCGGCGTGGTGCCGGGCGGCGTGGTGGCCGTGGCGGTCGGCGCGGTGGCGGTGGTGCCCGCCTCGGCCGCGCGGCGGGTGACGGGCGGCGTGGTCGCGCTCGTCGTCGAGATCTCGCTCTCGAGCGCCCCCAGCCACTTCTCCCAGCGCTCGCGCATCGGGCCGATGAGCCCGCCGCCGACGCCGACGATCACGACGCCGGCGATCGTCGCGAGCACGGCGACCAGCACGGGCGTGGTCACGGTCAGGGCGACGCCGATCTGGTTGAGCGCCGCGATGACGCCGAGGGCGATGATCGCGAACACCACGATCCTGGTGAGGATGCGACCGAACCGGAAACGCGAGAGGGCCGGGCCCATCAGATCGCCCACGAAGTTCGCGATCGCCGACACGACGATCACGATCACGATCGCGACGAACACGCGCGGCAGCCACTCGATGATCGAGGTGACGACCTGCGACACCGGGTTGTCCTGCCCGAACGCGCCGAGCGCGAGCAGCAGGGCGATCAGCAGCACGAAGTAGTAGACGAGCTTGACGACGAGTCCCAGCGGGTCGATGCCCGTGGGCGCGAGCAGTCTCGAGATGCCCGCCTTGTCGAGCACCTTCTGGAACCCGATCTTGCGCAGCAGGAACTCGAGGCCCTTCGCGATGCTCTTGGCGATGAGCCAGCCGATCAGCAGGATGACCGCGAAGACGATCAGCTGCAGGACGAACCTCCCGACGCCGGCGAGCATGCCGCCGATGCCGGCAGCGATTCCGGACCAGTCCATGGTTCTCTCCCCTCCATGTCGCGACCCGTCGGGGCGGTCCACGACGGGCGTCGCGTGCCCTTGACTACTCCGGGTGCGGAGGCGGTGTCAATGGGGTGGCAGAGGGTCCGGGCAGGTGCGTCGCGGGGTGCCCGGTCAGGCGGGACGCGCTTCGGCGGCGGCGCTCTGGGCGTCCGCCACGGCGTCTCCGACGGGCTGCGGGAGCCCCAGTCCGGCCGCCACGGCGGCATCGGCGTCGTCGGCCAGGATGGCGTCCCGCAGCCGTTCGAGGCAGGCCACGAGCGACTCGGGGTGGTCGATCCTCAGGCCCGCGCCGCTCAGGTTGCGGATGATCGCGACGCGCTCCAGGCGCTGCAGCGCCTCGCGCACGGGCATCCGCGAGACGCCCATGCTGTCGGCGAGCTCCGAATCGCGGATGGTCTCGCCCGGCGCCAGGCGTCCGGCGATGATCTCCCCGGCGATCCGCTCGAACGCGAGATCGGCGAGACGGGGTTGTGGCGTGCGGACGAGTGGGCGCATGACATTCCAGGTTCTGCCACGGGGGAATGGCATCGGCCACCGGGGGGAATGGCATCGGCCACCGGGGGGAATGGCAGACTCATCCTCCCAGCACGTCGCCCTCTCGGCAAGAAGGGCAGTGCCCGGGTCCCTGCCGGAACCTGGGAGCCCTGCGTCGCCCGGCACGCACCGATCCGATAGACTGACGAGGTTGTGCGGATCCGCGCGCGCTCGCGCTCGCCCGCATGACGTGCAACACACCCTCCTGCTGTCGGGAAATGCCCGGCAGCCGATCAAGTCCGAAGGAGGTGGGTAAGTGACGCACCAGTACGAGCTCATGGCCATCCTGCAGCCGGAGATCGACGAGCGCCAGGTTCCCACGATCGTCGACAAGTTCCTGACGGTGATCACCGAGTCCGGTGGCACCATCGACAACATCGACATCTGGGGCAAGCGCCGTCTGGCCTACGAGATCCAGAAGAAGAACGAGGGCATCTACGCCGTCGTGAACTTCACCGCGACGAGCGAGGCCACCCAGGAGCTGGACCGCCAGCTCGGCCTCAACGAGCAGATCATGCGCACCAAGGTGCTGCGTGCCGAGGACGCGATCGCGATGATCGCCTCCGAGGCCAAGCGCGCCGAGGAGCGGGCCGCTCGCAAGACGGCGGCGAAGGCCTAAGTCCCATGGCCGGCGAAACCGTCATCACCGTCGTGGGGAACCTCACGGCCGACCCGGAGCTGCGTTACACGCAGAACGGCCTGCCTGTGGCGAACTTCACGATCGCCTCGACGCCGCGCAACTTCGATCGCGCGTCGGGCGAGTGGAAGGACGGCGAGGCTCTCTTCCTGCGTGCCAGCGTGTGGCGCGAGTTCGCCGAGCACGTCGCAGGCTCGCTGACGAAGGGCATGCGCGTGATCGCGCAGGGCCGTCTGCGTCAGCGCTCCTACGAGACGCGCGAGGGCGAGAAGCGCACCACGATCGAGCTCGAGATCGATGAGATCGGGCCGTCGCTGCGCTACGCCACCGCTCAGGTCACCCGCGCCGCGGGCGGCTCGGGCGGCGCCGGTGGAGGCCAGTTCGGCGGCGGACAGCCGCGCGCGCAGGTCTCGGAGGAGCCCTGGGCCACGCCCGGCTCGCAGACGGGCGCCGACGCATGGAGCACCCCGGGGTCGTTCGGAGACGACACCCCGTTCTGAATTCTCGCGGGTCGGATCGCCCCTTGCTCGTTGAGCGAGCGAAGCGAGTCGAAACGCAGCACACCTAAGGAAAACCAATGGCTGGAAAGTCGAGCGGCGACCGCCGCAAGCCGCGGAAGGGCGCGAAGAACGCCGCCCCCGCGAAGTCGATCCGGGTCGGCCTCATCGATTACAAGGATGTCGCCACCCTTCGCAAGTTCATCTCGGAGCGCGGCAAGATCCGTGCCCGTCGTATCACCGGTGTCTCGGTGCAGGAGCAGCGTCTGATCGCCAAGGCGATCAAGAACGCGCGCGAGATGGCGCTCCTGCCCTACGCCGGCGCGGGCCGCTAAGGAGCACTCATGGCAAAGCTGATTCTCACTTCTGAGGTCGACGGCCTGGGCTCTGCCGGCGACGTCGTCGAGGTCAAGGACGGGTACGCCCGCAACTACCTCATCCCCCAGGGCTTCGCCACCGCGTGGACGCGCGGCGGCGAGAAGCAGGTCGCGTCGATCCGTGCCGCTCGCGAGGCTCGCGCCATCGCGACGCACGACGAGGCCGTGGCCCTGAAGAACACGATCGAGGGCACCAAGGTCAAGCTCGCCGTCAAGGCGGGCGCCGAGGGTCGCCTCTTCGGCTCGGTCAAGACCGCCGACATCGCGGACGCGGTGGCGGAGGCCGGTCTGGGCCAGCTGGACAAGCGCAAGATCACCATCCCGTCGGCGATCAAGTCGGTGGGCGACCACGAGGCCGTCGTGCGCCTGCACGACGACGTCACCGCGGTCATCACCCTTCAGGTGGTCGCGCTCAAGAAGTAAGTCCGTCACGGACCGCTGAAACGGCGCGGGGTCTTCGGATCCCGCGCCGCTTCCGTGTGTCCGGGGGTGCCCGGGTCTGTGGGTGGCGCACAGCGGTCGCGGCCGAATCTCTGTGGTCACCGATCGTTCACCTGCCCTTGACATATCGCCACGGCGACCCCCGAGATCCGGCGCGGTTGTACACAAGCCCGGGATATCGCCACAACCTTCAAGCCGACGTTTAACCACAACGCTATCCACAGGGTGTGGGTTCTCGAAAGCCCTGATCAGCAGCCTGAAAAAATGTAAAGACGTCCGGGCGCGTCGCAATTCTCCACAGGAGGTTTCCACACACGCGTCGGCGGTTTCCGCAAGTCCTCCACAGAGTTATCCACAGGGGGGTTTGCGTGGGGAAAACGGCGCACCTACGGTGAACGGGCGGATGTCGGGGGTCTCTGCTTTGCTGTCCTCCCGTACGGACGCAGCCACCACCCGACACTCGAGAGGACACCCCCATGTCGATCGCCGATATCGCCGACGACCGCCTCGGGGGCCGACGCGAGTCGGAGCGCACCCCTCCGCACGACCTGCTGGCCGAGCAGAGCGCGCTGGGCGGCATGCTCCTGTCGAAGGACGCGGTCGCCGACGTCATCGAGTCGCTGCGGGGGGCCGACTTCTACGTCCCCAAGCACGAGGTGATCTTCGAGGCGATCCTGTCCCTGTACTCGCACGGCGAGCCCACCGACGTGGTCGCGGTCACCGACGAGCTCATCAAGTCGGGCGACCTGCAGCGCGCGGGCGGCGCGGACTACCTGCACTCGCTCACGTCCATCGTGCCCACCGCGGCGAACGCGGGGTACTACGCCGGCATCGTCGCCGAGCGCGCCCTGCTGCGCCGCCTGGTGGACGCCGGCACGCGCATCGTCCAGATGGGGTACGCGGGCGAGGGCGAGGCCGTCGAGCTCGTCAACAGCGCGCAGGCGGAGATCTACAACGTCACGGGCGCGGAGAAGACCGAGGACTACGTGCCGCTGTCGATCGCGGTCGACGCGGCGATGGAGGAGATCGACGCCGCGAGCGGGCGCGACGGCAGCATGACCGGCGTGCCGACCGGCTTCAGCGAGCTGGACGAGCTGACCAACGGCCTCCACGGCGGTCAGATGATCGTGGTCGCCGCGCGTCCCGCGATGGGAAAGTCGACGCTCGCGCTCGACTTCGCCCGCGCGGCGGCGATCAAGCACAACCAGCCCGCCGTGTTCTTCTCGCTCGAGATGGGCAAGGCCGAGATCGCCATGCGCCTGCTCAGCGCCGAGGGCGCCATCCCGCTCCAGAACCTGCGCAAGGGCACGCTCGACTCGCGCGACTGGACGACGGTCGCGCAGACGCGCGGGCGCATCCACGAGGCGCCGCTGTACATCGACGACAGCCCCAACATGACGCTGGTCGAGATCCGCGCCAAGTGCCGCCGGCTCAAGCAGCGCGTGGGCCTGAAGATGGTCATCATCGACTACCTGCAGCTGATGACGAGCGGCAAGCGCGTCGAGTCGCGTCAGCAGGAGGTCTCGGAGTTCTCGCGTGCGCTCAAGCTGCTCGCGAAGGAGCTGCAGGTGCCGGTCATCGCGCTCTCGCAGCTGAACCGTGGCCCCGAGCAGCGTACCGACAAGCGCCCCCAGGTCAGCGACCTCCGTGAGTCGGGCTCGATCGAGCAGGACGCCGACATGGTGATCCTGCTGCACCGCGACTCGGTCTACGACAAGGACACCCGCCCCGGCGAGGCCGACCTGATCGTCGCCAAGCACCGCAACGGCCCCACCGCGACCATCGAGGTCGCCTTCCAGGGCCACTTCTCGCGCTTCGCCGACATGGCGCCCGCGAACGACTTCGCGTAGGGCTACCCGACGGCGTCGAGCGCCCGGCGCAGGTCGCGGATGATGTCGCCGGCCTTCTCGAGGCCGATCGAGAGGCGGACGAGCCCGGGGGTGATGCCGAGGTCGAGCCGCTCGGCCTCGGTGAGCTTCGCGTGGATGGTGCTGCCCGTGTGGATCGCGAGGCTGCGGACGTCGCCGATGTGGGTCATCTGGCTCACGAGCGTGAGGCTGTCGAGGAACGTGCGGGCCGCGTCGCGGCCGCCCGCCAGATCGATCGACACGATGGATCCGGCGCCGTCCGGCAGGTACTTCTGGGCGAGGGCGTGGTGCGGGCTGTCGGGGAGCCCCGGGTAGTGCACGGCGGCGACCGCCGGGTGGCCCTGCAGCGCCTCCGCGACCAAGCGCGCGTTGTGCACGTGGCGCTCCATGCGCAGCGAGAGCGTCTCGATGCCGTGCAGGAGCAGGAAGGTGCTCGTCGGCGGAACGGTGGGGCCGTACTCGAGGACGATCACCGAGCGCAGGTAGGCGCCGTAGGCACCGGCGCCGAAGCGCTCCACGAACGACCGCTCCCCGTACGAGCCTCCCCGGGCGAGCTGCGGGAACCGGTCGGCGTGCGCCGCCCAGTCGAACCGGCCGCCGTCGACAACGGCGCCGCCGATAACGGATCCGTGGCCCGCGAGCCACTTCGATGTCGAGTGGATCACGATGTGCGCGCCCCACTCGAACGGGCGGTTCAGGTACGGGGTCGCCACGGTGTTGTCGACGACGAGGGGAACGCCGGCGCGGTCGGCCACCTCGGCGAGCCTGGCGAGGTCGGTCACCTCGCCCAGCGGGTTCGGGATGGACTCGGTGTATATCGCCTTGGTGTTCGGCCGCACCCGCGCGAGCCACTCGTCCACGGACGCGGTGGCCTCGACCGCCTCGAACTCGAGCCCCTGGCGGCGCAGCGCGCCGCGGAACATCTCGCGCGTGCCCTCGTACAGGTTCTTGGTGGTGAGGATGTGGTCGCCCGCCGACGCGAGGGCGAACAGGGCCGCGGCGATCGCCGCCTGGCCGCTCGCCACGAGGATCGCATCGACCCCGCCCTCCAGGTCGGCGATCCGCCGGGCCGCGACGAGGTTGGTGGGGTTGTCGCTGCGGGAGTACGCGCGGCGCGTGCTGCGCCCCGCGAACCGCTCGACGCCGTCGTCGAAGCTCTCGAACAGGTAGCCCGCCGTCTGGTACACGGGGGTGATCCGCGCGAACGCCTCGGCGTCGATCAGCTCGCCGGCGTGGATCTGCCGGGTCTCGAACGCGTAGCCATCCTGCGCTCCGGTGGTCGTGGTGCCTGTCATGCTGTCTCTCCGTTCCGGCCGAGCGCCGCGTCGCCCATCGCCTGCAGGGCTTCGGTGAGGATGGGGCGCGGCGTGGCGAAGACGATGCGGACGAAGTCCTCGTATCCGCGGCCGAGGAGCCGCCCCTCGGTGAGGACGACGCCGGCCTGCTCGCGGAAGAACTCGGCGGGGGCGCCGGGGAGCTCCAGCTCGCTCACGTCGATCCAGCCGATGTAGGTCGCCTCCGGCGCCCGGTACACGGCGCCGGGCAGGTGGTCGGCCACCAGGTCGCTGAGGGCCTGCCGGTTGCCGTCGAGGTAGGTCAGCACGTCGTCGAGCCACGGCTTGCCGTGCCGGTACGCGGCGGTGGAGGCGACGACGCCGAGCGAGGCGGCGCCGTGCTGCACGGCGAATCCGAACCGGCGGTAGACGGCCTGGTCCGCGTCATTGGACGTGATCAGCTGCGCGGTCTTCAGTCCCGGGATGTTCCAGGCCTTCGACGCGCTGGTGCCGGTGATGGTGTGCGCGGCGGTGACGTCGGACAGCGACGCGTACGGCGTGAACGGGATGCCGTCGTAGCGCAACGGCGCGTGGATCTCGTCGGCGAACACCCGCCCGCCGTGCCGGTCCACGATCGCGGCGATCGCCTCGAGCTCCTCCCGGTCGATCACCGCTCCCGTGGGGTTGTGCGGGTTGCACAGGATGAGCGTGCGCGCGCCGGCGGCGAACGCCTCGTCGATCCGCTGCAGGTCGTGGCCCCAGCGGCCGTCCGTCCAGATGCCGGGCACCTCCACGACCGGATGCCCGATCGCGGGCAGGTAGGTCAGGAACGGCATGTACGCCGGGGTCGGCACGATCACGGGCGAGCCGGCGGGCGCGTACTCGGACACCGCGACGCCGAGCGCGGCCATCACGTCGGAGACCGGATGCACCCGCTCGGGATCCACCGCCCATCCGTACTCGGCGGCCATCCACTCGGACGTTGCCTCGCCGAGCTCAGCCGCGAGGGGCGGCGAGAGGTAGCCGAGGTTCTCCTCCTCGACCGCCCGATGCAGCGCCTCGGCGACGGGAGGCGCGATGCCGAAGTCCATCTCCGCCACCCACGCGCCGATCCGCCCGGGGTGCAGGCTCCACTTGCGGCTCTCCGGCCGGTCCAGGCGCAGCCGGGTGCGGGAGTCGAAGGGGTGCGGACATCGGGTCACGAGGGTGAGCCTACGGAGCAGGATGCGACCGGGCCCCTGCCGAGGTCATGATCCGTCATGTCCCGCCGTGTCAGCTCCCGGAGAGCTCCGCCCGGACGATCTCGGCACCCGCCGCGAGCGCCGCCATCTTGCCGCGCGCCACGTGCCGGGACAGGGGCGCCATGCCGCAGTTCGTGCTCGGGTACAGCTTGTCCGCGTCGACGAACGGGAGCACGCTGCGGAGCGTGGCCGCCACCTCCTCGGGGGTCTCGATCGCGTCGCCCGCGACGTCGACGGCGCCGACCATCACCTTCTTGCCGCGCAGGAGCTCGATCAGCTCGACCGGCACATGCGAGCCGTGACACTCCAGCGACACCATGTCGATCGCCGACTGCTGCAGCAGCGGGAACGACTCCTCGTACTGGCGCCACTCGGACCCGAGCGTCGCCTTCCAGTCGTTGTTGGCCTTGATGCCGTACCCGTAGCAGATGTGCACCACGGTCTCGCTGCGCAGCCCCTCGGCGGCGCGCTCGAGGGCCGCCACACCCCAGTCCCGCACGTCGTCGAAGAAGACGTTGAAGGCCGGCTCGTCGAACTGGATGATGTCGACGCCCGCCGCCTCGAGCTCCCTGGCCTCCTGGTTGAGGATGCCCGCGAACTCCCACGCGAGCTCCTCGCGGCTGCCGTAGTGCCGGTCGTAGAGGGTGTCGATCATCGTCATGGGCCCGGGGAGGGCCCACTTGATGGGCCGGTCGGTCTGCGCCCGGAGGGCCTTGGCGTCCTCGACGAACACCGGCCGCTCGCGGCTCACCGCGCCGACGACCGTCGGCACGCTCGCGTCGTAGCGGTTGCGGATCCGCACCGTCTCGCGCTGCGCGAAGTCGACACCGCTGAGGTGCTCGATGAACGTGGTGACGAAGTGCTGGCGGGTCTGCTCACCGTCGCTGACGATGTCGAGCCCGGAGCGGAGCTGCTCGTCGGCTGCGAGGCTCAGCGCGTCGCGCTTGCCCTCGGCCAGCTCCGCGCCCTCGAGACGCCAGGGCGACCAGAGCTTCTCGGGCTCCGCGAGCCAGGCGGGCTTGGGCAGGCTGCCGACGATCGAGGTGGGCAGAAGCGGGTTCATCGGTGGTCCTCCGGGGTTCGTCCGGTCAGAGGGCGAGCGCCGGGGCGGCCGCCCACTGCTCGAGCAGCGTCTGGTGGGGCTTCAGGAAGTGCTCCGCGATGAACTTCCCCTGCGTGAGCGCCAGACGGCTGCGCTCCTCGCGGTCGTAGGCGATGTCCGTCGGCGAGTAGTGCGGGTTCTCCAGGCTCGGCTGGTACACCTCGCCCGCGGGGGAGTGGGCGTTGTAGATCTCCGGGCGGTAGATCTTCTGGAACGCCTCCATCGTGCTGATGGTGCCGATCAGCGCCAGGTCGGAATGGTCCTCGAGCAGGTCGCCCTCGAAGTAGAAGGCGAGCGGCGCGACCGAGCCGCGCGGCATGAAGTGCCGGACCTGGAGCCCCATCTTCGCGAAGTAGCGATCGGTCAGCGAGTAGTCGCTCTGCTCGTACTCGACGCCGAGCACCGGATGCCGCTCGCCGATGCGGCGGTACGTCTTGCTGGTCGAGACGCTGATGCAGACCACCGGCGGCTGCGCGAATCGCTCGCGATACGCGGCCGACTCGACGAAGTGCCGGAAGAGCTTCCCGTGCAGCTCTCCGAAGCCGTGCGGAAGGCCGGACTGGCTCGCGCTGTGGGCCGGGAGCAGCACGCTGAAGTCGTAGTCCCGCACGTACGAGGAGAAGTTGTTCCCGGTGATGCCCGGGATCCGATCGCCGGTCGCCCGGTCCACGATCTGGACGTCGAGCATCTCGATCAGCGGCACGCCCACGCCGGAGTCGTCGGCCTCCACGTGCAGGTCCACCGAGACGATGTCGAGCTCCACGCCGTAGCGGTCCCGGTTCGGGTTGCCCTGATCCGCGAGGTCGTTGAAGCGGTCGTCGATCATCTTCAGCGCGCCCTGGAGATTCTGCCGGCGGCCCTCGCCCCGGGCGAGGTTCGCGAAGTTCGTGGTCGCGCGGGAGCCGGCCGACGGCGCGTAGTCCTCGTCGAAGCGGGTCGTGCTGATGTCGAAGGTGAACTCGGTGCCCATGTGGCCGCCTCGATTCCTGACGATGAACGGCGGGCAGGATGCCCGCGCGGTCGTCAGCCTAGGCACGGCGCCCGGCTATAGCCCCATTCGGATGCTTAAGAAAGAGACATAGTCGGACACTATGCGTAAAGTTCGACGCCGAACTCCGCGACGACGGCGCGCATCTCGGCGACGAAGCGCTCCGCCTGACCCGTGAGGGGGATCGAGCTGTGACCGATCCATCCGATCTCGATGCGCTCGTCGACGTCGAGCGGGACGGCGACGATCGACGGGTCCAGGTCGTCGGAGATGATGCCGGTCGAGATCGTGTAGCCGCCGAGGCCGATCATGAGGTTGAAGATCGTGGCCCGGTCGCTCACCCGGATGTCCTGCTTCGACGACCGGGTGGAGAGGATCTCCTCGGCGAAGTAGAAGGAGTTGTTCGTCCCCTGGTCGAACGTGAGGCGCGGCAGGTCCTCCAGGTCGTCGAGCGTGACGCTCGCGCGGGCGGCGAGCGGATTCGTCCGCGCGACGAAGATGTGCGGCGTGGCGAGGAACAGAGGCGTGAAGGCGAGGCCGGACTCGCGCAGCAGCTTGTCGATGACGTTCCGGTTGAAGTCGTTCCGGTACAGCACGCCGAGCTCGCTGCGGAGCGTGCGGACGTCCTCGATGATGTCCCACGTGCGGGTCTCGCGGAGCGTGAACGCGTACTCCGCCGCGCCCGAGGCCTTCACCATCCGGACGAACGCGTCGACGACGAACGAGTAGTGCTGGGCCGAGACGGCGAGCAGGCGGCGCGAGGGAGGGCGCCCGAGGTAGCGCTGCTCGAGGAGCTCCGCCTGCTCGACGACCTGGCGGGCGTAGCGGAGGAACTCGGTGCCGTCCTCGGTGAGGGTCACGCCGCGGGCTGAGCGGGTGAAGAGGCTGTGCCCGACGCGGCGTTCGAGGTCCTTCATGGCGGCGGACATCGTGGGCTGCGACACGTACAGCAGGTCGGCGGCCGCGCTGATGGACCCCTCGGCGGCGACCTCGACGAAGTACCGCAGCTGCTGCAGGGTGATGCCGCTCGTCGCCCCGGCGCCGTCCCGTGCCATGGTCGCAGGCTATCCGACGGGGATGGGGACGGGCCGCGTCGGGGAGCGCGGCCGGGAGGTTGGGTAGCGGGGCTGAACCGCATCGGCCGTCCACGGCTCCGGGGCGGGAGGTCTCGGTCCATGCCATACGTTGGCATGGACGGGCCCCGCGAGCCGGCGCAGCCTTCGCCGGGGCGAGTGGCGTGAGAATGGACGTGCCGTGGCCGGGTCAGCGAGACGAGAGGAATCGAAGATGGCACCTGTGTCGTCGTCCAGGCCGCGCAAGCCCAATATCAGCGACGTCGCTCAGGTTGCCGGTGTCTCCTACCAGACCGTCTCGCGAGTGCTGAACAACGCGCCCGACGTCAGCGCCGCCACGCGCGAGCGGATCCAGCAGATCATCAAGGATCTCGGCTATCGCCGCAGCCGGACCGCTACGGCCCTCTCGACGAGCCGCTCCACCACCATCGGCATCCTCACGGACGGGTCGCCCCGATTCGGGCCTGTGGGAACGCTCATGGCGCTGGAGAAAGTCGCCAGGCAGAAGGGCTACTTCACGACGGTGGTCACCGTCGAGGAGCCCTACATGACGTCGGTTCCGAAGGCATTGGACACTCTCGACGAGGTCGGCGTCGACGGCATCATCGTCATCGCGCCGCTCCTGTCGATGGCCGCAGAGGTGCGCAGTGCGGCGATCCATGTCCCCGTCGAGATGATCGCCGCAGGGGTCTCGTCGACTCCGAGCCTGTTCACCTATTCGGAGGATCAGGAGCTGGGCGCGCGGATGGCCACCCAGCACCTGATCGAGCTCGGTCACACCGACATCGCGCACTTCGCCGGCTCCACCGACTGGTTCGACGGCCGCGTCCGCAAGCGCGGTTGGGAGGGCGCCATGCGGGACGCCGGCCTCGAGCCGGGGCTGTGCGTCGAGGGTGACTGGAGCCCCGGCTGGGCGTATCGAACCGGCCTCCAGCTGGTGGAGGAGGGAGCCGTCCCGCGGGCCGTGTTCGCCGCCAGTGACCACACCGCGCTGGGGCTCATCCGTGCTCTGTCGGAGTCCGGAATCCGCGTCCCGGAGGACGTGAGCGTCGTCGGATTCGACGACGTGGAGGGCTCGGAGTTCTTCCTCCCGCCGCTCACCACGGTGCGGCAGGACTTCACGGCTCTCGCTCACGCGAGCATCGAGGTGCTGCTCGGGGCCATCGAGGGGCGCGAGGTGGATCGCGCACCGAGCATGCCGCTGCTGGTGCGGCGGCAGAGCGCGGCGCGCGCCCACAAGGCCTGACCCCGGATCCGCGCGGCAGCCGATCCGCCGCTTCTTGACAAAGCTTCCGTGACCGGTCACGATGGTCGTCACGCCCATTCGTGACCGGTCACGGAACCCGCGGGCGACGATCGCAACCGGGACTTACAGAGAGGTAAGAATGGTGAAGCTCGCGTACGAGGCGAATGCCTGGGGAGGAGTCGTCGGAACCCCGGGCGCCGTGACGGACATCGGCTCCGGGTTCTACGAGACGCCGGGAGATGTCGTGGAGACGCTCGGAGCCATCGCCTCGGCCGGCTACACCGGGGTGGAGCTCTTCGACGGCAATCTGCTGCCCTTCGAGCACTCGGTGGACGAGTTCGCGAGGGCCGTAGAGGCCGCCGGGCTCGAGGTCGCCGGGGTGTACAGCGGGGGGCATCTGATCTACCCCGACGCGCACGAGGACGAGCTGGCCCGATTCGATCGGTCGATCCGCCTGGCTGCGGCCGCGGGTGCGCGCCACTACGTGCTGGGCGGGGGCGCCGTGCGCTCCAGCGGCCGACGCGATGCGGACTTCGAGGTGGCCGGGGCCTTCCTCGACCGGGTCGCTGAACGCGCGGAGGCCGCGGGGCTCGTCGTCAGCTACCACCCGCACCTCGGGAGCCTGGCGCAGTCGCCCGAGCAGATCGACGCCCTCTTCGCGGCGACCTCTGTCGGGATGTGCGCCGACGTGGCCCATATCGCCGCCGGCGGTGGGGACCCCGTCGACGTCATCAACCGCTATGCGGCTCGCCTGAAGTACGTCCACCTGAAGGATGTCGACCTGTCGAGCAGCGCGTTCCTGCCGCTCGGAGAGGGCGACCTCGACCTCGGCAGCATCATCGACGCCGTCGTGCTCGCCCGATACGACGACTGGATCACCGTCGAGCTGGACGGCTATCCGGGAGATCCGGCCTCGGCCGCGGAGCGGAGCCTGCGGTTCCTCACCGGCCACCAGCCCGGGTGATCCCGGTCCGGGCAGCAGTACACACCACCCCATCCCATCCAAAGGAGTATGAGCGATGAAGTTTCGAGCAGCACTCGCGGTGACCGCAGCAGTCGGTCTTGTCGCGGCACTCGCCGGCTGCACCCCGGCCGGTGAGCAGGCCTCGTCCGAGGTCGATCCGGAGATCGCGGCCGAGATCGACGCCGCGCTGGCGGAGATCACCGGCCAGGTGCTCAGCACCGGCCCGAACGGCGAGGAGCCGGAGGCCGTCGACGTCACCGAGGTCACCGACGAGCAGGCGGCGCAGGTCGCCGAACTCGGGCTGACGGCGGCGATCGTCATGCACTACGGCGGCAACGACTGGGCCAACGCCCAGATCGACGGTCTGAATGCGGAGTTCGAACGGCTCGGCATCGACGTGATCGCCACCACAGACGCCGACTTCGACCCCGCCACGCAGGTCTCGCAGATCGAGACCGTCCTGACGCAGGACCCGGACATCATCGTCTCCATTCCCACGGACCCGGTCGCCACCGCCGCCGCCTACAAGAGGGCCGCCGAACAGGGCGTGAAGCTGGTCTTCATGGACAATGTCCCCGACGGCTTCCAGGCCGGCAGGGATTACGTCTCCATGGTGTCGGCGGACAACTACGGCAACGGGGTCACCTCGGCTTACCTGCTCGCCCGTGCGCTGGGCGGCGAGGGACAGATCGGGATCATCTACCACGAGGCCGACTTCTTCGTGACGAAGCAGCGCTACGAGGGGTTCAAGGACACCATCACGGCGGAGTTCCCCGGTATCGAGATCGTCCAGGAGCAGGGGATCGCCGGGCCGGACTTCGCCGGTGACGCCCAAGGCGTAGCCAACGCGATGCTCACCAAGAACGCCGACCTGGATGGCATCTGGGCCGTGTGGGACGTCCCGGCCGAGGGCGTCATGGCCGCCGCTCGGGAGACGGGCCGCACCGACATCAAGATCGCGACCGAGGACCTGGGGCTGAACGTCGCCATCGCCCTGGCGAAGGATCAGATGATCGTCGGGCTGGGCGCACAGCTGCCCTATGACCAGGGCGTCGCCGAGGCCGACCTGGCAGCGCTGAGCATCCTCGGCGAGGACGTGCCCGCATACGTGGCCCTCAGCTCGCTGCCCGTCGACCACGAGAACGTGCTCGAGGCGTGGAAGACCGTCTACCGCAGCGATCCGCCGGCATCGGTGACCGACGCGTACGTCGACTGAGCGCCGACCCTCCGGTGGGGCCGGGACGTCGGCCCCACCGGCAGACCATCTCCGTCATCGCGCGGGACACCGCGCTCGAAAGGAAATCATGCAGGACCTCAACATCGCCATGATCGGCGGCGGCTTCATGGGCAAGGCACACTCTCTCGCCTACGCGGCGATGCCGATGTTCTTCTGGCCGGCGCCGGCCCGTCCCGTGAAGAAGGTCGTCGTCGATGTCACAGACGAGCTCGCGCGCACGGCCGCAGAACGCTACGCGTGGGAGTCGTCCTCCTCGTCGTGGCGGGATGTCGTCGAGGATCCGTCCATCGACGTGATCGACATCGCCACCCCGAACAACCTGCACGCCGAGATCGCGATCGCGGCGGCGGAGGCGGGCAAGCACATCATCTGCGAGAAGCCGCTCGCGCCGACCGCCGAGGAGGCCGGTCGCATGTATCAGGCGGCGAAGGACGCCGGTGTTGTCACGGCGGTCGCCTTCAACTACCGTCGGACTCCGGCGGTCGCGCTCGCCAAGAAGTACATCGAGGAGGGCGCCCTCGGCGAGATCCTCAACTTCCGCGGCACCTACCTGCAGGACTGGAGCGCCGACCCGAACTCCCCGCTGAGCTGGCGGTTCCAGAAGCACATCGCCGGCTCGGGCGCCGTCGGAGACATCGGCTCCCACGTCGTGGACCTCGCGCGCTACCTGGTCGGCGAGATTGCCGAGGTCAGTTCGCTGGTCTCCACGTTCATCACCGATCGGCCGCTGCAGGCGGGCGGGTTCGACGCACTCGGGGGAGCGACGAAGTCCGACGGGCCCCGCGGCGCTGTCGACGTCGACGACGAGGCGATGTCCCTGATCCGCTTCCGCAACGGTGCAGTGGGGTCGATCGAGGCCACGCGGAACGCCTGGGGGCGGAACAACTTCATCACCTTCGAGATCCACGGCACCGAGGGCTCGGTCTTCTTCAATTACGAGAATCGCGACGAGCTGCAGGTCGCGTTCAAGAACGACCCCGCCGACCGCCGCGGGTTCCGCACCGTCTACTCGGGCCCGAACACTCCTTACGGCGAGTCGCTCTGGCCCATCCCGGCCCTGGGCATCGGGTACGGAGAGACGAAGATCATCGAGGCTCACGACTTCCTCAAGGCGGTCGTCGAGGGTGGCACGGTCGAGCCGAACTTCGCCGACGGCTACCAGGCCGCGCTCGTCGACGAGGCCATCCTCGAGTCGGGTCGCACGGGTCAGTGGGTGAAGGTTCCGGATGCCGTCGCAGAGAGCTCCTCCGATGGCTGACACGATCCCCGTCGGTCCGGCGGTCCGCATGCGTCAGATCGTCAAGAACTTCGGTTCGGTCGAGGTTCTGAAGTCCGTCGACATGGACATCGTGGCGGGGGAGGTGCATGCGCTCGCCGGTGAGAACGGCGCCGGGAAGTCGACGCTCATGAAGGTGCTGCAGGGCGTGCATCCCATCACGTCGGGCACGATCGAGATCGACGGCGAGCCCGTCGACATCCGCAGCACCGCGGACGCCGAGCGAGCGGGCATCGGCATGGTCTTCCAGGAGTTCAGCCTGATCCCCACGATGACAGTGGCTCAGAACATCTTCCTCAACCGTGAGCCGAGGGGTGCGGGAGGCCTGATCGACGACGGTGCGGCCGAGCGCGCAGCGAAGGAGCTCTTCGACGAGCTCGACGTCCGCATCGACCCGGGTGCCCGTGTGGAGGAGCTCGGCACGGCGTACTGGCAGCTGGTGGAGATCGCGAAGGCCCTGGCGAAGAACGCCCGCGTCCTCGTGATGGACGAGCCGACCGCCAGCCTCGCCAAGCACGAGGTGGAGAACCTCTTCGAGCTGATCCACACCTTGAAGAGCCGCGGAATCGCCATCGTGTACATCTCCCATCGGATGGACGAGATCCGCCGAGTCGCGGATCGGATCACCGTCCTCCGCGACGGCGGTGTCGTACTCGCCTCTCCGGTGGCGGAGCTGACCGCCGCGGAGATCATCGAGGCCATCATCGGCCGCCGTCTCGCGTCCGAGCTCGTGTACCGGGATCGAGGCCTGGACCCCGAAGCTCCCGTGCTGCTCGAAGCCGAGGAGATCGCCAGCACCAGCGTCCTCGAGTCGGTGAGCCTGGCGATCCGCGCGGGGGAGATCGTCGGTCTCGCCGGCCTCATGGGCAGCGGACGCACCGAATTCGCGCGCGTGGTCGCGGGATTGGATCGGCCGACCCGGGGCACGCTGAGCGTCGAGGGGAGGCCCGTCCGGTTCAACGGCCCGCTCGCCGCCCAGGCGGCCGGCGTCGCCCTGATCCCGGAGGATCGACGCGAGCAGGGGCTCGTCCTCGAGCACTCCGTGTCCGACAATCTCACCCTGCCCGTCCTCGACCGGGTGAAGACGGGACCGCTCCTGTCACCGCGGAAGCTGCGCGAGCTCACCGGCGAGCTCGTGTCGCGCTTCGCGGTGAAGGTCGCCGACCCCTACGCCCCCGTCAACCGGCTCTCGGGCGGCAACCAGCAGAAGGTGGTCGTCGCCAAGTGGGTCAACACCGACCCGCGCATCCTGCTGATGGACGAGCCCACCGCGGGTGTCGACATCGGAACCAAGACCGAGATCCTCGACATCGTGCGGGACTTCGCCTCCCGGGGCAACGCGGTGCTGTTCATCTCGTCCGAACTGCCCGAACTTCTCGCGGTCGCGGACCGCATCGTCGTGCTCCGTGAGGGACGGTCCTTCCGTGACCTGGTCCGCGCCGACATCGAGAGCGAAGAACAGCTTCAACTCATCATCCAAGGAGAGGCGGCATGAGCAGCCCAGCAACGGCCACACGGCCATCCCTCGTCTCGCGTGCCCTCGCGCACCTGGACTGGCGGAGCAACATCATCTACATCGCCTTCGTGGTGGTGTTCATCCTGTTCGCGATCTTCCTGGGCAACGACGGGTTCCTGTCGCCGAACAACATGCTCAACATCGTGCGCCAGACCGCGACGATCTCGATCATGGCGGTCGCGATGACCTTCGTGATCGCCACCGCGGAGATCGATCTGAGCGTCGGCTCCGTGGCTGGCCTGGCCTCGGTGGTCACCGCCATGGCGACAGCCCAGTTCGGCCTGGTGCCCGGCATCCTCGCCGGGCTGCTCGCCGGAGCCGTGATCGGGGCCGTCAACGGGGGCCTCGTCGCGCTTCTGAAGATCCCGTCGTTCCTCGTCACCCTCGGCATGCTCGGCCTCGCTGCGGGGGTGTCCCAGTGGATCACTGCGTCAGCACCTCAGCCGATCAGCGATCGCCTGTATGTGCTGATCTTCGGCGGCGGCGACTTCGGCCCGGTCCCTGGTCTGCTGGTGTGGACGGTCGTCGCGGTCGCCGTCGGATGGCTGGTGATGAACCGCACCGGATACGGCCGGAGGGTGCTCGCCACGGGCGGCAACCCCACGGCGGCGGCGTACACCGGGATCAACACGGCCCGCATCAAGTTCACCGTGCTGCTCACCTCGGGAGTGGCGGCCGCGCTTGCGGGCATGCTCTACGCCGGCCGGCTGGAATCCGGGCGGTTCCAGTGGGGGCAGGGCGATGAGCTCACGGTCATCGCCGCCGTCATCCTCGGCGGAACCAGCCTCTTCGGCGGACGCGGTGCCATCATCGGCACCCTGTTCGGCTCCCTGTTCATGGGCCTGGTCAACAACGGGCTCATCCTGGCGGGTCTCGACGTGGCGCAGCAGCAGGTCGTGCGCGGAGCCATCATCATCGCGGCCGTCGCCCTGTCCCGGAAGAAGTGATGACGCGCCGGATGCCGAGAAGCGGCATCGTCGGGACGGGATTCATGGGCGGGGTCCACACCCGCGCGGTGCGCTGGGCGGGCGGTGAGGTGGTCGCCTTCGCCGGCCGGGATCCGGAACGCACCCGCGCGGCGGCGGAAGCGGCGAACGTCGCCCTCGCCCTCGATCCCCACGAGCTCGTGCGTCATCCCGACGTCGACATCGTGCACATCTGCACGCCCAACTCGCAGCATCTGGAACTTGCACTCGCCGCCGTCGCAGCGGGCAAGCACGTGGTGTGCGAGAAGCCGCTGGCCACGACGGGGGCAGACGCGGTGCGGCTGCGCGCGGCGGCCGCCGCCGCCGGCGTGGTCCATGCCGTGCCCTTCGTGTACAGGTTCTACCCGACCGTGCGGGAGGCGAGGGCGCGCATCGCGGCGTCGGGTGAACGCATCTGGCTCGCGCACGGGCACTACCTCCAGGACTGGTTGTCGGATCGATCCACGTACAACTGGCGGGTGGATGACGCGGGATCCCGGGCCTTCGCCGATATCGGCGTCCACTGGTGCGACCTGTTCGAGTTCGCGACAGGCCATCGCATCGTCCGCCTGCTCGCGCAGCAATCGCGCCTGCATGACACCCGCATCTCGGGCGGACGCGAGGTGTCGGTCGCCACGGAGGACGGCACGACCATGATGTTCCAGACCGATCGCGGCGCGAGCGGCACGGTCGTGATCTCCCAGGCGAGCCCCGGGCGCAAGAACCGTCTCTGGCTCTCGCTGGACGGCGCCGAGCGCAGCTACGCGTTCGACCAGGAGAATCCGGGCGATCTGTGGGTCGGCTCCGCCGACGCGGTGCTCCTGCTCGCGAAGGGGCACGAGACGCTGACCGCGGACGTCGCGTCGTCGTACGTCACGGTCCCGTCGGGTCATCCCCAGGGGTACCAGGACTGCTTCGGACTCTTCATGCGCGACGTGCATCGCGCCATCGCGGGGGAGCAGGTGGATGGACTGCCGACCTTCGCCGACGGTGCGCGTGCCGCCGTCCTCACGGACGCCGTGATCGCCTCCGCTCGGTCCGAGGCATGGATCGAGGTGACGGGCGACCGCGCTGCGGCGGCAGCGAGCGCGGTCGGCGTCGCCTGAGCCCGCTGCCCCTCCGTGGGCGCGGGCTCAGGCGAGGCGCGGCCGATCAGCCTCCGACGAAGCTCGAGATCAGCCGGATCGAGAGCGCCAGCACGGCGATCAGACCGACGACGCCGAACAGGTTCTGCCACCAGGTGTTGCGCATCTCGGCCATGAGGCTCCGCCGGTTCGCCATCACGACGATGAGCACGGCGAGCACCGGGGCGACGAGGATGGTCAGGGCCTGCGCGATCACGATCAGCTGAATCGGCGCGGCCTGGAAGATCAGCGCGACCGCGACGCCGAACGCGAGGATGGCGCCGCTCACGAGCTTGGCTGTGCGCGAGCTCGACGACGCACCGCGCCCCAGGGCGTCCGAGAGCATCGTGCCGCCGGCCGTCGCGTTCGCGATCATCGAGGAGAACGCGGCGCCGAAGAATCCGAGGGCGAACACGGTGGAGCCGACCGGGCCGGCGAGCGGCTCGAAGACGCCCGCGAGGGCCACGATCGTGGCCGCCTGCTCGCCGGTGCGGCCGAGCACTGCGGAGGCGACCACGATCACGAGGGCGGTCATCACTCCGGGCGCGATGATCCCGGGGATCGTGTCGACGATCGTGATGTCGCGGTAGTCGTCCTCTGTGCGCTCTCGCTCCTTCGTCCCGTACGACGTGTAGAAGGCCGCGTTGATCGAGAAGTTCGTGCCCACGAGGGCGATCAGCAGCAGCCACGCGCCATCCGGCACGACCGGCACGAGGCCGGATCCCGCCGCCGCCCAGTCGGGCTGCGAGACGAACGCGCTGGCGACGAACGCGATCGCCATGAGCGCGACGATGACGATCAGCACCTTCTCGATCACGCGGTACACATTGCGCAGGACCAGCAGCGCGGCCACGCCGATCGTGCAGAAGACGGTCCACATCACGGGGTTGCCGCCGAAGAGCATCGACAGGCCGAGCCCGGACCCTACGGCGTTGCCCACCGAGAAGCACAGCGTGATGAGGAACACGCCGACGCCTGCGAGCACGCCGACCCAGCCGCCGAGGTGCTCCTTGATCGACGTGATGAGCGACACGGGCGACTTGATGCCGAGACGCACGCTCATGTCGGTGAGGAAGATCATCAGGATGGTCGACACGACGATGACCCAGATGAGGGTGTACTGGTAGGCACCGCCCGCCTGGACCGCGGTCGTGAGATTGCCGGGCCCGAACTGCCAGGCGCCGGCGACGAACGCAGGGCCGATCAGCGCGAGCTGCTGCCAGAACGTGCGGCGGCGCCTGCTCGATTCCACGATGGTCCTCATCGTCTGCGTCGAGAGGCGTCCGTAGCCGGTGCCGGGGGTGGTCGATGTGTGTCGGGTGTGAGCGGTCATGGGGGCTCCTCCATCGGAGTCGCGGCGGGGGCCGCGCGGTCTTCGGTGACTCGGGTGCCGCTTTCCCGCGGCGTCGGGCCGATGCGCTCGGCTCGGGCCGGGGCGACGGGGGAACCGTCGCCCCGGGTGTGGATCAGGCGGGGACGGCGACCTTGCCGAGACCCGCCTCGGCGAAGGCGGCCGCGATCTCGGCGTCGGCGCCGGGACCGAGGGGGAGCAGCGGCTCGCGGACCGTCGCGTGATCGAGGATGCCACGGTTGACGAGGCCCCACTTGAGCGCGACCGTGCCCTCCATGTGAGAGCCCCGGTGGTACACGTTCTTGGTGGCCGGGAGCAGGCGCTCGTGGATCGCGTGCGCGGCGGCGTAGTCCTGGGCCTTGCCCGCCGCGATCAGCTCGACGAGCAGCTCGGGTGCGATGTTGCCGTAGCCGACCAGCAGGCCGTCGACGTCGAACATCGTCGGGAGCAGGTACTCGTCGTGGCACGAGAGCACCTGGAGGTCCGGGTGGGCCGCGCGCAGGGCGGGGATCTCGGTGTACCAGCGGCGCATGTTCCGCACGCCGTTCTTGGTGTGGTTCACGCCGGGCTGCGCGGCGATCTCGAGCTGGGTGTCGAGGTCGTACGACGCCTTCGTGTTGTCGGGGTACTGGAACAGGATCTCCTCGAGACCCGATTCCTCCCAGATCGCGCGGTAGCGCGTCTGCGGGGCGCCCGGCTGGAAGCCGAAGCGCAGCCATCCGTGCGACGGATAGACCAGGGCGCCCTTGGCGCCGGCGTCGGCGGCATCCTTCGCCTCGAGGGCGGCGGTCTTGTTGCCCTCCTTCGTGATCCCGGCGATGATCGGCAGCCGGTCCTCGACCGTGTGCAATCGTTAGCGGGAACGTTTGCAGGAACGATTGCAAGCATCCCGTGGCACGGCCTTCGCTGTCAAGGGGTGACCTGAAATCGTTCCTGCAAAGGTTTCTGACCGGCATGGATACACTCGGGAGGGGAGGCGGCGCATGGGTATCGAGGCGAGCGGTGCGCGACGCGTGGTGACGTTGCGTGATGTCGCCGAGGCATCCGGCGTCAGCATCTCGACCGTGAGCCGCATCCTCGACGAGCGCACCCCTCCCTCGGCGTCCGCCACCGCACAGCGGGTCCGCGCCGCGGCCGAGCAGCTCGGGTACCGACGCAACGTCTTCGCCTCCAGCCTGCGCCGTGGCGCCACTGGGACGATCGGTGTGCTGGTCCCGCGTCTGACGGACGCCGTGATGGCCCTCATGTTCGAGGCGATCGAGCGCACCGCGCGCCGGCACGGCTCCTTCGCGGTCGTGGCCACGTGCGGAGACGACCCCGACGAGGAGCGGCGCGCGACCGAGATTCTGCTCGATCGCAACGTCGACGGCCTCATCCTCGCGACGGCGCGCATCGACGACGCACTCCCCGCCGCCCTTCGCGAGCGGGGCATCGCGCACGTCCTCGTGCTGCGCACCGACGGTGTCAGCCCCTCCTCGCTCGGCGACGATGAGACGGGCGGGTACCTCGCTGTCCGCCACCTGATCGACCTCGGGCACACCGACATCGCCATCGTGACGGGCCCGTGGTTCACGTCGAGCGGCCGCGATCGTCGCCGAGGAGCCGAGCGTGCACTCGCAGAGGCGGGGATCGAGATCCGCGACGATCGCATCCTGACGACGGGCTTCGGCGTCGATGACGGGATCGATGCGGGGCGGGCGCTGCTGGACCGTCCCGACCCGCCTACGGCGATCTTCGCGGCAAACGACAACCTCGCGGTCGGAATCATCGGCGCCGGACGCAACCTGGGGCTGCTTCCCGGCAGGGAGCTCTCGATCGTCGGGTACAACGACATCCCGCTCGCGGCGCGGCTCCCGACGCCGCTCACGTCGGTTGCGACTCCATTCGATCAGATCGCCACGACCGCGTTCGATCTCCTGGACCCGTCGACGCCACCGGGAACGATCCGCCGCGCGCTGCCGACGCTCATCCCGCGTGCGTCCACCGCGCCGCCCCGTTCGCGGATGTCAGGCGACTCCGGGCGATCGTGGTGACCGCGCCGGACCGCACGGATCCGTCGTCGTGGTGCGCGGCGATCCGGGCCGAGCAGCAGGAGCCGATCTTCGCGTCCGCGCCCGAGGTCATCTCGACGTGGCTGCTCGTAGAGCATCCCGGCCCGTGGCCGTCGCGCGGATTCCCGGGCGACCTGTCCAACCTCGCGCGCGGCGTCCTCGAGGCGGCCGAGGAGCGGGGCGTGCGCGTGCAGTTCATCCGGCGCGTGCGCGACCGGCGGCGCGCGGGGCGGACGATCGTCGTCGCGGGCCGCGGCGGCGCGCGCGGCTGGGCCGAGACGCGCGACGCGGCCGACCTGGACGAGCTGGCCGAGCTGGATCTGGCAACGCTCGCCGACGGCGTCGCGCCGGGCTTCGGTGCGGCGGTCGATCCCTCCGAGCCCGTCGTGCTGGTGTGCACGCACGGTCGGCGCGACGTGTGCTGCGCGCGGCTCGGGCGACCGGTGGCCGTGGCGCTGAGCGCCGCGATGCCGGGTCGGGTGTGGGAGACGACGCACGTGGGCGGCGACCGGTTCGCAGCCAACGTGGTGACGCTGCCGGGCGGGCAGTATCACGGCGGTCTGACGGCCGCCGACGTCGAGCGCGTGGCGGCCGCGATCACGGCCGGGGAGCTCGACCTCGAGCGCTGGCGCGGCGAGTGCGGGGTCCCGGCCGCGCAGCAGGCCGCCGCGTACTTCCTCCGGCGCGAGCTCGCCGAGGCGCGCATCGACGCTGTCCGGGTGCTCGGAGCCGCGGACGCGCCCGGAGAGGAGCGCGTCGTCCGCATCGCGGTGGACGGCCGGCCCGAGCACCTCGTGCGCGTGCGTCGCGTCGGGAACGCACCGCGGCGGACGTCCTGCGCCCATGGCGGCACGATCGGCGCGCCCGCGAGCTACGAGCTCGTGTCGCTCTCGGCGAGCTCCGGCTCGGTCGGCACCACGATCGGCATCCCCGACACGGGGTCCGGGATCGTGACGCAGTCGACGCCGAACACGGCGGAGACGGTCTCGGGCGTGATGACCTCGGCGGGGGATCCCGAGGCGTAGATCGCCCCGTCGCGGATCGCGATCAGGTGGTCGCTGTAGCGGCACGCCTCGACCAGGTCGTGCAGCACCATCACGACCGTCACGCCCCGCTCGCGGTTGAGGGTGCGCAGCAGGCGCAGGATCTCGAGCCGGTGCGCCAGGTCGAGGTAGGTGGTGGGCTCGTCGAGCAGCAGGATCGGGGTCTGCTGGGCGAGCACCATCGCGATCCACGCGCGCTGCCGCTGGCCGCCCGAGAGCTCGTCGACCGGGCGGTCCGCGAGCTCGGTCATGCCGGTCGCCTCGAGCGCGTCCGACACCGCCGTGCGATCGTCGGCCGTCCACGCCGTGAACATCCCGCGGTGCGGGAACCGGCCGCGCTCCACCAGGTCGCGCACGGTGAGCTGCTCGGGGACCGCGCTGCTCTGGGGCAGCAGGCCGAGCAGGCGCGCCACGCGGCGCGTGGACATCCGGTGCACCGACTCGCCGTCGAGCAGCACGCGCCCCGCGTCGGGCGAGAGCACGCGGGCCATGGTCTTGAGCAGCGTCGACTTGCCGCACCCGTTGGGGCCGACGATCGCGCTGACGGCGCCGGTCGGCACCGCGAGGTCGATGCCGTCGACGATCGGCGCCGCGCCGTACCCGACGCGGAGCGACTCCACGCGGACGTCGGCGGGCGGCGCGGGTCGGCGGGTGGGGGTGAGCTGATCGGTCGTCATCGTCGTCCCGTTCGGTGAAGGAGCCAGAGGAGGTAGGGCGCGCCGAGCGCGGCCGTGATCACGCCGGCCGGCAGGTCCGCGTCCTCGAGCAGGCGCTGGCCGAGCGCGTCCGCGCCGAGCACGAGGGCGGCGCCGACCAGCAGCGAGACCGAGAACGTGGCCGCCGACATCGGCCCCGCGAGGCGTCGCGCGATGTGCGGAGCGCCGAGTGCCACGAACCCGAGCGGGCCCGTGACCGCGACCGCGACGCCGGCCAGCAGCGCCGAGACCAACAGCACCGCCGCGCGCGTGCGCCGCACCGGGACCCCGGCGCCGATCGCGATGTCGTCGCCCAGCTCGACCACCGCGAGCGCGCGCAGCATCCCGAAGGCCACGGGAAGCAGCAGGATCGCCCCGAGAGCCACGATCGCGACGTGCAGGGAGTCGCGTGCGTGGAGGCTGCCCGACAGCCACACCTCGGCGGCGCCGAGGCGGCGCGGGTCGATGCGCGCCACCACGAGCGTGGTCGCGGCGCCGGCGATCGCGTGGACGCCGATGCCGACCAGCACCAGCCGCGTGCTGCTGCCGCTCGTGTGCCGCGTCAGCAGCTGGATGACGGTCACGGCGGCGGCCGCTCCCACGCCGGCGGCGAGGGGCAGTGACGCGGGCGGCAGTCCGGCGCCGATGGCGGCGACCGCGGCCAGGGCGGCCCCGCCCGTGACGCCCAGGATGTCGGGCGACGCGAGCGGATTGCGCATCAGGCCCTGCATGAGGGCCCCGGCGCCGCCCAGGCACGCGCCGGCGAGCGCGGCGACGACCACGCGCGGCATCCGCAGCTCCTGCACGATGAACGCGCTGCCGCCGTCGCCGAGGCCGATCGCGGCGCGCAGCGCGTCGAGCACCGGGATGGGCTTGGACCCGTCGACCAGGCCGAAGACGACGAGGGCCGCGATCGCGACCGCCAGCACGGCGGGCGCGGCGACGCGGGCGCGGCGCCGCGCGGCCGCGGGCGCGCTCACGACATCCCCCGGGCGCGCGCGGCGATGCGGATCAGGAAGGGCGCGCCGAGCATGGCGGTGAGCACGCCGGCTTGCACCTCTGATGGGGGAGCGACGACGCGGCCGACGATGTCGGCGACCAGCAGGATGACCGGGCCGAGCAGCGCCGACGTGACGAGCACGTGGATGTGGCGCCCGCCGATCAGGAAGCGCGCCAGGTGCGGGGCGATCAGCCCGAGGAAGGCGATGGGGCCGGCGACCGCGACCGCGATCGCTGCGAGCGCCACGGCCGTGATGCCGGCGAGCACGCGCACGCGTCCGGGGCGCTGGCCGAGGCCGATCGCGGCCTCATCGCCGAGCGAGAGCGCGTCGAGGGGCCGGGCGAGGAGCGCGGCGGCGAGAAGCCCCACGGCCAGGAGCGGCAGGAGCGGCGGCAAGGCGGCGGAGTCGCCGCCGGCCAGGGAGCCGGCGAGCCAGTGGCGCACCTCGTCGGCGTTCGCCTCGTTCAGCGCCAGGATCGCCTGCGTCCAGGCCGAGAGCAGCAGCGAGACCAGGGCGCCCGACAGCGTCAGCCGCAGGGGCGACAGGCCGTCGCGGCCCGTGCCGGCGAGGGCCAAGGCCAGGCCGGCGGCGGCGCCACCGCCGGCGAACGCGACCCACACGGCCCACGTCGAGGGCATGTCGAGGAGGGCGATGAAGACCACCACGGCGAAGCCGGCTCCCGCGGTGATCCCGAGCAGGGTGGGGGAGGCGAGCGGGTTGCGGGTGGATCCCTGCAGCAGCACGCCGGACACCGCGAGGCAGACGCCGGCGACCAGCCCCGACACGGTGCGCGGGAACCGCAGATCCTGGACGATCAGGTGCGCCTCGCTGCTGCGCGCGCCCAGGACCGCCTCGACCACCGCGCCGAGCGGCACGAACACCGAGCCGATGGCGACGCTGCACCACACCGCGACGGCGAGCACCGCGACCAGCGCCACGGGGACGACGACCGCGCGCACCCGGCGGGACGCGTCGGGGCGCGCCCGGGAGACCCCGGGCGCGCCCGTCGCGGCGTCGAGAGCGGTCACTCCGCCTCGGCGAAGTACGCCTCGAGGTCGGCGAGCAGCGCGTTCGCCGCGCCGATGCCGCCGCCCAGGTTCCAGTGGCTCTCGTCCACCTCGACGACCTTGCCCGCCTTCACGGCCGACAGGCCCTGCCAGAGCTCGGTCGAGGTCCAGCGCTCGATCTGCTCGTCGACGGTCTGGGTGCCCTGCTGGGCGTAGTGGTCGGCCGAGACCATCTCGAAGATGACGTCGCCGTCCATCTCGGGGATGCGCTCCTCGGAGATCTCGATGAGCTGCTCCGAGGCCTCCCAGTCCGCGACGGTCTGCGCCTCGGGGCGCTGCAGGCCCGTGTCGCGGACGACCGAGCCCGGGAAGCCGGTCAGGTAGATGCGCACCTGGTCGGGCATGAAGCGGATGATCGACACCTCGGTGTCGCCCTGGCCGGCCTCGTCGAGCGCGGCGCCGATCTCGGCCGCGCGGGCCTCGTAGGCGGCGACGATCTCGGCGCCCTCGTCCTCGAAGCACAGGGCCTCGGCGTAGAGGCCGACGTTCTCCTTCCAGGCCACGCCGATGGTCTCGGTGAACACGGTGGGGGCGATCTGCGACAGCTGGTCGTAGAGCGCCTCGTGGCGCAGCTTCGAGCCGAGGATCAGGTCGGGCTCGAGCGCGGCGATCGCCTCGAGGTCGGGCTCGATCTCCGTGCCGACCACCTCGGCCTCCTCGACCTCGGCGGGCAGGTAGTCGTACCAGTCCTCGGTCCACGGCGAGACGACGCCGACGGGGGTCACGCCGAGCGCGAGGGTGCTGTCCGTCTCGCCCTGGCCCAGGGTCACGACGCGCTGCGGGGAGCACTCGACATCCGTGGTGCCCATGGCGTGCTCGACGGTCACGCTCTCGGGGGCGTCGGCTTCGGCGGGCGCGGCGGACGTCGCGGCGGGCGACGAGCAGGCGGCGAGGGTCAGGGGGAGGGCGAGCGCCAGGGCGACTGCGGCGCGACGGAGCTGGGGCATGGTGGGAATCTCCGGGTGAGGGGGATGAATGCCTAATTAGGCAACCCTTACCTTAGTCAGACCGGACCCGCGGACTCGAATCCATCCGTGTATCGACGCCGCCCCTCAGGCGCCGACCTCGGCGTCGTAGTGGTCGCGGGCGCGCTCGACCTGCGGGAGCGTGGCCGTCGTCCACGCCCACAGGGCGTCGATGAGGTCCTGGAGCGTCTTGCCGAGCGCCGAGATGCGGTACTCGACCGCCACCGGACGCGTGGCGATCACGACGCGATCGATCATGCCGTTGCGCTCCAGGCGGCGCAGCGTCGTGGTCAGCGACTTCTGCGTCACGGCGGGGATCTCGCGGCGCAGCTCGCTGAAGCGTCGCGGGCGCTCGCACAAGGTCTCGAGCACCTGCAGGGACCACTTGTCGAGCACCTGCGCCAGCAGCTCTCGGTGCTCCGGAGTGAGCTGGGCGGGGGCGGCGGCGGTTTCGTGCATGACACCTAGGAACCGGATCGCGACGGGGGACCTCGCGGGGCAGCTGGCCCACGCGCTCCGCAACACGGGCCGCGGTCTCGCCGCGGCCGGCGCGACGTTCGCGGACGTCGTGCGGCTGCGGTTCTACCTGAAGGACTGGCAGCCGGAGAAGTCCCCCGAGTTCGCGGCGGGCCTCGAGCTCGTCGCCGAGGAGCTGAAGCTCCCGAACCCGCTCCCGCCGGTGTCGGCCATCGGCGTCGACTACCTCTTCGAGCCCGACGTCCTCGTCGAGGTCGAGGCGTACGCCGTCCTCGACTGAGCCGCACTGCCGGCCCGGGCCCGCAGTGGCGGGCCCGGGCCGCGCCCGTGGCATCCTGGGGCCGTGACGGAGCGCATCGAGACGGTCGTGATCGGCGGGGGACTGATGGGGTCCGCAGCGGCGTGGCAGCTGGCGCGGCGCGGCCGCGAGGTCCTGCTGCTCGAGCGCTTCGAGCAGCTTCACCACCACGGCGCCTCGCACGGGGCCACCCGCAACTTCAACGTCGGGTACACCCAGCCCCATTACCTCGAGCTCGTGACCGAGGCCGGGCGGCTGTGGCGCGAGCTCGAGTCCGAGTCGGGCGCGGACATCCTGGATCTGGTCGGCCAGACCAACCACGGCAAGGGCGTCCCCGACGACCACGCGGACATCCTGCGAGCGCACGGCATCGCCGCGGAGTGGCTCGCGGTCGACGAGGCGCGCGAGCGCTGGCGCGGCATCGCGTTCGACACCAAGGTGCTGTACACGCCCGACGGCGGGCGGCTGAACCCCGAGCGCGCGATCGCCGCCTTCCAGGCGGTCGCCGTGGAGCGCGGCGGCCGCGTGAGGCATGGGGCACGCGTTCTGCGCATCGGCGAGACGTCCGGCGGCGCGGTCGAAGTCGTGACGGAGGGCGAGACCTACCTCGCCGAGCAGGTGATCGTCACGGTGGGCGGGTGGACGGACAAGCTCGTCGGCGGCCTCGTGTCGTACCCGCGCCTGATCGTGACCCAGGAGCAGCCCGCCCACTTCGCCGTGACCGACCACGAGGCCGACTGGCCGAGCTTCAACCACGTGCGCGCGCTCGGCGATCCGCAGTACGACTACTGGCACTCCAACATCTACGGCATGCTCACGCCCGGCGAGGGAGTCAAGGCCGGATGGCACGCGGTCGGCCCGCACGTCGACCCGGACGACCGCTCCTACGAGTACGAGCCGAAGATGATGGAGCACCTGCGGCGATACGCCCGCGAGTACCTCATCGGCACGGACCCGGACCGGTTCGCGGCCGTGAGCTGCACGTACACCACCACGCCCGACGAGGCGTTCGTCCTGGACCGCCGCGGCCCGCTCATCCTCGGCGCCGGCTTCTCGGGTCAGGGCGCGAAGTTCACTCCGGCGATCGGCCGCGTGCTCGCCGACTTCGTGACCGAGCCGGAGGCGAAGCCCATCCCCGCGTTCGCCGCCGACCGGTTCGGGACGGCTGTCAAGGGGTGGTGAGCGACTCCACGATCGCGGCGACGCTCGCGACCACGACCTCGCGTCGCCGGGCCGCGCGCTCGGGGGTGCCGGCGGCATCGCCCGCGTAGAGGTGCTCGACCGAGCGGAAGACCTGCCATCCGTCGGCCAGCGTGACGATCGACAGCAGCAGGTCGGCCGCGGCGCGGTCGTCGAGCTGCGGCAGCGCGTGGCGCACCTGCGCGACCAGACCCCCGTCGCCCCGCCCTCGGTCCACGTCCGCGCAGTCATCACCTGGATCGCGATCTTCCCGCTCGTCACGCTCGGGTTCTACGCGATCGCCCCGTTCTCGGCCGACTGGTCGCCCATCCTGCGGGCGTTCGTCCTCACGCTCGTCGTCGTGCCGCTCGCGGTCTACCTCGTCGTGCCGCAGCTGATGCGCGCCTGGATGGCGATCGCCCGCCGCCGCGCCGCGCGCGCATAGCGCGTCGCGCGCCGAGATCACACCGGTCCCGCCGAGGTCACATCCGCGCGGTGAGATCACCCGCATCCGTGACGTTCCCGACCGTGCTGCGCAACGCGGTCGAGAAGGTCGGCATCAGCCGGCGGGTGGCCGACTTCACGCTGTCGATCGGCATGACCATGGGCTCGTGCGGCGCGGTGCTGAACTACACGATCGTCGTGCTGTTCCTCGCGCAGGCGGGCGGCGTCGACCTCACGATCGGGCAGGTCGTGCTCGGGATGGCGCTCGCCATCCTGCTCAACATGGGCACGATCACGGTCCCGGGCGGCTTCCCGGTCGTCGCGATGTTCCTCGCGACGTCGGTGGGCCTTCCGATCGAGGCCGTCGGCCTGCTGATCGCGGTGGACTGGTTCACGGGGGTGCTGCGCACGTTCCTGAACGTGAACGGCGACACCCTCGTGGCCATGCTCGTGGCGCAGAACACGAACGAGATCGACCGCGACGTCTACAACGGCACGAAGTCCGTGACGACCGAGGAGATCGACCTCGAGGAGCGCCGCGAGACGTTCGAGCGGGCCGACGCCGCCGACTGAGCGCCACCGCGCGTGGCCCCGCTCAGACGAACCGGATCGTGCTCTGCAGGCGCGTGCGGACGTCGAACAGCTCGTTGCCGCCGATGGGGCGCGCGCCCGGCACCCCGCCGCGGAGGACGGTGCGGAGGGCGCTGCGTCCCACGACCAACACGGGCACGCCGCGCACGGTGCCGAGCGGCGAGATCGCCTGGGCGAGGTCCTCGTCCGGAAGCACCAGGACCGCGCCTCCGAATCGCACCCGGGCGGCGCGGGACACCACGCGCATCCGACGCAGCAGGCCGGCGATCGGCGCGTGGGGGCCCACGTCGGGGCCGATGATCTCGCCGCGCCGGAAGCGGACGACATCCCCGAAGTCCTCGGACATCACGCCGTACAGGCCCGACGGGCTGAGGACGACGTGGTCGAGCTTGTCCTCCGGGTCGTCGCCGATCGCGACGTCGTGCCACACGGTGAACCCCATGCCGAGGTCGGCGATCGTGCGCGCCGTGGCCTCCTCGGCCAGCGCGTCGGCCAACATGCGCTTCAGCTCCCGCGGAGCCCCGCGCACCAGCGCCGGGTCGTAGGGATCCGGGACCTCCACGCCGCGGCCCGCCCACTCGCGGATCAGCTCGAGGTACCGCTCGCGACGCCAGCCCCCGGGGTGGCCGTACGACCGGGCGCGCGGGCGGGTGTCCGCACGCGCGGTCGGGGTGCTCCATCCGCGCCAGACGGCGCCCGTGTCGCTCCCGGCCGCGAAGCCGTGGCCCCGGTCGTACGCCGCACGGCCCTCGGGCGTGCCGATCAGCTCCCAGGCGCGCTGCACCTGGATGAACATCGTCGCGTCGCCGCCGGTGTCGGGGTGCGTCTGCCGCAGCCGCAGCCGGTACGCGCGGCGCAGCTCCGCCTCGTCGACCGTCGGCTCGACGCCGAGAACCTCGTACGCCGAGCTCGAGAGCGGGCTGTCGAACATGGTGCTCCTCCGGGCAAGGTGTCCAGGGTATCCCTCGACGCACCGACAGTGCCCCGGTGGTCCCGCGCGATCCGGTGCGGATGTGCCCTTCTGCGCACCCAAAAGGGCCGCTAGGCACCCGGACGCCCGGCGTCAGCCCTCGGGCATCTCCCCGAATCCCCCCTCGATCAGGTCCTCCAGGGTCTGCACCGCCTCGCGGGCGTCGGGGCCCGTCGCCTCGATCCGCACGACGTGGTCGCCGGTGGCGCCGAGGGCGAGGAGCGCGACGAGGCTGGCGGCGTTCGCGGGGCCCCTCCCGGCCGTGAGGTCGGTGACCCGGATGTCGGAGGCGAAGCCCGCGGCGGCGCGCGCGAAGGTGCCCGCCGGGCGCGAGTGCAGGCCGAGGCGGTTGCGGATCGTCACCTCGGCGGACGCCCGGTCGCCGCCGTCGTCGTCGTCCGGCTCGGAGCCGGCGGGCTCGGCGTCGCCGCGCCGCTTGGCGCCCAGCGCGCCGTCCGCCTCCGCGGCGACCTCGTCGAGCGTGCCGCCGCCGGCCGCCCGCACGAGCGCGGCCGTCGTCCCCTCCACGAGGGGGCCGTCGCTGATCCGCACGGGATGCCCGCTGGAGCGCAGGTCCAGGGCGAACTCCGCGCTGATCACGGCCGAGCCGAGGTCGGTCAGCACCACGACGCCGTCCGCGTCGGCGAGCGCGTCGATGGCGTCGGCGATCGCGACGGCATCCGTGCCGAACCCGTCGGCCGCGCCCGCCGCGAGCCGCACCGGCGGCGGATCGCCGTGCACCATCTGCATCGCCAGGTCCACGGTCGCCCGGGCGAGCGGCTCGCTGTGCGAGACGATCACGAGGCCGATCACGCGGCCGTCACCGTGTCGGCCAGCGTCTTGACGAGGATCGCGGAGGAGGCCGCACCCGGGTCGAGGTGACCCGCGCTGCGCTCGCCGAGGTACGACGCGCGGCCCTTGCGGGCCACGAGGGGCTCGGTCGCGTCGCGCCCCGCCGCCGCGGCGTCCGATGCCGCGGACACGGCGTCTCCCAGCGCCGATCCTGACGTCAGCGCGGCCTGGAGGGCGTCGACCGCCGGCAGCAGCGCGTCGAGCATGGTCTTGTCGCCCGGCTCCGCCTTGCCTCGCGCGACGATGCTGCCCACGCCCGCCCGCAGCGCGGCCTCCAGGGCGCGGCCGTCCAGGTCGTCGGCTCCGGCCGCGGCCTTGCCAGCCTCGAGGAAGAACGAGCCGTACAGCGATCCGCTGGCCCCGCCGACCTTGGAGATGAGCGTCATCCCGACCGCCTTCAGCAGCGCCGGGATGTCCGCGGGCGGCGCCGCGTCGAGCTTCTCGACCACGGCGGCCATGCCGCGTGCCAGGTTCGTGCCGTGGTCGGCGTCGCCGATCGCCGAGTCCAGCTCGGTGAGCCACGCGGCCTGCTCGGCGGTCTCGGCCGCGAAGCGCCGGAGCCAGGCGTCCACCGTGGCGAGCGTGACGGCATCCGTCATGTCAGCGTCCCCACCGCAGGCCGGCGGTCTCGACCGGCGCATCCCAGAGACGGAGGATCTCGTCGTCCGCGCTCACGAGCGTGAGCGAGCATCCGGCCATGTCGAGGCTCGTGATGTAGTCGCCCACGAGCGTGCGCGCCACCGTGATGCCGCGCGACTCGAGCGCCTGCGCGATCTCGCCGTACATCCCGTACAGCTCGATCAGGGGAGTGCCGCCCAGACCGGAGAGCAGGGCGATGACCGGAGCGCCCGTGAAGTCGAAGTCGGCCGCGATCGCGCCGACGATCTCCTCGGCGATGTCGTGGGCGGACGCGAGCTTCTCGCGCCGGCGGCCGGGCTCGCCGTGGATGCCGACGCCCACCTCCATCTCGTCCTCGGGCAGGTCGAAGCTCGGCTTGCCGTTGGCCGGCACGGTGCAGCTCGTGAGGGCGATGCCCATCGAGCGGCCGTTCGCGCTGACCTTCGCGGCGATCGCCTTGACGTCGGCGAGCGGGCGGCCCTCCGCCGCGGCCGCTCCGGCGACCTTCTCGACGATCACCGTGGTGCCGACGCCGCGGCGTCCGGCCGTCCAGGTGGAGTCCTCGACCGACACGTCGTCGGCCACCAGCACGGTCTCGACCTGGATGCCCTCCTCGCCGGCCAGCTCGGCCGCCATCTCGAAGTTCAGGACGTCGCCGGTGTAGTTCTTCACGATGAACAGCACGCCCGCGCCCGAGTCGACGGCCGTCGCGGCGGCGAGCATCTGGTCGGGGGTCGGCGAGGTGAAGATCTCACCGGCGCACGCGGCCGCGAGCATCCCGTGCCCGACGAATCCGCCGTGCATCGGCTCGTGCCCGGATCCGCCCCCGGAGACGAGCGCGACCTGGCCCTCGCGGGACGCCTTGCTGATGATCAGCCGGTTGTCGAAGTCCACCGTCACGTCGGGATGCGCGGCCGCGATCCCGCGCAGGGCGTCGCTGAGGACGGTGGCCGGGGTGTTGATGAGCTTCTTCATCGGAGCTTCTCCTGTTCGATGGCCTCGTCGGCGAAGGCGGGGTAGTGCCGGCGCGACCGACGCTAGACCCGGCGGCGCGCCCCGCGCTAGGGAGATGCGCAAGCGTGCACGCCCGCGGGGCGCTCGGCCGTCGACCGTGTCTCAGTTCGGCGCGGAATGCACGCCGGATTCCGCGCCGAACTGAGACATGGGATCACGTGGAGGAGATGCGGGCGAACGCGACGCGGGCGCCGCCGGGCTCCACGCGCGCGCAGTGGTCGCGGCCGATCACCGCGGAGCCGGGCGGCAGCGGGGTGCGCCCCAGTCGGGCGGTGCACGAGAGCACGAGCAGCAGCCACAGCCCATCGGGCGCGGTGGTCATCGCCGCGGCCGGCAGGTCGAATCCGCAGCGCGCGCGGTCCCGGTCGAGCATGAGGTTGAGCACCGTGACCGGCCGGATGACCCCGACCGCGCGCACGGCTGCCTCGCCCGGGAACCGCACGTGCGCACCGGGTCCGACCGTCCCCGGCGCGCCCCCGATCGAGAGGCGCACGGGGCGATCGCCCGTCACCGCGAGGATGCGGTCGAGGCCCGGGAAGGCCGAGAACGGAGCATCCTCGGCGATCTCCGCGGCGCTCAGGCGCCAGCCGTCGCCGTTGGCGAGCACGCGCGTCGTGCCGCGCCCGTTGCGCCAGGGCTCGGGTTCGACGTCGTCGAGCCGGACGACCCCGGACTCACCCAGCGGCGATCACGTCCCCGAGCTCGTCGAGCAGGGCGGCCGCGGCGGTCAGCGGCGGGCGGAGGTCCTGGTCCTCGTGCGAGGGCTGCAGCGCGCGCAGGCGGTCGGCGGCGTCGTGCAGCCGCGGCGGTGCGGCCACCTCCCGCTGGCGCAGCAGACGACCGAGCGCGAGCGCCTCGCACGCGAGCACTGTCCGGTGGGCGGCGATCGCCCGCTCGAGCTGCACGGCGCCCTGGCTCGCGAAGCTCGCGTCCTCCTCGGCGCCGCGCGACAGGACGACGGTGCCGAGCGAGGCGGGCGCGGCGGACGCACGGATCTCGGCCAGCGCCCCGGCGGCGGTGTACTCCAGCATCATCAGGCCCGAGGCGCCGTCGGGTCCCTCGGCCAGGAAGGGGCGCAGGCCCGTGTAGGCGGGCTCGTTCGCGAGCCGCAGCCGGGCGTGCGAACTGGCGGCGGACTGCGCGATCGCCAGGTTCATCGCGTCGAGGTCGGCCGCGAGCTGGGCCTGGTAGAACCCGCCGTGGTGCGTGACCGTTCCGGCCGCGGCGTCGAAGACGGGGTTCTCCTGCGCGGCGTTCGCGAGCCGGGAGAGCTGCGACTCGAGCCGCTCGAGCGCCGTGACCACGAGGGCCTGGATCACCGGATAGACGCGCAGCCCGTAGGGGTCCTGGATGCGCGCGGGCGCGGCGGCATGCCCCTCGAGCAGCGCGCGGATCTCGCCGGCGACGACGTCGGCGCCGGGGGCCGCGATCGCGCTCGCCGCGGGGACGGAGAACGCCTCGGCGCTGCCCTCGAACGCGACCAGGGCCACGGCGTAGAGCACGCGACCGGCGCGGTCGAGCCGCCGCAGCTCGGCCGCCGCGAGTGCGCTCCGCCCGACCGTGAGTGCATTGCTGCTGAGGAAGGGCAGGGCGCTGTCCGCGCCCCACGCGATCGGCTCGCCCTCGAGGGGCGGCGTCGTCGGCCGCTCGCCGGCGAGGGCCAGCGCGATCGCCGACAGGGCGGCGAGATCGCCCGTGCCGATGGACCCCGCGCTGCCCACCTCGGGGAGCGCGTCCGCGTTGAGCATGCGCTGCAGCGCGTGCGCGACGGCGGGGTCGATGCCGGATCGCGCGCGCCTGAGCTGGACGAGCCGGGTGGCCGCCGTCGCCCGCACCACGCGGCGCGGCAGCGGATCCCCGGCATCGGTCGCGTGGCTGCGCACGAGCATCCGCCCGTGCGCCTCCGCCTCGGTCACGGCGGTCGTGCGATTGGCGCCGACCCCGGTCGACCGGCCGTAGGTCGGCCGGGCCGCGCTGATGCGCTCGGCGGCCTCCTGGCCGTGCACCAGCGCCTCGGCGACCTCCGGGGCGAGGGTCACGGTCGCCCCGTCGGCGATCGCGACGATCTCGCCGAGCGAGACCGGCGCCGAGGCGGAGATCCGGACGGGCGGAAGCGCGTGCGGGGCGGGGCTCGGAGTGCTCATGCACACAGCTTCCCGCAGAGGGTCTTGCGTTTCAACCAGTGGCATGCGTATTTTACGAAGTGGAAATACTCGGCAACGGCGCCGGAAACAGTGGGTTCCTATCGTCGACGTCGCCGAACAGGAGGACTGCCGTGACTGAACAGTCGACCCGCGAACAGTCGACCCGCACCGTCGAGCGCGCGCTGTCGCTGCTCGCCCATGTCTGCGAGGAGGGCAGCGCGTCGCTCGCCAACTCGGCGCGCGCCGTGGATCTCTCGCCGAGCACCGCGCTGCGGCTGCTGCGCACGCTCGAGGCGACCGGCTTCGTGCGCCGCGACGACGAGGGCAGCTACCGCCCCGGGTCGCGGCTCGTGCAGCTCGGCGCGCAGGCGCTCAGCAACGAGTCGCTCATCGACCTGTGCCACCAGGAGATGGTGGGCCTCGCCGAGGCCACCGGCGAGTCGATCTACCTGAGCGTCGAGGGCCACGGCCAGTCCGTGCTCTACATCAGCATCGTCGAGGGCTCGCACTCGATCCGCCACGCGAACTGGGTGGGCCGCACGATCCCGATGCAGGGCTCTGCCGCGGGCCTGGTCCTCAGCGGCGAGACGCCCGAGACCGGCTTCGTGGTCGTGGAGCGGGGCATCGAGCGGGATGTGACCGCGCTCGCCGCCCCCGTCATGGCCGGCCGGCGCGTGGTCGCCTCGCTCAGCATCCTCGTGCCGACCTACCGCATCGACGAGCGCGCGACCCGGCAGTTCGGCCGCCTCCTCTCCGCCGCCGCCCGGCGCATCTCCGCCGGCCTCACCGACGGCACCGTCCCCCCGAAGGAGCACCCGTGATCCGGTTCGAGAACGTCTCGAAGGTCTACGACGACGGCACCCGCGCGGTCGACGACCTCAGCTTCGAGGTGCCCGCGGGCACCCTCCTGGCGCTGGTCGGCCCGTCCGGCTGCGGCAAGACCACGTCGCTGCGCATGATCAACCGGCTGATCGACGCGACCAGCGGATCCATCACGCTCGACGACATCGACGTGCTGAGCACCGACCGCGTGGCCCTCCGCCGCAAGATCGGGTACGTCATCCAGCACGCGGGCCTGTTCCCGCACCGCACGGTGGTCGACAACGTGGCGGCTCTGCCGCGGCTGCTCGGGGGCGACCGGCGCTCGACGCGCGCCCGCGCGCTCGAGCTGCTCGAGCTCGTCGGCCTCGACGAGCGCTTCGCGCACCGCTACCCCTGGCAGCTGTCGGGCGGGCAGCAGCAGCGCGTCGGCGTGGCGCGCGCGCTCGCGACCGACCCGCCGTACCTGCTCATGGACGAGCCGTTCAGCGCCGTCGACCCGATCGTCCGCGCGCAGCTGCAGGACGAGTTCCTGCGGCTGCAGCAGGAGATCGGCAAGACGATCGTGATGGTCACGCACGACATCGACGAGGCTCTCAAGCTGGGCGACCACGTGGCGGTGCTCCGCACGGGCGGCGTGCTCGCCCAGATCGGCACGCCGATGGAGCTGCTCACCTCGCCGGTCGACGACTTCGTCGCGGACTTCATCGGCGGCGCCCGCGGCTACCGTGCGCTGGGCTTCGCGGGCCTCCCGGCCGGCGCGACCCTCGCGACCGAGCGGACGGCGCGCATCGGCGAGCCGCTGCGGGGCGAGGACGGCTGGACCGTGGTGGTCGACGACGCCGGCCGGCCTCTCGGATGGACGGACGCGCGCACCGCGCCGACCGCCGAGCCGTCCGCGCTCCACACGGCCTCGCGGTTCCTGCCCCGCACCGCGTCCCTGCGCGACCTGCTCGACGGCGCTCTGGCCTCGCCGGCCGGCCGCGTCGGGATCGTGGACGACGCCGGCGTGCTCGTCGGGTCGCTGAGCGCGGCGGACGTCGTGGACGCCAACGCCAGGCGGGCCGCATGACCGTCGACTGGATCTGGTCGAACCTCGGCCAGATCGGGACCCTGTTCCTCAACCACGTCTGGCTCACGGTGCTGCCGACGCTGATCGGCCTGATCATCTCGATCCCGCTCGGATGGTGGGCGCACCGCTCCGGTCGCGGCGGCGCCCTGATCGTCGGGACCGCCGGCCTGCTCTACACGATCCCGTCGCTGGCGCTGTTCATCCTGCTGCCGTCGATCCTCGGGACCCGGATCCTGGATCCGCTCAACGTCGTGATCGCCCTCACCGTCTACACGCTCGCGCTCCTGGTGCGGGTGGTCGTGGACGGGCTCGGATCCGTGCCGCACGAGACCGTGGCCGCCGCCGAGGCGATGGGGTACCGCGCCTGGCAACGACTGCTGCTGGTCGAGCTGCCCGTCGCCGTGCCGGTGATCATCGCGGGGCTGCGCGTCGCCGTCGTCTCGAACGTGAGCATCGTCACGATGGCGGCCCTGATCGGGATCCCGCAGCTCGGCACCCTGTTCACCCAGGGCTTCCAGCTGCGGCTCATGGTGCCGCTGCTGACGGGAATCCTGCTCTGCGTCCTGCTGGCCATCGCGCTGGACCAGCTGCTCATCCGCACGGGCCGCATCGCGACCCCCTGGCGCCGCACGGAGGTGCCCGCATGACGCTCCTCGACTGGCTCGCGGATCCGGCGAACTGGACCGGCGCGACCGGCATCCCGGCGCAGGTCGGCTACCACCTGCTGTACACCGCCATCTCGCTCGGCATCGCGTGCGCGATCGCGATCCCGCTCGGCATCCTGATCGGGTTCACGGGCCGCGGCGAGACCTTCGTGGCCGGATCGGCCAACGCCCTGCGCGCGCTGCCCACGCTGGGCCTGCTCGTGCTGCTCTTCCTGGTCCTGGCCCCCGTGATCGCCGGCCGGCTCGTGTTCGTGGTCCCGACGATCGTGGTGCTCGTGCTGCTGGCCGTGCCGCCCATCCTGACGGGCACGTACACCGGCATCCAGAGCGCCGACCCCGCGGCCGTGGACGCGGCGCTCGGCATGGGCTACACCCGGTCGCAGATCCTGTGGCGGGTGCAGATGCCGTGCGCGCTGCCCCTGCTGCTGTCCGGCCTGCGGGGCGCCACCCTCCAGGTGGTGTCGACCGCGACGGTCGCCGCCTACCTCGGCCTGCAGGGCCTCGGACGCTTCATCATCGACGGACGCGCGCAGGCCGACTTCGCCCAGATGGCCGGCGGCGCGCTCGTCGTGGCCGTGCTCGCCCTGGCGCTCGAGCTGCTGTTCGCGCTCCTGGGCCGCACGGTCGTCTCTCCCGGTCTGCGGCGCTCGCCGCAGCGCCGTCGTCGCCCGCGCCCCACCGACACGGCGACCTCGGTCCTCCGCACGCTGCCGGCCGCCCGGTAGCCACCCCACCCCCACCCCACCCCACCCACCCGAAAGGCATCCCCCATGCGCACCACGCGATTCACCCTCCTCTCCGCCGCCGCACTGGCCGGAGCCCTCGCCCTCACCGGCTGCGCCACCGGTGAGCAGGCCCTGTCGAACGGCGGCGCGGCCGGCTCCTCCGGCGAGTCCGTCGTCATCGGCTCGGCCGACTTCACCGAGAGCCAGCTCATCGCCACGATCTACTCGCTCGCCCTGCAGGGCGCCGGCGTCGAGGTGCGCGAGCAGTTCAACATCGGCAGCCGCGAGGTCTACATGGCCGCGCTGCAGGACGGCTCGATCGACCTGATCCCCGAGTACTCCGGGGCGCTGCTGAAGTACCTCGACCCCGAGTCGACCGCGAGCACCTCCGAGGACGTCGTGGTCGAGCTCGACGAGGTGCTGCCCGAGGGAGTCGAGCGCTACGAGATCTCCGAGGCGCAGGACAAGGACATCCTGGCCGTGACGCGCGAGACCGCCGAGACGTACGACCTCACCACGATCTCCGACCTCGCCCCGCACGCGTCCGAGCTCATCCTGGGCGGACCCGCCGAGTGGGCGACGCGCGTCAACGGCGTCGTCGGGCTCCGCGACGTGTACGGCCTGGAGTTCAAGGAGTTCCAGAGCCTGGACGCGGGCGGCCCGCTCACCATGACCGCGCTGCTGAACGGCCAGATCCAGGTCGCGGACGTGTTCAGCACCGACCCGGCCCTCACCGAGAACGACCTGGTCGCGCTCGAGGACGACAAGTCGCTGTTCGCCGCCGAGAACGTGGTGCCCGTGGTGTCGTCCGCCAAGTCGACCGACACGATCCGCGAGACCCTCGACGCCGTCTCCGCGGAGCTCACCACCGAGGCGCTCATCGAGATGAACGGCAAGGCCGCCGACGGCACGAGCCTCACCGACATCGCGCGCGAGTGGCTGGACTCCGTCTCGCTCTGAGCCTCGCCCGCCCTCAACGACCCACCCGCAACACTCGAAGGAACACACATGGCCCGTCGGATCCGCGCCGCGCACGGCAGCACTCTCACCGCCAAGACCTGGCAGACGGAGGCCGCGCTCCGCATGCTGATGAACAACCTCGACCCCGAGGTCGCCGAGCACCCCGAGGACCTCGTGGTGTACGGCGGCACCGGACGGGCCGCGCGCTCGTGGGAGGCGTACGACGCGATCGTGCGCACCCTCGAGACGCTCGAGGCCGACGAGACCCTCCTCGTGCAGTCGGGGAAGCCGGTCGGCGTGTTCCGCACGCACGAGTGGGCGCCGCGCGTCCTGATCGCGAACTCCAACCTGGTCGGGGACTGGGCCACGTGGCCTGAGTTCCGCCGCCTCGAGGCGCTCGGGCTCACGATGTACGGCCAGATGACGGCCGGGTCGTGGATCTACATCGGCACGCAGGGCATCCTGCAGGGCACGTACGAGACGTTCGCCGCGGTCGCCCGCTCGCTCGGACGGGAGTCGCTGGCCGGCACCCTGACCCTGACGGGCGGCGCGGGCGGCATGGGCGGCGCCCAACCCCTCGCGGTCACGATGAACGGCGGCGCCGTGCTGATCGTGGACGTGGACGAGTCCCGGCTGGCGCGCCGCGTGGAGCACGGCTACCTGGACGAGTACACGACGTCGCTCGACGACGCGCTCGAGCGCGTGCTCGCCGCCAAGACCGAGGGAGAGGCGCTGTCGGTCGGCGTGGTCGGCAACGCGGCGACGGTGTTCCCCGAGCTGCTGGCCCGCGGCGTGGCGGTCGACGTGGTCACGGACCAGACCAGCGCCCACGACCCGCTCGCCTACCTGCCCGAGGACGTCGCGTTCGAGGACTGGAAGACCGAGGCGGCGCGCGATCCCGAGGGCTTCACCGAGCGCTCGCGCCGCTCCATGGCCAAGCACGTCGACGCCATGGTCGGGTTCCTCGAGGCGGGCGCCGCGGTGTTCGACTACGGCAACTCGCTGCGCGCCGAGGCGAAGCTCGGCGGCAGCGAGCGGGCCTTCGACTTCCCGGGCTTCGTGCCGGCGTACATCCGGCCCCAGTTCGAGGAGGGCCGCGGCCCGTTCCGCTGGGCCGCGCTCTCGGGCGACCCGGCCGACATCGCGGCGACGGACCGCGCCATCCTCGAGCTCTTCCCCGAGGACGCCGCGCTCGCGCGCTGGATCACGCAGGCCGGCGAGAAGGTGCACTTCGAGGGCCTGCCCGCCCGCATCTGCTGGCTGGGCTACAAGGAGCGGCACCTCGCGGGCCTGAAGTTCAACGAGATGGTCGCGTCGGGCGAGCTGTCGGCGCCCATCGTGATCGGGCGCGACCACCTCGACTCCGGATCCGTCGCGTCGCCGTACCGCGAGACCGAGGCGATGAAGGACGGCTCGGACGCGATCGCCGACTGGCCGCTGCTGAACGCCCTCCTCAACACGGCCTCGGGCGCCACCTGGGTGTCGCTGCACCACGGCGGCGGCGTCGGCATCGGCCGCTCCCTCCACGCGGGCCAGGTGACGGTCGCCGACGGCACCCCGCTGGCCGCGCAGAAGCTCGAGCGCGTGCTGACCAACGACCCCGGCACGGGCGTCATGAGGCACGTCGACGCGGGCTACGAGCACGCGGCCGACATCGCGCGCGAGCGCGGCCTGCGCGTGCCGATGTGGGAGGGCGAGTGACCGCTCCCGCGGCCTTCGACGCCCTCGGTCTCCTGCGGGAGATCGAGGGCATCGGCCGCGACCCGCGCCGCGGCGGGTACTCGCGGCACGTGTTCGACGACGCCGAGCGCACGCTGCGCGACTGGTTCGTCGAGCGCGCCACCCGCCTCGGCCTCGGCGTCGAGACCGACCGCAACGGCAACCTCTGGGCGTGGTGGGGCGAGCCCGGCCCCGACGCCATCGTCACGGGCAGCCACCTCGACTCTGTCCCCGGCGGCGGCGCGCACGACGGCCCCCTGGGCGTCGTCAGCGCGCTGGACGCGGTCGCCCGCCTGAAGGCCGAGGGCTTCGCGCCCGCCCGCCCCCTGGCGATCGTCGTCTTCGCCGAGGAGGAGGGCTCGCGCTTCGGCATCGCCTGCCTCGGCTCCCGGCTGCTGTCGGGCGCGATCGATCCGGCGCGCGCCGGAGCGCTCCGGGATGCGACGGGCCGCAGCTTCGCGGATGCCGCGCGCGACGCGGGGCTGGCGTCGTTCGGCCGCGACGACGAGGCGCTGTCGCGCATCGGCGTCTTCGTCGAGCTGCACGTCGAGCAGGGCAAGGGCCTGATCGACCTGGACGCCCCGGTCGCGATGGCGTCGTCCATCCTGGAGCACGGCCGCTGGCGCGTGGACGTGCGCGGTCAGGGCAACCACGCCGGCACGACCGAGATCGCCGATCGGCGCGATCCGATGCTGCCCGCCGCGGCCGCCATCACGGCGGCGCGTCGCGCGGCCTCACGCCGGTCGGGCGCGCGCGCCACGATCGGGCGGCTGGAGCCCATCCCCGGCGGCACGAACGTGATCGCGTCGCGCGTCGCCGCATGGATGGACGTCCGCGCGTCGTCGGAGGCGGACACCCGCGCGATCGTCGAGGAGGTCGCGGCCGAGGTCGCCGAGGTCGCCGCCGCCGAGGGCTGCGAGGCGTCGGTCGTCGAGGAGTCGTACAGTGCGGAGGTGCGCTTCGACCCCGTGCTGCGCGATCGGCTCGCGGCCGCGCTGGGCGGCGTGCCCGTGCTGCCGACCGGCGCCGGTCACGACGCCGGCGTGCTCTCGGCCCATGTGCCCACCGCGATGCTGTTCGTCCGCAACCCGTCGGGCGTCTCGCACGCGCCCGAGGAGGGGGCCGACGACGCGGCCGTCGCGGCCGGAGTCGACGCTCTCGCACAGTCGATCCGGGAGCTGTCGTGAGCGTCTGGGTGGATCGCCTGCTGCGCGACGGACGCGTGCTGCGCGGCGTGCTGTTCGAGGCGGACGACGCCGGTCTCGTGGTGGGGGAGCGCCACGCCGACGCGCCGCCGCCCGGGGCGGTCGCGCTCGACTTCGCCGTGCCCGGCCTCGGCGACGCGCATTCGCACGCCTTCCACCGCGCCCTGCGCGGCCGGACCCACGAGAGCGGGTCGTTCTGGACCTGGCGCTCGGCCATGTACCGCGCCGCGGCGCGCCTGGATCCGGATCTCTACCGCGAGTTCGCGACGGCGGTGTTCCGCGAGATGGCGCTCGGCGGATGGACGGCCGTCGGCGAGTTCCACTACGTGCACCACCGCCCCGACGGGACGCCGTACCCGGATCACGCCATGGAGCTCGCGCTCGCGGATGCCGCCGAGGCGGCGGGCATCCGGCTGGTGCTGCTGGACACGTGCTATCTCGCCGGGGGGATCGGCGAGGCGCTGTCGCCCGAGCAGCGCCGCTTCGGCGACGGCGACGCCGCCGGGTGGCTGGAGCGCTGGCACGCGCTGCGCGAGACGCTCGCCGGACGGTCGCCGCTCGTGACGCTCGGGGCCGCGATCCACTCCGTGCGCGCGGTGCCGCGCGGCGACATCCGGCGCATCTCGGCCGAGCTGCCGCGCGACGTCCCGCTGCACATCCACCTGTCCGAGCAGCCGGCCGAGAACGAGGCAAGCGTGCGCGCCTACGGCCTGACGCCGACCGAGGTGCTCGCCGAGGACGGCGTGCTGAGCGATCGCCTGTCGGTCGTGCACGCCACGCACCTGACCCCGCGCGACATCGAGCTGCTGGGCGCCGCGCGCGTGCACGCCGTGTTCTGCCCCACCACCGAGGCCGACCTCGGCGACGGGATCGGCCCGGCCGCCGAGCTGGTCCGCGCCGGCGTGCGGCTCGCGGTCGGCTCCGACCAGAACGCGGTCGTCGACGCGCTGCTCGAGCTGCGCGGCCTCGAGGCGGGGGAGCGGCTGCGCTCGCTCAGCCGCGGGCGCCTGGCCCCCGACCTGCTGTGGCGCATCGGCGCCGACGGCGGGTACGGCTCGCTGGGGCTTCCCGCGCCCGCGCGCCTCGGCGGCCCGCTCGACCTCGTCGAGCTCGACGACCGGTCGCTGCGCACCGCCGGCAGCGAGCCGCTGCAGGTGGCGCTCACCGCGACCGCCGCCGACGTGCGCCGCACGGTGGTCGGCGGCGCCGCGGTCGAGGTCGATGCCGCCGCGGTGGCGCGCCGCCTCGGCGAGATCGTCGACGGCATCTTCGAGGAGGACGCATGACCAGCGAGCTGATCACGGGCATCTCCGAGCTCACGACCAACGACCCCGCGGTCGAGACCGGCCTCGGCGGGCGCATCCGCGACGCGGCGCTCGTGGTCGACGATGGGCGCGTGGCGTGGGTCGGGCGCGCGGCCGCGGCCCCCGACGCCGACCGGCGCACGGACCTCGAGGGGCGCGCGGTGCTCCCCGGCTGGGTGGACTCGCACACGCACCTGGTGTTCGCCGGCGACCGGTCCGAGGAGTTCGAGCACCGGATGGCCGGGCACGCGTACGCGGCCGGCGGCATCCGCACGACGATGGCCGCCACGCGGGGGGCGTCCGACGAGGAGCTCCGCGCCGCCGCGGCCCGTGCGCGGGACGTCGCGCTGCGCTCGGGCACCACGTGGCTCGAGGTCAAGACGGGATACGCGCTCGACGTCGAGGGCGAGGCCCGCCTGGCCCGTCTCGCGGCCGAGATCACGTCGGACGTCACGTTCCTCGGCGCGCACGTGGTGCCGCCCGGGACGGACGCCGACGAGTACGTCGCGCTCGTGACCGGACCGATGCTCGACGCGGTCGCGCCGCACGCCCGCTGGATCGACGTGTTCTGCGAGACCGGCGCCTTCACCCCCGAGCAGTCGCGCGCGGTGCTCGAGGCCGGGCGCCGCGCCGGGCTGGGTCTGCGGGTGCACGGCAACCAGCTGGGGCCGGGTGAGGGCGTCGCGCTCGCGGTCGAGCTCGGGGCGGCGTCGGTCGACCACTGCAATCACCTCTCGGCGTCCGACGTCGACGCGCTCGCCACATCCGACACGGTCGCGACCCTGCTGCCGGCGTGCGACCTCAGCACGCGCCAGCCCTTCCCGCCCGCGCGCGAGCTGATCGACGCCGGCGCCACGGTCGCGCTTGCTAGCAACGCGAACCCCGGCACGTCGAACACCACGTCGATGGCCTTCTGCGTCGCGACCGCCGTGCTGCAGATGCGGATGACCGTGGAGGAGGCCGTGTGGGCCGCGACCGCAGGCGGTGCGGTCGCGCTGCGGCGCGACGACGCCGTCGGCCGGATCGCCCCGGGCTTCCGCGCTGACCTGCACGCGATCGACGCCCCGTCGGTCTCCCACTTCGCCTACCGCCCCGGCATGGAGCTCACCCACCGGGTCTGGCGCGGCGGAGCCGAGGTGCCGCGCGGCTGATCCTGCCTACTCAGGCCGCGACGAACGCGTGCAGCGACTCAGGCGACAGGGCGTGCTCGATCGCGAGCATGCTGGCCCCGAGCACGGCCGCGTTCTGCGCGGCGGCGGACTGCACGATCGACAGGTGCTCGGTCGCGAGCGGGATCGAGCGGGTGTAGACGACCTCGCGCACCCCGGCGATCAGGTGCTCGCCGACGCGGGCCATCGATCCGCCGATCGCGATCACCGAGGGGTTCACGAGGCTCACCGCGGTCGTCAGCACCTCGCCGATGTCGCGGCCGGCCTGGCGCACGGCCTGGATCGCGTCGATGCTGCCGCGCTTGACGAGGTCGACCACGTCGTCGCCGTTCTCGGCCGGGATGCCCTGCTCGCGCAGCGCCCGCGCGATCGCGGGCCCCGACGCGAGCGCCTCGAGGCAGCCGCGGTTGCCGCAGTGACACGGGACGCCCGCGCCGCGCGCGACCTGCACGTGCCCGATGTCGCCCGCGATGCCCTGCGCTCCGCGCTGCAGCACGCCGCCCGAGATGATCCCCGAGCCGATGCCCGTGGCCACCTTCACGAACATCAGGTGGTCGACCGCAGGCCAGGCGGTGGCGCGCTCGCCGAGCGCCATGATGTTGACGTCGTTGTCGACCAGCACGGGCACATCCAGATGCCGGCGGACCCAGCCCGGCACGTCGACGCGATCCCATCCGGGCATGATCGGCGGGTTGACGGGCTGACCGGTCGAGTGCTCGACGGGTCCGGGCACGCCCATCCCGATCGCGGCCAGCTCGGTGCGCGATCGCCCGATCCGCTCCATGAGCGCGGACGCGTTGTCCACCACCCACGTCAGCACGGGCTCGGGCCCCAGCGCGATGTCGAGCGGCTCGCTGTGCTGCGCGATGATCCTCCCCGCCAGGTCGCTCACGGCGAGCGTGGCGTGCGAGGCGCCCAGGTCGGCGGCGAGCACGACGCGGGCCTCGGGGTTCAGGGCGAAGCGGGACGGCGGGCGTCCGCCGGTCGACACGGCCTCGGCCATCGGGATGATCAGGCCCATGCGCATCAGCTCGTCGACGCGGGCCGCGATCGTCGAGCGCGCCAGTCCCGTGGCCTTCGCGAGCTCGGCCCGGGTGCGGGGGACGCCGTCGCGCAGAAGCTGGAACAGCTGGGACACGCCCGACACGTTCGTGCTCGTCGCGGTGCTCATATTCCCCACGCTTCAGTCTAACTTCGCGGTCTCGGCGCCGAAGGTGCGGCGGGATGCGACGCGCGGCAGCCGAAGGCCCGTCCGCGTCGACGGAAGTGCCGACACTACGACGCGCGACCGGTGGGCTTGGCGAAGCGCTGCTGCAGCAGCACCGCGATCACGATGATCACGCCCTTGGCGACGGCTTGCACGGAGGACGACAGGTTGTTCTGCACGAACACGTTCGACAGGGTCGCGAAGATCAGGACGCCGAACACCGTGCCGGTCACGGTGCCGCGTCCGCCCACCAGCAGCGTGCCGCCCACCACCACGGCGGCGATCGCGTCCAGCTCGAGCAGCTGGCCGTGGGTCGACGTGCCGGCCGTCGTGCGGCCGAGCATCATGACCGCGGCGATGCCCGCGCACAGCCCCGCGATGGCGTAGAGCCACATGGTGTGCCGGCGCACGTCGATGCCCGCCAGGCGCGCAGCCTCGCGGTTGCCGCCGATCGCGACCGTGCGGCGGCCGAACGTGGTGCGGTTCAGCAGCACCCAGCCGCCGATCGCGACGAGAGCGAAGATCCAGATCAGGATGTCGACACCCAGGAGATCCTGGTTGAGGGCGCTGACGAACCCGCGGTCCCCGACCACGAGCGTGCGCCGCTCGGCGAGGATCTCTGCGAGGCCGCGCGCCGCGACCAGCATCGCGAGGGTCGCCATGAACGCCACGACCTTGCCGTAGGCGATGACGATGCCGTTGATCAGCCCGGCGCCCAGCCCGACGCCGAGCGCGATCAGCACCATGAAGATCCAGTGCGTCTGGTCGACCAGGTCCTGCACGGCGGCGAGCGTCGCGACGACCGACGCGAGGCCCAGCACCGAGCCGACCGACAGGTCGATGCCGCCCGCGATGATCACGAGCGTCATGCCGATCGAGATGACGCCGATGATGGACGCCTGCCGCAGCACCGTGAGCATGTTCGACACCCCGAGGAAGGTGTCGGGCGCCGTGATCGCGCCGACGATCACGAGCAGCAGCAGGGCGACGACCAGTCCGAGGTTGCGGCCCACGGATCCGGACAGGATGCCGGCGAGTCCGGCGCGCGCCGAGGCGCCGCGCACGGGCCCGCCCGCGGGCGCGGGCGAGGGGCCGGTGGCGGCCGCGGTCGTGGTCTGCTCGCTCATGCGGCGGTTCCTTTCATGACGAGGTCGAGCACGCCGTGCTCGTCGATCTGCGACGCGGGCAGCGTCGTGAGCACCTGGCCGTCGGCGACGACGAGCACGGTGTCGGCCAGGCCGAGCACCTCCTCGATCTCGCTCGAGACGATGACGATCGCGTTGCCCGCGGCCGCGAGGCGGCGGATCAGCCCGTAGATCTCGGCGCGCGCGCCGACGTCGACGCCGCGCGTGGGCTCGTCCAGCAGGAGCACGCGCGTGCCGTGCACGAGCCAGCGCGCGAGCAGGATCTTCTGCTGGTTCCCGCCCGACAGGGTCATCGCCGGCCGGTCGGGATCCGCGGGTCGCAGCTCCAGTGCGGCGATCTGCTCCTCGGCCGCACGGCGCTCGGCGCGCTCGTCGAGGAAGCCCGCCTTGGCGAACCGCGACATGGACGAGAGCGTCACGTTGACGAAGATCGGCTCGTCCAGCACGAGCCCCTGGCTCTTGCGCTCCTCGGGCGAGAGGCCGACGCCGGCGGATACCGCCGACACCACGGAGCCGCGCCGCAGCGGCCGGCCGCCCACGCGCACGGTGCCCGCGGTGGCCCGGCGCGCGCCGTAGACCGTCTCGAGGATCTCGGAGCGGCCCGATCCGACCAGGCCCGCGAGCCCGACGATCTCGCCCGCCCGCACCGAGAACGACACGTCGCGGAACACGCCCGCGAGGCCCAGGTCCTCGACCTCGAGGACGACTGGCGCCTCGCCCGGCACGGGCACGGCGGGAGGGAAGACGTTCTCGACCTCGCGACCGGTCATCCGCGTGATCAGCTCGCGCGTGGGGGTCTCGGCGACCGGCAGGCCGCTCGCGGTGGAGCGCCCGTCCTTGAGCACCGTGATGCGGTCGCCGATCTGCCGGATCTCCTCGAGCCGGTGCGTGATGTAGATCACCGCGATGCCCGCGGCGGTGAGCTCCCGGACCACGCCGAACAGGTTCTTGACCTCCTCGGCGTCGAGCACGGCCGAGGGCTCGTCCATGATGATCAGCTTGATGTCGTGCGACAGGGCGCGGGCCATGCTCACGATCTGCTTGTTGGCGGCGCTCAGCCGCCCGACCTCGGTGTGGGGCGAGAGCCGGCCGTGGCCGAGGCGCTTCAGAAGCTCGCGCGTCCGCGCGGCGGCCTCGGAGCGGCGGGTGAAGCCGCCGCGCGCCAGCTCGTGCCCGAGGAAGATGTTCTCGGCGATCGTGAGGCCGTCCACGACGTCGAGCTCCTGGTACATGGTCGCGATGCCGAGCTCGAGTGCCGCCTCGGGCGTCGGGATGTCGACGCTCTCGCCCATCCACAGGATCTCGCCCTCGTCCGGGCGGTGGACGCCCGCGAGCGTCTTGATCAGCGTCGACTTGCCGGCGCCGTTCTGGCCCAGGATGCAGTGCACCTCGCCCGGGAGCACCTGCAGGTCGACGCCGCGCAGGGCCTGGACACCCGCGAACGCCTTGGTCACTCCCCGGACGTCGAGTAATGCCGGTGCATGGTCGACTTTGATCACGCGCCGAACATAACGCGGCCACCCGCCCTGTGTCGATACCCGGATCGAACCGGCCATCCAGAGGCACCGATCGCCGGAGCGGGCGGCTGACGCTTGATTTCTCGCGCGAGATATCGTCATGCGACTTTCGTCGGATGGAAAACAAAAGCTGTCGCTGGCGCAATCTGTTCTGCTAGCTTGAGCGCGTCAGCGTGGACGGCTGCCCGGCGAGCTCCGCCTCCGGCGCCCACACTGTCGAGGCCGCATCGGATTTCAAGGAGGAAACATGCGCTCACACTGGAAGCCGCGCACGCGACTGCTGCTCACCGGCGCCGCCGTGCTGGCCGGCATCGGACTCCTCGCGGGCTGCACGGGCACGGGCACCGAGGAGGAGGACGTCGTCGACCAGGGCACGTCCAGCGAGGAGAACGCCGAGTCGGGCGACACGGTCGTGATCGGGTTCTCCGGGCCGGCCGCCGACCACGGCTGGCTCGGTGCGATCAACTCGGGGGCGCAGGCCGCCGCCGACAGCTTCGACGACGTCGAGCTGCGCATGGCCGAGGGGACGAACGATGCCAACGCGCAGATCGCCGCGGTCGAGACCTTCATCAACGAGGGCGTCGACGCGATCGTCCTGCTCCCCACGGACGGCGCGGCGCTCACCGAGGTCGCGATCCAGGCGATGGAGGCCGGCATCCCCGTCATCAACGTCGACCGCGAGTTCTCGAGCCCCTTCGCGGCGCGCGCGACCATCCTGGGCGACAACTACGGCATGGGCGTCAGCGCCGGCACGTACATCTGCGAGCAGGTGGGCGACAACCCCGACGCGGTCGTCGCGGAGATCGCGGGCATCGACTCGCTGCCCCTCACGCAGGACCGCTCGCAGGGCTTCGCGGACGCCCTCGAGGACTGCGGCCTGGAGGTCTCGGCGCGCGTCGCGGCCGACTTCACCGTCGCCGGCGGCGAGTCCGCCGCCTCGCAGCTGCTGTCGGCCAACCCGCAGATCGACGCCCTGTGGAACCACGACGACGACCAGGGCGTCGGCGTGCTCGCGGCGATCGAGGCCGCGGGCCGCGACGAGTTCCTCATGATGGGCGGCGCAGGCAGCCGCAACGCCATGGAACTCATCCAGGCCGACGACTCGGTCCTGAAGGCCACCGTGATCTACCCGTCGACGCAGGCGGCCGACGGCATCGCGCTCGCCCGCCTCATCGCGCAGGGCAAGACCGTCAGCGACCTGATCACGCCGAGCGTGCCGAACCGGATCGTGCTCGACGCGCCGGTCGTCACCAAGGAGAACGTCGACCAGTTCATCGACCTGGCCTTCGAGTCCTGATGTCCGTCCGGGGCGCCCGTCCACCGGGCGGGCGCCCCGCCCACCTCCGCAGAGAGGAGCTGAGCGATGTCCGACACGCTCCGCATCGCCATGATCGGCCACGGCTTCATGGGGGCCGCGCACTCGCAGGGATGGCGCGTCGCGCCCCGGTTCTTCGACCTGCCGCTCGGCGTCGAGATGGCCGTGGTCGTGGGGCGCAGCGACCCCGAGGCGTCCGCCCGCAAGTGGGGCTGGCGCGAGGCCGAGACCGACTGGCGCCAGGTCGTGGCGCGCGACGACGTCGACGTGGTCGACATCGTCACCCCGGGTGACACGCACGCCGAGATCGCCATCGCGGCGCTCGAGGCCGGCAAGCACGTGCTGTGCGAGAAGCCCCTGGCCAACACGGTCGAGGAGGCCGAGCGGATGTCCGCCGCGGCCGCGTCGGCGGCCGAGCGCGGCGTGCGCTCGATGGTCGGCTTCACCTACCGCCGCGTGCCCGCCGCCACGTTCGCGCGCGATCTCGTCGCGGCCGGCCGGCTCGGCGACATCCGGCAGGTGCGCGCCGAGTACCTGCAGGACTGGCTGGCGGACGCCGAGGCGCCGATGACGTGGCGCCTCGAGAAGGAGCGCGCCGGATCGGGGGCACTGGGCGACATCGGCGCCCACGCGGTCGACCTGACCGAGTACATCACCGGCCAGGCGGTCACGACCGTGTCGGGGGTGGTCGAGACCCTGGTGAGCGAGCGCCCGCTGCTCGAGCACGGCGTCGGGCTCTCGGGCACGGCGTCGGCGGCGCGGGGGCGCGTCACGGTCGACGACGTCGCCCTGTTCACCGGCCGGCTGTCATCCGGGGCCCTCGCGTCGTTCGAGGCGAGCCGGTTCCGGACGGGCCGCAAGAACGCGCTGCGGATCGAGATCTCGGGGTCGCTCGGCGCCCTCGCGTTCGACCTCGAGCGCCTCAACGAGCTGGAGTTCTTCGACGCGACCCTGCCGCCGACCGAGCAGGGCTTCCGGCGCATCCTGGTCACCGAGCCGGAGCACCCGTACCTGGAGCCCTGGTGGCCGGCGGGGCACATGCTCGGCTACGAGCACGGCTTCTCGCACCAGGTGAACGACTTCGTGGGCGCCATCCACGCGGGAACGCAGCCCGAGCCGTCGTTCGCCGACGGCCTGCACGTGCAGCGCGTGCTCGACGCGGTGCTGCGCAGCTCGGAGTCGGGCAGCGCGTGGACGCCCGCCGACGACGACCGATAGACCGCACGCACGAGACAACGGAGGAACGCGATGACGCGACCGGTCACACTCTTCACCGGCCAGTGGGCCGACCTGCCGCTCGAGGAGGTCGCGCGCCTGGCCGCCGGCTGGGGCTACGACGGGCTCGAGATCGCCTGCTGGGGCGACCACCTCGACCCGTGGCGCTGGGACGACGACGACTACATCAGGGACCGGCTCGACCTGCTCGAGCGGCACGGGCTGAAGGTCTGGGCCATCTCGAACCACCTCAAGGGCCAGGCCGTCTGCGACGACCCCATCGACCAGCGGCACCGCGACATCCTGTCGGATCGGGTGTGGGGCGACGGCGACCCCGAGGGGGTCCGGCAGCGGGCGGCCGAGGAGATGAAGAACACCGCCCGGCTGGCGGCGAAGCTGGGCGTGAAGACCGTCGTCGGCTTCACCGGGTCGTCGATCTGGAAGTACGTGGCGATGTTCCCGCCGGTCTCGCAGGAGGCCGTCGACGCCGGGTACCAGGACTTCGCCGACCGGTGGAACCCCATCCTGGACGTGTTCGACGAGGTCGGCGTGCGCTTCGCGCACGAGGTGCACCCGTCCGAGATCGCGTACGACTACTGGACGACGGTCCGCACGCTCGAGGCGATCGGGCACCGGGAGGCATTCGGGCTCAACTGGGATCCGTCGCACTTCGTGTGGCAGCAGCTGGACCCCGTGGGCTTCATCCTGGAGTTCCGCGACCGGATCTACCACGTCGACTGCAAGGACGTGAAGCTCAACGTCGGCAACGGCCGCAACGGGCGCCTGGGATCGCACCTGGCGTGGGCCGACCTGCGCCGGGGGTGGGACTTCGTGTCCACCGGTCGCGGCGACGTGCCGTGGGAGGCGTCGTTCCGGGCGCTGAACAGCATCGGCTACGACGGCCCGATCTCGGTGGAGTGGGAGGACGCCGGCATGGACCGGCTGCAGGGCGCGCCGGAGGCCCTCGAGTTCGTGCGCCGCAACGCGTTCGCGGCGCCGGAGGCCGCGTTCGACGCGGCGTTCAGCAGCCGCTGAGCGAGGGGGACGGCCGAGGGCCCGCGGTGGGATCGTCGCGATCCGCCCGGGCCCTCGTCATCCGGCTCGACGGGGGAGTGATCGTCGAACCCGCCGTCCGTGGCCCATGTCCCACTTGATGCCCGAATGGCCGCCCGATAGCGGCCCAGACTGGGACACGGTCGGGCTCAGACGGGCGTGAACTGGGACACGCCCCGGGCGGCCGATCCCGATAGCGTGAGCGCATGGCTGAGCACAGGGTGAGCGCGCCGGTGATCGCGCCCGGCGAGAAGGTCAAAGGGCCCGCCTCCTACTTCCCCAACATCGAGAAGACGTACGGCAGGCCCATGCAGGAGTGGCTCGACCTCGTGGTCGAGCGGCTCGACGGCGCATCGCACATGGATGTCGTCGCATGGCTCAAGGACGAGCACGGCCTCGGTCACGGCCACGCGAACGCGATCGTCGCCTACGCGAAGGCGGCGCTCGCGAAGTAGCCGCTCAGGCCTCGGCGATCGTGGGGATGTCCTCGAACACGATGAACGTGCGGGTCGAGCGCACCGCGGGGATGCCCTGCAACTCCTCCAGCACGACGCGGCGCAGGTCGCGGCTGTCGCGGGCGCGCACCAGCAGCAGCACGTCGAAGTCGCCGCCCAGCAGGGCCGCGTGGTGCACCTCGGGGATGCGCGTCAGCCGCTCCCGCAGGTCCTGCCAGTCGGCCTGCTCGACGTTGAGGCCCACGTACGCGCTCGCGTGCATGCCCTCGAGGATCGGATCGGTGCGCACCGTGAAGCCCCGGATGACGCCGGTGTCTTCCATCTTCTTCACGCGCGCGTACGCGCTCGCCCGTGACACCTTGACCTTCGCCGCGATGTCGCTGATCGACGCGCGGCCGTCGTGGCGCAGCGCGGCGAGGATCGCCCGGTCCGTCTGATCCAGCTCCATCGCAGGCCCCCCAAATCTCCAGTCCATCCTGGACGCTATGTGCACAACATGCCGCTTGCTCGGCAATCCGTCTCGCGATGGATCGACGGGGGCAGACGGATTGCCCCGCGCGACGCATCCTGGAGTCATCTACGACGACGTGGAGGAACTCATGGACGCCCCCGACGCCCTGCGCACGGATCTGCTGCCGCGCGAGCATCCCGTCCGGCTCATCGACGAGCACGGGCACCTGACCGAGGACGACCGCTACGCGGCGCCCCCGACCGAGCGCCTGCTGGAGGCGTACGGCGCGCTCGTGCGCGGCCGCCGCATCAACGAACAGGCGAACGCGCTCGTGCGCCAGGGCCGGCTCGCCGTGTACCCGTCGTCGCACGGGCAGGAGGCCTGCGAGGTCGCGGCCGCGCTCGCGCTGCGCGACGGCGACTGGCTCTTCCCGACCTACCGCGACTCGGTCGCCGTGATCACGCGGGGGGTCGACCCCGAGGAGGCGTTCGTGCTGCTGCGCGGCGACTGGCATGCCGGCTTCGACCCGCGCGCGCACCGCATCGCGCCGCACGCCACGCCGCTCGCGACCCAGCTGCTGCACGCGGTGGGGGTGGCGTTCGCGGCCAAGTCGCGCGGCGAGGACACCGTCGTGCTCGCGATGTGCGGCGACGGCGCCACGAGCGAGGGCGACTTCCACGAGGCCCTCAACTTCGCGGCCGTGTTCCACGTGCCGGTCGTGTTCCTGGTGCAGAACAACGAGTTCGCGATCTCGGTGCCGCTGTCGCGGCAGACCGCTGCGCCGTCGCTCGCGCACAAGGCCATCGGCTACGGCATGCCCGGCCAGCGCGTCGACGGCAACGACGTCGCGGCCCTGCTCGCGGTGCTCGGCGACGCGGTCGAGAACGCGCGCGAGGGCGGCGGGCCCGCGCTGATCGAGGCGCACACGTACCGGATGCAGGCGCACACGAACGCGGACGACGACACGCGCTACCGCGATCGCGAGGAGGTCCGGGCGTGGGAGGAGCGGGATCCGCTGCGCCGCATGCGCGCGCACCTGCTCGCCGAGGGAGCGCTCGACGACGCGACCGAGGCGGCGTTCGCCGAGGAGGCCGAGCGCACGGCGACGGCGATGCGCGACGCCATGAACCGCGAGGTGCATCCCGACCCCGAGGACCTGTTCCGCTTCGTCCACGCGGAGCGGACGCCGCAGCTCGACGCCCAGTGGGCGCAGCTGCGCGACGAGCTGGCACGCGAGGAGGCAGGCGCATGAGCATGATCGAGCACACCCGCACGGAGGTCGCCGCGCAGGAGGCCCCCGCGATGACCATGGCGGGCGCGATCAACCGGGCCCTCGCCGACGCGATGGAGGCCGACGGCTCGGTGCTCGTGATGGGGGAGGACGTCGGGAAGCTGGGCGGCGTCTTCCGCGTGACGGACGGCCTCGCGGCGCGCTTCGGCGAGCACCGCTGCTTCGACACCCCGCTGGCCGAGTCCGGCATCGTGGGCGCCGCGATCGGCATGGCGATGAACGGCCTGCGCCCGGTCGTCGAGATGCAGTTCGACGCGTTCGCCTACCCCGCGTTCGAGCAGATCGTGAGCCACGCGGCCAAGATGGCGAACCGCACGCGGGGCGCCATCCGGCTGCCGATGGTCATCCGGATCCCGTTCGGCGGCGGCATCGGCGGCGTCGAGCATCACTGCGACTCGTCCGAGGCTTATTACGCGCACACCCCGGGCCTCACGGTCGTCTGCCCGGCGACGCCGCAGGACGCCTACAGCCTGCTCCGCGCCGCGATCGAGCACCCCGACCCCGTGATCTTCCTGGAGCCGAAGAAGCTGTACTGGTCCAAGGCGCCCGTCGACGTCACCGCGCCCGCGGCGATCGGGCACGCGCGCGTCGCGCGGCCCGGCGCCGACGTGACGCTGATCGCCTACGGCAGCTCGGTGGGCGTCGCGCTGGATGCGGCCGAGGTCGCGGAGAGCGAGGGGCGCAGCGTGCAGGTCGTGGACGTGCGCACGCTCACGCCGTGCGACGACGAGACGCTGTTCACGGCCGTCCGCTCGACGGGCCGCGCGGTCGTGATCGCCGAGGCCCAGGGCTTCGCGAGCGTCGCGTCCGAGCTCGCCGCGCGCATCGGCGAGCACTGCTTCGAGCACCTCGAGGCGCCCGTGCGCCGCGTCACCGGGTTCGACATCCCCTACCCGGCGCCCAAGCTCGAGCACTTCCACCTGCCCGACGTCGACCGCGTGCTGGACGCGATCGACACGCTGAACTGGGAGGACCGATGACCACCGCGACCACGCAGGTGTTCCGTCTGCCGGATCTCGGCGAGGGGCTGACCGAGGCCGAGCTCGTGCAGTGGCTCGTGCAGGTCGGCGACGACGTGCGCGTCGACCAGGCGATCGCCGAGGTCGAGACCGCCAAGAGCGTGGTCGAGCTGCCCTCGCCGTTCGCCGGCACCGTGGTCGCGCTCCACGGCGAGCCCGGCACCATGCTCGCCGTCGGGCAGCCCGTGCTCGAGGTCGCCGCCGACGCCCCGGCGGCTGCCGTGCTCGTTGAGCGAGGGGGCGAAGCGACCGAGTCGAAACGCCCCGAGCCCACTCCCGACCGCACCGAGCTCGAGGCGTACCGCTCCGAGGAGCGGGCCGGATCCGGCAACGTCCTGATCGGCTACGGCACGAGTGAGCACCGCGCCGGCGCGCGGCGTCGCCGCCCGCGCCGCGTCCCGTCCGTCGGGCCGGCGGTGCGGATGTCGCCTCCTGCGGCCGACACGCGCACATCCGCCCCGCCGACCCGACACACGGCACCGGATGCGCCCGCCAAGCCGCCCGTGCGCTCGCCGCTGGTGCGCCGGCTCGCGCGCGACCTCGGGCTCGACGTCACCACCATCCGCCCGAGCGGCGCCGACGGGGTCGTGACGCGCGCCGACGTGCTGCGCGCCGCCAACGCCGCGTCGTCTGACGGATCGGCGGGGCTGACGGCGCCCGGTGGGGCCGCCGCGCCGACATCCGCACCGCAGACCCGTCAGACCGCACCCGCGCCTGCGGGCGACCTGCAGGTCGCGAGCCGCGAGCGGATGTCGATGCTGCGCCGGTCGGCCGCCGCGAAGTTCAGCCGCAGCCGGGCCGAGATCCCCGAGGCGACCGTATGGGTGGACGTCGACGCGACCGAGCTGTGGAGCCTCCGCCCCGCCATGGCGGCGCCGGGGGAGCGTCCGCCGTCGCTCACGGCGCTGCTGGCCCGCTTCGTGCTGCTGGCGCTCGAGGAGTTCCCGCTGCTCGCCGGGCGCCTCGACGGCGAGGACATCCTGACCTTCGACGGCGTCAACCTCGGCGTCGCGACCGACACGGAACGCGGGCTGATGGTGCCCATGCTCCCGCGCGCCGACCGGATGACGGTGCGCGACCTCGACGCCGCCCTGCGCGAGACGACCGAGCTCGCGCGCGCGGGCAAGCTGCCGCCCGAGCGCCTCACCGGATCGACGTTCACGCTGAACAACTACGGCGCGCTCGGCGTCGACGGCTCGGCCGCGATCATCAACCACCCCGAGGTCGCGATCCTCGGCATCGGCCGCGTGATCGAGAAGCCGTGGGTCGTGGACGGCGTCATGACGCCCCGCCGCATCGCGCAGCTGTCGCTCGTGTTCGACCACCGCGTGTGCGACGGCGGCTATGCGTCCGGCTTCCTCCGCCGCGTGGTGTCGGCGATCGAGTCCCCGCTGTCGCTCTACGCGCGGCTGTAGCCGGACACTCGTGGGGCGCGGGATCCGCAGCTCCCGCGCCCACGAGTAAGGGGCGTCAGTCGAGGCGCGAGTGGGCGCCGAGCTTGTGCCAGGTGCGGTTGTGGTAGACCAGCGGGCCGGCCTCGTGCTCGGCGCCGCGGTTGATCTGGCCCTGCAGCGCGTGCACCGCGACGACGGTCGATCCGCCCGCCTCGAGGTGGCTGACGACCTTGGCGCGTGTCCACGCGCGCACGCCGGGGAACACCGGCTCGCCGGTGGGGAGGCGCGTCCACGCCGACGTGTCGGCGAAGCGGTCCACGCCGCTCGTCGCGGCGAGCTTCGCGAGGTCGACGTCGTCGGCGTCGAGCAGGTGGACGACCACCGAGTCCGCCGCGAGGATCGACGGCGCCGCGGACGACAGCGAGGACACCGAGAAGATCAGGATGGGCGGATCCACGCTCACCGAGGCGACCGAGGTCGCGGTGAACGCCACGGGCCCGTCGGGACCCTGCGCCGTGATCACGGACACCCCGCCCGGGTGGCCGCGGCAGATCGCCTTGAACTGCTCGGCGTCGAGCGCGCCGGGGACCGACAGCATCGCGCCCGCGGGGCGCGAGGCCTCACGGACGTCGCGCGCCAGGGCCGCCTGGTTCTCGCTCATGGACCGAGACGTTACCGAGGCCCGCGCGGGCGGGCGCCGGCGGGCGACTTATTACGAAACGTTCGACACCGAAGCGCCACGGGGGAGCGGATGTCACGCGGGTCCGGCGTCATCCGGCCCGCGGTACGCTGGGTCCGTGCAGACCTGTCGTTGTCGTCGCTGAGAGCCCGCGCCCAGCGCACCCCACCGACAACCGACCGTTCCCGCGTCCACGCACCGCCGGCCGCGGCCATCCTGAGGACACGCCCTTGCGTTACGCACATTCCGTCGCCGACCTGGTCGGCCGCACCCCGCTCGTCCGCCTGAACCACGTCACGGAGGGCATCGCCGCCACCGTGCTGGTGAAGGTCGAGTACCTGAACCCCGGCGGATCCTCGAAGGACCGGATCGCCGCCAACATCATCGACGCGGCCGAGGCGTCGGGCGAGCTCAAGCCGGGCGGCGTCATCGTCGAGCCGACCAGCGGCAACACGGGCGTCGGCCTCGCGCTGGTCGCGCAGCAGCGCGGCTACCGGATGGTCTTCGTCGTTCCCGACAAGGTGTCGGAGGACAAGCGCGCCGTGCTGCGCGCCTACGGCGCCGAGGTCGTCGTGACGCCGACCGACGTCGAGCCGAGCGACCCGCTGTCGTACTACAGCGTGTCCGACCGGCTTGCGCGCGAGATCCCCGGCGCGTTCAAGCCCAACCAGTACGAGAACCTCAACGGCCCCCGCAGCCACTACGAGACCACCGGCCCCGAGGTGTGGGCCGACACCGAGGGCACCGTCACGCACTTCGTGGCGGGCGTCGGCACGGGCGGCACCATCACGGGCACGGGCCGCTACCTCAAGGAGGTGTCGGGCGGCGCGGTGCGCATCGTCGGCATCGACCCGGTCGGCTCGATCTACTCGGCCGCGAGCCACGACGACGTGCACGGCTACTTCGTGGAGGGCGTCGGCGAGGACTTCTGGCCCGGCGCGTACGACCCGAGCGTGGTCGACGAGATCGTCGCGGTGTCGGACGCCGACTCGTTCGCGATGACCCGCCGCCTCGCCCGCGAGGAGGGGCTGCTCGTCGGCGGATCGAGCGGCATGGCCGTGGCCGGCGCGCTGCGCGCCGCGCGCGACCTGCCCGCCGACGCGATCGTCGTCGTGCTGCTCCCCGACCACGGCCGCGGGTACCTCGGCAAGGTGTTCAACGACCGCTGGATGACCGAGCGCGGCTTCGAGGTCGAGACGCCCGAGTCGCTCGTGCCGGCCGACCTGACGGCCCAGCTCGCCGAGGCCACCAAGACCAACCGCCACGAGACCCCCGGGAGCGCCGCATGACCGCCTCGCACGACGCCCGTTTCGAGACCGCAGCCGTCCACGCCGGACAGGAGCCGGACGGCCCCACGGGCGCGGTCATCCCGCCCGTGCACTTCTCCACCACGTACGTCCAGGACGGCATCGGCGGCCTGCGGGGCGGCTACGAGTACGGCCGCTCGGGCAACCCGACGCGCACCGCGCTCGAGACCCAGCTGGCCGCGCTCGAGGGCGGTGCCCGCGCTCTGTCGTTCGCGTCGGGCCTCGCGGCCGAGGACGCGCTGCTGCGCGCCGTGCTGCAGCCCGGCGACGAGGTGCTGCTCGGCAACGACGTCTACGGCGGCACCTACCGCCTGCTCGCGCGCGTGCTCGGCCCGTGGGGCGTCAAGCTGCGCGTGGTCGACCTGAGCGACCCGGCCGCGGTAGACGCGGCGTTCGCCGAGCGCGCTCCCCAGGTCGTGTGGGTCGAGACGCCCAGCAACCCGCTGCTGCGCATCACCGACATCCGCGCCCTGGCGGAGAAGTCCCGCGCCGCGGGCGCCCTGGTCGTGGTCGACAACACGTTCGCGTCGCCCGCGCTGCAGCAGCCGCTCGCGCTCGGCGCCGACGTCGTGGTGCACTCGACCACCAAGTACCTCGGCGGCCACTCGGACGTCGTCGGCGGCGCGCTGGTGTTCGCCGACGAAGAGCTCGCCGAGAAGGCCAAGTTCCTGCAGTTCGCCGTCGGCGGGGTCTCGGGCCCGCTCGACGCGTGGCTGACGACGCGAGGCATCAAGACGCTCGCCGTCCGGATGGAGCGCCACACCGCCAACGCGCAGGCGATCGCCGAGTACCTCGACGGGCACGGGAAGGTGGCCCGCGTGTACTACCCCGGCCTCGCGTCGCACCCCGGCCACGACATCGCCGCCGCGCAGATGTCCGGCTTCGGCGGCATCGTGTCGCTCGCGCTCGGCGACGGCGCGGCCGCGCGCCGCTTCGCGGAGTCGACGCGCCTGTTCACGCTCGCCGAGTCGCTCGGCGGCGTGGAGTCGCTCCTCAACTACCCCGACGAGATGACGCACGCGTCCGTCCGCGGCACCGAGCTCGCCGTCCCCGACGACGTCGTGCGCCTCTCGGTCGGCATCGAGCACGTCGACGACCTGCTCGCGGACCTGGACGCCGCCCTCTCCTTCTAGGAGCGTCTCGCACGCTCGCGCCGACGCTCCGCGCCGGACACTCGCGAGCGAGGAACGTCGCTTCGCTCCGTTCGGCAGCGCTTCGCGCTGCGGTTGGCCGCATCCGCGGCACGCTCGCTGCGCTCGCACGACAGTCGGCCGGATGAGCCGTCCGCGCACGTTCTCGTCAGGATCCCGCAACTAGACTGGGTGGGTCCCGCTCGAAGAGATCCTGGATCCGTCATGCCCTCCGCCGCGCCCCTGCGAATGACCCCGCGTCACGTGCAGCTGCTGCGCGCGCTGTTCGCGGCCGTGGCGGCGCTCATGATCACGTTCTCGCCGGACCACTCGCACGAGGTGGGGCTGGCCGTGTTCGGCGGCTTCGGCATCGCGACCGCCATGGTCTTCGCACTGGCCGCTTGGCTGGTCGCTCCCGCCGGGCACCGCGGCGCGCCCGTGCTGCTGGGCGCCGTCCACCTCGCCGCCGGCATGGCCGCGAGCGCGGTCGCCCTGCGCTCCGAGACGCTGCTCTTCGTCGTCCTGATCGGGTGGGCCCTGCTGGCCGGCATCGTCGAGCTCGCGATCGGGATCACGCAGCGCGCCCGGCTGGGCCGATCGGAGTCCCGCGACGCCGTCGTCGTCGGCGGGCTCACGATCCTGCTCGGCGCGATCCTGATCTTCGTCCGGCCCGAGTACGCGCTGACCTACTCGATCGAGGAGGCGGGCGCCTTCACGCTCACGGGCACGACCATCGCGGTCGGCCTGTTCGGCGGCTACGCCGCCATCGTCGCGGTCTTCCTGGGCATCGCCGGGCTCTCGCCGGCCCCGTCCGAGCCCGCGAGCCTTGAGACCGCGGCCGCCGCGCCCCAGGAGGATCGACCGTGACCGACAAGCCCACCCGCCGCGACCTGATGCGCCCCGCCCAGCTGCTGGGGATCGCGTTCGGCGCCGCCCTGTTCGCGGGGCTGGTCACGGCGACCACCATGGGCGCGTTCCAGGCGCTGCCGGGCGAGGCTGTCGCGCACGCCTGGTCCGTCGCGGCGATCGCCGCCGGCGTCTCGTTCATCGTCGTCGCCCTGGGCCTGGCGATGCTGCTGCTCGTGGTCGATCCCGCGCAGCACGGCGAGACCGTCGACCGGCCCGTCCTGCTGCCCAAGGACCAGGACGACGCAGAGGGCGACCGGCCCGAGCGCTGACCCCGGTCGGACCCCGACCGCCCCGCGCGCTCAGTCGCGCCCACCTCCTTCCGGAGGCGCCGCGCCTCGATCGGGGGTTGTTTTCGGCGACCCGAAATCCTAAAGTTTCGGTATGCCTAAAAATCGTCACGCCGTCGTCCGCTCGCTCGCGCTGATCCTCGTCCTCGCGCCGGTGCTGAGCGCGTGCGGCTCCTCTGCGGATCCGGCCGACGACCGCCCCACGGTGCTGACGACGTTCACCGTGCTGGCCGACATCGCGCAGAACGTGGCGGGCGATCACCTCTCGGTGCAGTCGATCACCAAGGCGGGCGCCGAGATCCACGGCTACGAGCCGACGCCGGGCGACATCCGGCGCGCCGCCGAGGCCGACCTCATCCTCGACAACGGGCTGAACCTCGAGGCCTGGTTCGCGCAGTTCGTGGAGTCCGTCGACGTGCCGCACGTGGTCGTGTCGGAGGGCGTCGAGCCGGTCGACATCGCGGGCGACGCGTACGCCGGGACGCCGAATCCGCACGCCTGGATGAGCCCGCTCAACGTGCAGACGTACGTCGCGAACATGGTCGAGGCGTTCTCGGAGCTCGACCCCGCGCACGCGGACGACTACGAGGCCAACGGCGCCGCGTACTCGGCGCAGCTGCAGCAGGTGCACGACGAGCTGGTCGCGGCGCTCGCCGAGCTGCCCGAGGGGGAGCGGGCGCTCGTGACGTGCGAGGGGGCGTTCTCGTACCTGGCCCGCGACGCCGGCCTCGCGGAGGCGTACATCTGGCCGGTCAACGCCGAGCAGCAGGCGACGCCGCAGCAGATCGCGGCGGCGATCGAGTTCGTGGAGGGCAACGGCGTGGCGGCCGTGTTCTGCGAGTCGACCGTCTCCGACCGGCCGATGCGCCAGGTGGTCGAGGCGACCGGCGCCGAGTTCGGCGGCGTGCTCTACGTGGACTCCCTGTCCGAGCCGGACGGGCCCGTCCCGACCTACCTCGACCTGATCCGCCACGACGCCGACACGATCGTCGAGGCCCTGACGGGCGGCGGATCATGAGCGCCGCGATCGAGGTGCGCGACGTCACCGTCCGCTACGGCGACGTCCTCGCGCTCGACGACGTCTCGCTGAGCGTGCCCGCCGGCCGCGTCACGGGACTCGTCGGGATGAACGGATCCGGCAAGTCCACGCTGTTCAAGACCATCACGGGGCAGCTGAGGCCGGAGCGCGGCTCCGTGCTGCTCGACGGCGCGGACCCGGCGTCGGCGCGCCGTCGCGGCCGGATCGGCTACGTGCCGCAGAGCGAGGACGTCGACTGGTCCTTCCCCGTGTCCGTGCGCGACGTCGTCATGATGGGCCGGTACGGCCGCACGGGCATCACGCGCCGGCCGCGCGCGGCCGATCGGGCGGCGGTCGCGGAGGCGCTCGAGCGCGTCGAGCTCTCGGCCCTCGCCGACCGCCAGATCGGGCAGCTGTCCGGCGGGCAGCGCAAGCGCGCGTTCGTGGCGCGCGGCATCGCGCAGGAGGCGGACATCCTGCTGCTGGACGAGCCCTTCGCGGGCGTCGACAAGCGCTCCGAGGGCACGATCGTGCGGCTGCTGCGCGACCTGGCCGCCGACGGCCGCACGGTGCTGGTGTCGACGCACGACCTGCACGCGCTGCCCGAGCTGGCGGACGACGCGGTGCTGCTGCTGCATCGCGTGCTGTTCCACGGCCCGGTGGCAGAGGCGCTGCGGCCCGAGGCGCTCGCGCGCGTGTTCGGGCTCGAGCCGCGCGGCGGGGAGGACGCCGCATGAGCCCGCTCGACCTCATCCTGGACCCGTTGCAGTACGACTTCATGCTGCGCGCGCTCGCCACCACCGTGGTCGCGGCGATCGTGTGCGCGCTGCTGTCGTGCTGGCTGGTGCTGGTCGGCTGGTCGCTCATGGGCGACGCCGTCTCGCACTCCGTGCTGCCCGGGGTCGTGCTCGCCTACGTCGTCGGCGCCCCGTTCGCGCTGGGCGCGCTCGTGTTCGGGCTGCTCTCCGTCGCGCTGATCGGCGTCGTGCGCGGCACCAGCCGCGTCAAGGAGGACGCCGCGATCGGCATCGTGTTCACGACGCTGTTCGCGCTCGGTCTCGTGCTGATCTCGGTCACGCCGAGCAACACCGACCTGAACCACATCATCTTCGGCAACATCCTGGGCGTCTCCGCCGCCGAGCTCATCCAGGTCGCGGTGCTCGCGGCCGTGGCGCTCGCGGTGCTGCTGGTCAAGCGGCGCGACCTCACGCTGTTCGCCTTCGACCCGACGCACGCGTTCGCGATCGGGCTGTCGCCCCGCCTGCTGGGCGCCATGCTGCTGGGCGTGCTCGCGCTCACGTCGGTCGTGGCCCTGCAGGTGGTCGGTGTCGTGCTCGTCGTGGCGATGCTCATCATCCCGGGCGCGACCGCGCACCTGCTCACCGACCGGTTCGGGCGGATGCTCGTGATCGCGCCCGCGCTCGCGGTGGCGTCCTCGGTCGTCGGCATCTACCTGAGCTACTGGCTCGACGCGTCGCCGGGAGGCCTCGTGGTCGTGGTGCAGGGCGTCGTGTTCGCGCTTGTCTACCTGTTCGCGCCGCGCCACGGCGTGCTCCGCCGAAGCGCGCGGCGCAGGGCCGCGGCCCGCGCGCGCTGACGCGGCCGGGCGCGGCCAGGGGAGAGGTCCCCGCGCGGGCCCCGCGGCGCGGTCGCGCCGGCACGCGGTGGGTACTGTGGAGCCTGTCCGCGGGCCGTGCGCGGAACGGGAGGAGGGGGCCGACGGCGTGATCTGGGAAATCGACGACGAGACCCGTCCGATCGAGGGCGTCGACGCACAGGGGCGGCCCGATCCAGCCTACGCCGCCGCCCTCGGGCTGGTGCGCGCGCCCTACGGCCGCCGCGCGCTCGCGGCCCTCGTCGACGCGGTCATCTGGCTCGTGCTGCAGCTGCCGTTTCTGCTGGGTGCCCTCCCGCTGCTGCTCAAGCTGACCTCCGGGTCGATCTCGCTGTACGGATTCGTCAACCACCCGCAGTTCGTGCTCGCCGTGATCATGGCCGGCGTCAGCGTGCTGCTCTCGCTGATCCTGCTCGTCGTGCAGCTCGTGCTGCACGGGCGCCGGGGCCTGACGATCGGCAAGGCCGTGGCCGGCATCCGGTCCGTGAACGTCCTGACGCTCGAGCGCCCGGGCGTGGGGCGCGTGCTGCTGCGCGACCTCGTGCTGTCGGCGGTCGCGATCCTGCCGCTCGGCCTGCCGCTGTTCCTGATCTTGCCCGTGCTCGACCCGGACCGCCGCGGCCGCGCCTGGCACGACAAGGCGGGCCGGCTGTGGCTCGTCGACGTCCGCAAGGGCCTGAACCCGTATGACGAGAAGCGGATGCGCGTCGCGCGCAAGATGGTGCGCGCCGAGCCGATCGCCGAGCGGGCGCCGCTGCCCTCGCTCGCGACGTCGGCCGACCCGGTGGCCCAGGCGGGCTACCGGCCGGGGGGGCGCCTCAGCGCGGGCGTGATCGGCGCCGCGAAGCCCTACGACGGGGGTGTGCGGCCCCAGGTCGGCCTCACGGATCTCCCCGCCGCCCCGGTCGCACCGGTCGTGGGCGAGGAGGGGAAGCCCGTGCTCGGCGGCTACCGCCTCCGGGACGCGGCCGAGCCCGCGCCGCCGCCCGCCCCCGCCGACATCCCGGCCGCTGTCCCGGCCGCACCGGCCGCGCCGACCGCTGCCCAGCCCGCCCCGCCACCGCCCGCCCCACCCGCCGCCCCCGCGCGCCCCGCGCCGGAGCTGCCCGTCGAGGTGCTGATCGGGGCCGCCGCCGTCACCCCGGCCGCCCCGGCCAGGCAGCCGGCCCGGTTCCTGCTGCGCTTCGACGACGGCCAGCACGTCCTGGTGTCGCAGGCGATCGTGCTGGGCCGCCGGCCCGAGCCCTCGGGCATCGCCGCGGGCGCGCAGGCGGTCGCGATCGCCGACGAGACGCGCTCGCTGTCCAAGACGCACGCGGTCGTGCGCCCCGTCGACGGCGGCCTCGAGATCGTCGACTGCCATTCGACCAACGGCACGGCGGTCTTGCGCGGGGGCGTCGAGCACCCGCTCGCGCCCGGGGGCTCGGCGACCGCGGCGGCCGGCGATGTGGTGCGGATCGGGGACAGGACCGCGGCGGTGGAGCGAGTATGACCGCGCCGCGCACATACACGGGGGATCACGCATGAGGCTCAAGCTGACGCTGCACCGCCAGGGGGTGGAGCCGGTCGACATCGTCGTGACGACGGACTCGACCGCCACCGCGGGGGATGTCGCCCGCTACATCGCCGAGGCCGACCCGGCGCGCACGGTCGCGGCCTCCGAGGCCGACGTGCTCACGCTCGCCGTGGCGCCGCCCACGGGCGAGGCGCTCCAGCCGCTGCAGCCCGACGTGCCGATCGGCGAGGCGCCGATCGGATCCGGCTTCGCGGCGTCCGTCGTCAACCTCGGTCCGCACCACATCCCGTCCCTCCCCGAGGGGCAGCGCGACGCCGTGGGCGTGCTGCGCGCGACCGACGGGCCGCTCGCCGGTCAGGAGTTCCGCGTCGCCGCGGGGCACGTCTTCATCGGACGCGACGCGGGCAATGACGTCGTGCTGGCCGACCCCATGGTGTCCAAGCGCCACGCCCGCCTCGAGCTCGGCGCGCACGCCGAGCTGGTGGACCTCAACTCGGCCAACGGCGTGATCGTCGACGGCGTCTCGGTGCAGCGGGTGCGCATCGAGCCGGGCAAGCCCTTCGTGATCGGGGCCACGACACTCGTCCTGTACCTGGCGCGCGCGTTCGACGGGACGGCCGGCGGCGATCCGGTGCTGGAGCGGGGCGGCGGGCTGCTGTTCAACCGCAGCCCGCGCGTCGAGGTGCGCTACCCCGGCACGGCCTTCAAGGCGCCGCGCCTGCCCACCGAGAAGATCGGCCGCCTGTTCCCGTGGCCGATCCTGATCGCGCCGATCATCATGGGCATCGCGCTGTACTCGATGAACGGCAACCCGCGCGCCCTGCTGATGATCGTCATGACCCCGCTCATGGCGCTCGGCAACATCATCAACCAATCGGTCCAGAGCAAGAAGCAGACGAACCACGAGTTCCTGCTGTTCGAGCGGCAGTTCGAGAAGCTCGAGGAGGACCTCTTCCGCGGCAAGCCCGAGGAGGAGAAGGCCCGCAACGAGGAGGCCCCGCCGGTCGCCGAGGTGTTCGAGCACGCCATGCGGCTCGGGCCCATGCTGTGGACGCGGCGCCCCGAGCACTGGAACTTCCTGGCGCTGCGCCTCGGCACGTGCCGCCTGCCGGCCCGCAACACGATCGGCGACTTCGAGCAGCCCGACGGGCTGCCCGAGTACATCGAGCGCGTCGAGCGGCTGCGCGAGCGCTACGCGGATGTCGACGACGTGCCCGTGTTCGACACGCTCCCCGCCGCCGGATCCATCGGCATCGCAGGCCCGCACGCGCCCGTCGCCGACACCATGCGGGGCATCGCCGTCCAGCTGTTCGGCCTGCACGCGCCCAACGAGGTCGTCACGGTCGCGTTCGCCGACACCACGTGGATCGAGGAGCTCGACTGGATCAAGTGGCTGCCGCACACCACGAGCGAGACCAGCCCCTTCAAGAGCCAGGCGCTCGCCGACTCGGCGCCCACCTCCACCGCCCTGCTCAGCGCCTTGGAGGAGTACGTGCTGCGCGCGAGCGGGGGATCCTCCGAGCCGCGCGGCCCGTTCAAGGAGGACTGGAACCCGCTCGTCTACGGCACGGACGTCGCGCGCGCCGCCAACGACCACGCGCAGCGGCCGCGGGTCTCGGTCATCGTGTTCGTCACGAGCGACGCCCCCGTCGACCGCGCGCGCCTGACCGACGTGCTCGAGCGCGGCGCCGACCACGGCGTGCACGCGGTCTTCCTCTCGCCGACCGTCGAGTCGCTGCCCGCCGTGTGCCGCAGCTACATCGACGTCACGGGCGGGCTGGACGACGCCCGCGTCGGCCTCGTCCGCACGGGCGACCTGCTCGAGCACGTGCGCGTCGAGGGCGTGTCGAACGGCTACATGCAGATGCTGGCGCGCCGGCTCGCGCCCGTCGTGGACGCCAGCACGGTCGTGCACGACGCGTCCGACATCCCCAACTCCGTGATGTTCCTGCCGCTCGTCGGCCAGGAGATCGCCGAGGACCCGCACGCCGTCATCGAGCGCTGGCGGCAGAACAACACGATCATCGACCGCACCCCAGGCCCGCGCCCTCGCCTGAAGAAGGCCGGGTCGCTGCGCGCCATCATCGGCCAGGGCGCGACCGACGCCATGACGCTCGACCTGCGGTCCCAGGGCCCGCACGCCCTGGTGGGCGGCACCACGGGCGCCGGCAAGTCCGAGTTCCTGCAGGCCTGGGTGCTCGGCATGGCGTCGGCGCACAGCCCCGACCGCGTCACGTTCCTGTTCGTCGACTACAAGGGCGGCTCCGCCTTCGCCGACTGCGTCGACCTGCCGCACTGCGTGGGTCTCGTCACCGACCTCAGCCCGCACCTCGTGCGGCGCGCGCTCACCAGCCTGCGCGCCGAGCTGCACCACCGCGAGCACCTGTTCAACCGCAAGAAGGCCAAGGACCTCCTCGAGCTCGAGAAGCGGCAGGACCCCGAGACGCCGCCCGCGCTCGTGCTCGTGATCGACGAGTTCGCCGCCCTGGCGAGCGAGGTGCCGGAGTTCGTGGACGGCGTGGTCGACATCGCCCAGCGCGGCCGCTCGCTCGGCATCCACCTGATCATGGCGACGCAGCGCCCGGCCGGCGTGATCAAGGACAACCTGCGCGCCAACACCAACCTCCGCATCGCGCTGCGCATGGCCGACGAGTCCGACTCGCGCGACGTCGTCGACGACGAGATCGCCGCGACGTTCCCGCCGTCGATCCCCGGCCGCGCGATCGCGAAGACCGGCCCCGGCCGCCTCGTCCCCTTCCAGTCCGCCTACGCCGGCGGATGGACGTCCACCGACGACACCGTGCCGGTCGAGGTGCGCGTTGCCCAGCTCGGGTTCGGCACGACCGCCGAGTGGGAGCCCGACCGCCCCGCCGAGTCCGACGCCCACGAGCACGACCTCGGCCCGAACGACCAGAAGCGCATCGTGAGCACGGTGATCCGCGCGGCCGACGTCGCGGCGCTGCCGCGCCCGCGCCGCCCCTGGCTCGACGACCTCGCCCCGGTCGTCGATCTGCGCGACATCGAGGTGGAGGGCGACGGGCGCATCCCCATCGCGATGGTGGACGTGCCCGAGCGGCAGCTGCAGGAGGCCGCGGCGTTCGTCCCGGACCGCGACGGCTCGCTCGTCGTGTACGGCACGTCCGGATCGGGCAAGTCGACCGTGCTCAAGACCATCGCCACCGCGGCCGGCATGCGCCCGGACCGCGGCCGGGTGCAGGTGTACTGCCTCGACTTCGCCTCGGGTGCCCTCGGGTCGCTGACGAAGCTGCCGCACGTCGGCTCGGTGCTGGACGGCGCCGACGTCGACCGCATCCAGCGCCTGTTCCGCACCCTGGACGGCGAGATGGACCGTCGCGCGAGCGCGTTCTCGGCAGCCGGCGCCGCCACCGTGCAGGAGTACCGCGACCTGGTCGACCCCTCGATGCCGCGCATCATCCTGCTGATCGACAACTACCCCGAGTTCAAGAAGGACTGGGAGGTCGCGGCGGGGCGCGGACCGTTCTACCGGACGTTCCTGCGCATCCTGGGCGAGGGCCGTCCGCTCGGCGTGCACACCGTGATCACGGCCGACCGCGGCAACGCCGTGCCGAGCGCCGTGTCGGCGAACATCTCGCGCCGCGTGGTGCTGCGCATGGCCGAGCCCAGCCAGTACATGCTGCTGGGCACGCCCCGCGACATCCTGGACGACCAGTCCGTGCCGGGCCGCGCGATCATCGACGGGCACGAGGCGCAGATCGCGGTGCTCGGCGGCACGCCCAACGCGGTGGAGCAGACGAAGATCCTCACGGAGCTGGGCGACCGGCTGCGCGCGCAGGGCGTGCGCGACCTGCCCGAGATCGGCGCCCTGCCCCTCGAGGTCCGCACCGACGAGGTGCCCGCCACGGTCGACGGGCTGCCGGTGTTCGGCATCGCCGACGACACGCTCAGCGCGCGCGGCTTCGAGCCCCTCGGATCGTTCGTCGTCGCGGGGCCGCCCGCCTCGGGCAAGACGAACACGCTCAAGGCGCTGGTGGTCGCCATGGAGCGCTTCGATCCGGACGTGAAGCTGTACCACTTCGGCAGCCGGCGCGCGCAGCTCAAGGACTTCCGCCCGTGGGTCCGCAGCGCGACGCGACCCGAGGACGAGAAGGACCTCGCGACCGAGCTGACCGCGCTGGTCGCGGACGAGTCCACGACCGACCGGATCATGATCGTGATCGAGGACATCCCGCACCTCGCCGACGGCGCCGCGGACCGCCCCATGCGCGCGCTGCTGCAGGCCGTCGCGGACAGCGACCACCTGCTGGTCGGCGAGGCCGACATCAGCCGCGCGAGCGGCAGCATCGGCGTGCTCGGCGAGTGGAAGGTGGGGCGCCAGGGCATCGTGCTCAAGCCCGACACCTACGACGGCGACGCGATCTTCAAGATGCCGTTCGGCCGGGTCAAGCGCAGCGACTTCCCGGCCGGGCGAGGGATCTTCGTGCAGGCCGGCCAGGCCGTCACGATGCAGGTGCCTTTCGTGCCCGAGGATGCGCCCGCGACGCCGCCCGCGCCCGCGCAGCGCCCCGCCTCGGAGCCCGCCGACCCCGGTGCGGCCGCCGAGTCGCGACGGGCGCGGCGGGCCGCGGATCCGGCCCCCGCCGGCGCCGCGGGAGGCGCCCCCGTCGCGCCCGCGCATGGGGACTGATGCCCTGGGTACGGCTCCCCGTGGGCCAGGGCTTGCGGGTTGGCTAGCCTCATCGCAGGAGGCCATGGGGCCTGAACGAAGAACCGCTGGGAGGAATTCATGGCCGGACACGATTTCGGTGCAACCTATAGCGAGATGGAAGGCGCCGCCGCGAAGCTGCGCGACGGCCGCAGCAGCATCGGCGACACGCTGAAGGAGCTGCAGGGCATCATCGACGAGCTGGTCGAGGACGGCTTCAAGACCGAGAACGCCTCGGGCGCCTACCAGACCGCCTACCAGGAGCTCACGAGCAGCCTGGACGACGCGTCGGAGGCCGTGAACGACATGGCCGACGCGCTCGACAAGATGGCCGACCAGATCCGCGACACCGACGCGGGCATGGCCGGCGGCGCCTGAGCCGAGGACGACACCGGAGGCCGTGGTGCCGGTCGCGACGACCGGCGCCACGGCCTCTCCTCTTGGGGCTGAATAGGATCGGGATATGAGCGGGGCACAGACCTACTACTGGTACAACCTGCGGACGCAGCTGGTGGAGCGCGCGGACGAGCGCCCCTCTGACGAGGTGCTCGGGCCGTTCGCCACGGCGCAGGAGGCCGAGGAGTCGCCGGCCGTGCTCATCGAGCACGCGCGCGCGTGGCTCGAGAGCGAGGAGAGCGAGCCCTACCGCGCCATGGCCGAGAACGACGACAGCGCCGACCTCGCGTAGCGGTGGAGCCATGACGGCACACCGCGCCGTCGCGGCGCCGCTCGCCCTGGCGCTCGCCGCCGGCCTCGCGGCCTGCGCACCCGCCCAGCCCGCGACCGTCGTCCCCGGCTCCGAGATCGTCGTCGGATGGACCGGCGAGCTGACCGGCGTCAACGCCCAGGCGATCACGCACGCGACGCCCGGCGACCTCGACGTCGCGGAACTGACGCGCGCCGGCTTCGGCGACCTGATCGACGGCGAGCTGGTTCCGGACGAGGGCTTCGGCTCCGTCACGATCGTCGACGACGATCCGTTCACCGTCCGGTACGACCTCGCGGAGCCGTCCTGGTCCGACGGCATCCCGCTCGACGCGGCGGACCTCCTGCTCGGCTGGGCGGCGGCGTCCGGCTTCTTCGCCCCCGAGTCCTTCGACCCCGAGGCGCATCGCGACGCGGAGGGGGTCTACCGGCCGGTGCCGGGCGTGCCGTGGTTCGACGTGGTGCCGAGCGGGCTGCGTCGCTCGGCCGCACCGCCCGCGGTCGACGAGTTCGCCCGCGCGATCGAGGTGACGTTCGAGGAGCCGGTCGTGGACTGGCAGCACGCCCTGGCGGTGTCGGTGCCGGCGCACGTCGCGGGGCGGCTGGCGTTCGGACTCGACGACGACATGGAGGCCAAGCAGGCGGTCGTCGCCGCGGTCCGCGACGGCGACGCCGACGCGCTCGAGCGGCTCGCCGACGTGTGGAACGAGGGCTTCGCGCTCGATCCCTCGGGCGAGCTGCCCCCGCACCTGCTGCTGTCGAGCGGTCCGTTCCGCGTGCAGCAGGTGGAGCAGGACGAGGCGGGCCAGAGCGTCGTGCTCGTGCCGAACGAGTCGTATCGCGGAGCGCCCACGCCGCAGTTCGCCCGCGTCCGCCTGGTGCCCCCCGGTGACGACCCGGTCGCCGCGATCGGCGAGCAGCTGGACGTCGTGCAGGTGGCGCCCACTTCGGAGAACCGGGCTCCCATCCGCGAGCTGGAGCGGACGGACTTCGCCGTGGACGCCCAGCACGACGGCACGGTCTGGGCCCTGATGCTGAATCCCGGCGGCATCTTCACGCAGCACGCGGTGCGCACCGCGTTCCTGCACGGCGTGCCCCGCGGCGACCTCGTGGAGCGCGGGGCGGGCGAGTGGGCGTCCGTGTACCCGCCTTCGACCTCGATGGTGACGGCGCCCGGATCCCGCGCGTACGACATCGCGAACGAGGACTCCGGCTTCGCGCAGACGCTCGGCGAGCCCGCGGGCCAGCCGGAGGAGGAGCGTCAGGCCGTCGGCGTCGCTCCGGGCACGCGGGTCTGCGTGCTCTACGACCGCCGCAGCGCGTTCGCCTCCGGCGCGTTCGCGGCGCTGCGCGACGCGGGCGCCGAGGCGGGGTGGGGCATCGCCGACTGCGGCAGCGACGACTACGCCGCGGCGCTCGCCGACCGCGACTGGGACGCCGCGATCGCGCGGGTGCCCATCCCGCAGACCCCGGCCGAGATCGCCGCGCAGTGGGGCGCCGAGGGCGCGGCGTCGGTCACGCGGCACGCCGACCCCGAGCGCGACGAGCTGATCGCGCGGCTCGCGCGGACCGCCGACGTGTACGAGGCGCGCGACGTGCGCGCGGCGATCGAGGCGACCATCGTGCGGGCCGCCGTGGCCCTGCCGCTCGCCGCGAACCCCCGGATCACGATCGCAGACCGCGACGTGACCGGCGTCGCCGGCCGATCCGGGCCGGTCGCGCCCCTCACCCACGACTCCGTCCAGTGGGCGCCGGCGCCGTAGACGCGGCGCGACCGCGGGTCTTTGTCCCCATGGTGACGCCGGCGCCGCCCCGCCTACCCTCGAGCGGGGAGGTCTTCACGTGGGCATGATGTTGCCGAACGAGTTGGTGTGGGTCATGGAGAAGCTGGGCTTCGAGTGGCCGGACATCGATGAGGATGAGGTGCGCAAGGGCGCCGTTCTGCTGCGCAATTACGCGTCGGACATGGAATCGGCGATCCAGGCGGTCGACCGCAAGGTGAACAGCGACCTCGCGGGCGCGATGCGGGGCCAGGCCGGGCCGGCGTACGTCAGCGCGTGGAACACCAACCGGTCGCAGAACCTGCAGAAGCTGCTCGACCTGATGTCCCCCGCCGCCTCGGGCATGGACGTCGCGGCGGACGCGATCCTCGCGCTCAAGATCAAGGTGATCGCGGATGCGACCACGACGATGATCGCCCTGGTGGCGATGCTGACCAACCCGTTCACGGCGGCGGGCGCGGGTCCGATGCTGATCATCAAGAAGAAGCTGCTCAATGCGGCCGTGGACATCGTGGTGGAGCAGCTGATAAACCAGCTCGCTCCGCTCGTCGTGGAGCCGATGGCGGAGCAGCTGCCGGCGCTCGTGGATGCGATCCTGGACGCGCCGATGGTGGAGGGACAGGCGGGTGACTCGGATGAGTTCTACGCGGACCTCGAAGCCCTGGAGCAGGCGCAGGGCGACATGAAGATGCACGGCGCGGACATCCAGCAGGTGACGTCGACGTTCTTCGCGGAGTTCTCGGCGCTCGACTTCGGGGGTGACGACTGATGTCCATCAAGCCCGTCATCCGGGAGGTCAAGGAGGCCGTGCTCCGCGGTTTCCGTCACGCGGACGCCCGGCTCCACCAGCTCGGCGACAACCACAGCGATCACCTGAAGGACGTCGTGCGCAAGGTGCGCGGCCAGGACCGGTACGAGCCGTCGCATCGTGCGGACGGCCGCCCCCGGGTGACCGGCGGCCGCGGGTACCTGCCGCTGCACGCCCGGCGCGACGAGCTGGTGCCGAAGCCGTCCAATCTGACGCCCGACGGCAAGATCGACTGGAGCCAGGCGCCGAAGGGGGGTTTCCGGCTCGACGGCAACGGCGACCCGATCAAGCACGATCACACGCCCCGCGCAGGCGACGTGTTCGACCGCTACGGCGGTCCCGGCGGCCGCTACGTGTCTCCGGTTCCCGGCGACGGACCGTTCTCCTACGGCTCGCGATCGCTTCCCTACGAGGAGAACCCGAGCGCGTACCACCAGTACGAGTGGACGCGCGACCTCTCGGAGCTTCCCGACGCGTACCAGAACGCCAGCGAATCGACGCGTGAGAAGATCGACGCGCTGCTCGCCAAGTACGGCGGCAGCCTCACGGACATGACGAGCGTGCAGCGCGGCGAGGCCGCCCCGGCCTTCGGGGAGCCCGGTGGCGCCGTGCAGGACCTGCTGCCGCTCTCCCCGAACCTGCTGCAGCAGCTCGGGATGATCCGGGAGATCCGATGACCACGACGGGAGCACCCGCGATGAATCGCGCAGAGCTGAAGAAGATCATCGCCGACGAGGGTCTCGTCGACGCCCTGTTCCTGGACGAGGAGTCGATCGACGAGGACGCGGTCGTCTTCGAGCCGCGCGGATCCGAGTGGGCGGTCTACCTCACGACCGAGCGGGCGACGGTCGTGCCGGCCACGTTCCGCACGTTCACCGACGAGTCCGAGGCGCTCGAGTACATGCTCCTCAAGCTGAGGCAGAGCGCTCGCGCGCGGGAGCTGCTCGCAGAAGACGAGTGACGGACCCCGGGCGGGCCGACCTCCATGGGCAGGAGGCACCCGGGGGTGCGCTCCCCATGGTCGCGACCGTGAGCAGTCCGTAACGTCCTCCGCGGAGGTGGGGCCGTGGGCATGATGCTGCCGGACGAGCTGATCTGGATCATGGACAAGATGGGGCTCGAGTGGCCCGACGTCGACGAGGACGAGGTCCGCCGCGCCGCGGACCTGGTGCGCGCGTACCGCGACGACATGGAGGCCCTCGTCCAGGCCGCGGATCGCCGCATCAACGGCGACATCGCCGCGGCGATGCGCGGACAGGCCGGAGCGGCGCACGTGAACGGCTGGAACCTGAACCGGTCGCAGAACGTCCAGAAGCTGCTGGACGTGCTGGGCCCGGCCGCGGTCGGCATCGACATCGCCGCCGACATCGTGCTGGCGCTCAAGATCAAGGTGATCGCCGACGTCACGATCACGCTCGCGCAGCTGATCCCGCTCCTCGCGGCGGGCCCTTTCGGCGCGGGCGGCGCGGCCGTCCTCATCCTCGCGCGCAAGAAGCTCTTCGACATGGCCATGGAGGCGACGCTCGAGAAGGTGATCGACGAGGTGCTGCCGCTCGCGGTCGAGCCCCTGGCCGAGAAGGTCCCGGGGCTCGTGGCGGCCCTGCTGGACGCCCCGGTCGTCGAGGCGACCGTCGGCGACGCCGACGAGTTCTACGCCGACCTCGAGGCCCTCGACCAGGCGGCCGCCGACATGGACGCGCACGCCGCCGACGTCGAGCTGCTGACCGATCAGCTGCTCGCCGACCTCGCCAACCTGCAGATCTCGGGAGCCTGACATGAGCAGCCTGAAGGTCGTGATCCGCGAGATCGTCGACGCCGTGGACGGCGCCGGCCGCGAGTTCAAGCAGGGCTTCGCCGGCGCGTTCCGCAAGCGCGGGGGCAAGCACCGCGCCGACGCCGACGCCATCCGCGGGCTCGACCGGCGTGCGGCCGGCGATGCGAAGCACCGGGGCGACCGCAAGGGGCCGACGTCGCACAGCAAGGACTACGACGTCCGCGAGGACGTGGCGCGCGGCCTGGCGTCGCTCGACCACCGGCCCCGCCACCGGTCCGACGACTACGACCCGTTCCGAGACGCCGGCACGTCCGTGGCCAAGGAGCTCCAGGCCGTGCCGGGCGACGTGCTGGACGAGGTCGAGGGCGTGCCGAAGAAGGTGCCCGGCCAGATCCGCGAGGAGCTCTACGAGGACGCGATCGGCCAGAGCAGCCCGGACGAGTACGGCGTGACGTCCAAGGGTGACATGAGGTTCCTCGCGCCGGCCTCGCAGGCGGGCGACCTGCGGGCGCTCAGCCGCGTGGAGCTCGAGCAGCGGCTCGGCCTGGAGCCCGGCGCGCTCGACGGCGCGACCGTGACCGTCAAGGCCATCCCGGACTCGCGGTTCGTGAGCATCGAGATCGACCGACCGGGCGACTGAGCGGCACGACATGGGCAGGTCGCACCGGGGATGCGGTGCCCATGGTCGGCTCGGCGCCCCCTTCGTACAGTCGACCCAGGAGGTGGCGCCGTGGGGATGATGTTGCCGAACGAGTTGGTGTGGGTCATGGAGAAGCTGGGCTTCGAGTGGCCGGACATCGATGAGGACGAGGTGCGCCGGGGTGCGGATCTGCTGCGGGCGTATGGGGCGGATCTGGAGTCGGCGATCCAGGCGGTGGATCGCAAGGTGAATGGTGATCTGGCCGGGGCGATGGTGGGTCAGGCGGGTCCGGCGTATGTGGCGGCGTGGAATGCGAATCGTTCGCAGAATCTGCAGAAGCTGGTGGATCTGATGCCGCCGGCGGCGTCGGCGATGGATGTGGGTGCGGATGCGATCTTCGCGTTGAAGATCAAGGTGATCGCGGATGTGACCACGACGATGATCGCGTTGGTGGCGATGCTGACGAATCCGTTCACGGCGGCGGGTGCGGGGGCGATGCTGATCATCAAGAAGAAGCTGTTGAATGCGGCGGTGGATGTGGTGGTGGAGCAGCTGTTGAATCAGCTGGCGCCGATGGTGATCGAGCCGTTGGGGGAGCAGCTGCCGGCGGTGGTGGACGCGATTCTGGATGCGCCGATGGTGGAGGCTCAGGGCGGGGATTCGGATGAGTTCTCGGCGGATCTGGCGGCGTTGGAGCAGGCGCAGGCGGATATGAAGATGCATGGGGCGGATATTCAGACGGTGACGTCGCGGTTCTTCTCGGATTTCCAGGCGTTGAACTTCGGGGGTGATTGAGGTGGGGAAGTTCAAGCCGATCTTCGAGAGCCTGTCGGAGGCGGCGGTGCGGGGTGCGCGGCATGCGGACGTGAAGCTGCCGCAGCTGGCGAAGAACCACGCGGACCAGCTGGACGACTTCGTGCGCCGCACGCGCAAGCAGGACAAGTTCACCGACAAGCCCGACACGCCGCAGAGGCGCACGCGCACCGATCTCGGAAACGGGCCCAACCGCAAGACCACGATCTGGGACCGCGACACGGGCCGCCCCATCTCCGAGACCGGCACCGTCAAGAAGGATTTCGGCTCGTCCACCCGCCGGGACAATGCGACCGAGATCGGCCGCCTGGGCGACAAGGGCGATCACGGCGGACACCTCGGCGCGCACCGGTTCTTCGGCGATACGCCCGACGAGGGCATCGCGCCCCAGGCCGGCAACCTCAACATCGGCGCCTGGAAGACCATGGAGAACGAGTGGGCCGCCTGGGTGAACCGGGGATACCAGGTCGACTACTCGATCGACGTCTTCCCGCCGGGTGCCGTGCGGCCCGATTCGTTCTCGGTCAAGTACTCCGTCACGAACCCGACGACCGGTGAGGTCGTCTACCGCAACCGGCCTGAGTTCGACAATGTCGCCGGAGCGGTGTTCGATCGTGTGAAGACCGCCGACATGCCGAGACTGTGAGGAGCTCCATGACCGACGAACAGCTCACCGAGGACGCCAGCGTCGCGCTGATCCGGGCGCTCATCGAGAACCTCGAGGACGCCGCGGACGACTGGGAGTCGTTCTCGCTGGTGCTCGGGCTGAACGAGGGCCGGTTCTTCCAGGCCTACGGCTACGCGTACTCGCCCGACGGGACGATCTCGGCCGTGACCGTGAGCCCTCGCGCGGTGCGTCCGGAGGTGGAGCGGTACCTCGCCGGGTACTTCGGGCCGGACGACGCCCTGCCGATCAAGCTGCTCGTGCAGTTCGACAGCACCACCGGCCGGTACGGCGTGACCTTCGAGGACACGGACACCGAGCGGTGGAAGGTGAGCCCCGCGAACATCGATGCGATCCGCGAGGAGCTGCGCCCCGCCTTCGACTGACGCCCGCCGGCGCCCCCGGGGAAGGGGCGGCAGGAATGCCCTCGTCCCCGCGGGGTAGGGTGCTTCCGGGCGGTCTGAACGCGCGCATCGCGGACCGTCGTCCGCATTTCGCCGCCGTCCGGTGGCAATATGTCAGGCGAGGGGGTCGCATCTTGACGGATCTGAGCGCATCGACGGGACCGTTCGACGAGGTCGAGGTGAACACCATGCCGGGGCGCATCGCCCCGCTGCGCGTCGAGTTCGCGGGCGAGTGGCACGAGGTGCCGATCGGCCGTCCGTTCGTGGTCGGCCGCGAGGGCGACCTCGAGATCGACGACAACCAGTACCTGCATCGCCAGTTCCTGGAGCTGCAGTACCACGACGGCCTGTGGTGGCTCGCGAACGTCGGCTCGCGGCTGGCCGCGACCATCTCGAGCGCGGGCGGCGCCGTCCAGTCGTGGCTGTCGCCCGGCGCGCGCATGCCGATCGTCTTCGCGCAGAGCGTCGTCGTCTTCACCGCCGGCCCCACGACGTACGAGCTCACGCTCTACACGGAGGAGGCGCAGTACGCCGTCTCCAGCCAGATCGAGGCGTCCATGAGCGGCGAGACCACGGTCATGCCCGTCAGCTTCACGCCCCTGCAGAAGCTGCTGATCGTCGCCCTTGCCGAGCCCATGCTGCGCCGCGAGGGCGTCAGCATGAGCGAGCTGCCGTCCTCCAGCGCCGCCGCCCAGCGCCTCGGCTGGACCATGAGCAAGTTCAACCGCAAGCTCGACAACGTCTGCGACAAGCTCGACCGGATGGGCGTCCAGGGCCTGCGCGGCGGTCCCGGCCGCCTGGCCACGAACCGCCGCGCGCGGCTGGTCGAGTACGCGGTCACGTCGCAGCTCGTCACGCGCGCCGACCTCGCGCTCCTGGACGACGAGGCGCTCCGCAACCAGAACGACAGCGAAGAGGACTGACCCGGGGTCATCCGCCGACTCCACACAAGGAGAAGTGCGCGACACAAGGCCGGGATCAGGATGATCCTCCTTGTGCCGCGCACTCTTCCTTGCGCCGCGTCAGGCTGGCTCGGGGTGACCGCCCGGATCAGAGCTTGGAGCGCGTGAGCTGCTCGGCCAGGCCGCTGTAGGTGGCGGGCGTCAGCTCGAGCAGGCGCTGCTTGGCCTCGTCGCCGATCTCCAGGCCGCGCACGAACTCGGCGAGGTCCTCGGCCCCGACGCGGCGGCCGCGGGTCAGCTCCTTGAGCAGCGCGTACGGGTCCTGGATGGTCGAGCGGCCGGCCGTGACCTCCGCGCGCACCACGGTCTGGATCGCCTCGCCCAGCACCTCCCAGTTCGCGTCGAGGTCGGCCAGCAGCACGTCGCGCGACAGCGAGATCTCGCCCAGCCCGCGCGTGAGGTTGTCGAGCGCGAGCAGCGAGTGCCCGAACGCGACGCCGATGTTGCGCTGCGTGGTCGAGTCGGTGAGGTCGCGCTGCAGGCGCGAGGTGACGAGCGTCTGCGCGAGCGACGAGAACAGGGCCGACGCCAGCTCGAGGTTCGCCTCGGCGTTCTCGAACCGGATCGGGTTGATCTTGTGCGGCATGGTCGACGACCCGGTCGCACCCGCGACGGGGATCTGCGCGAAGTAGCCGAGCGAGATGTACGTCCAGATGTCGGTCGCCAGGTTGTGCAGGATGCCGCCCGCGTGGCGCACGCGGTCGTACAGCTCCACCTGCCAGTCGTGCGACTCGATCTGCGTCGTGAGCGGGTTGAACGTGAGGCCGAGCGACTCCACGAACTCGCGCGCCACGTTCGGCCACGCCACCTGGGGCGCGGCGGCGAGGTGCGCCGACCACGTGCCGGTCGCGCCGCTGAACTTGCCCAGGTACTCGCCTGCCTCGATCTGCGCGAGCACGCGCTCGAGGCGCCACACGAACACGCCGAGCTCCTTGCCCATCGTCGTGGGCGTCGCCGGCTGGCCGTGCGTGCGCGACAGCATCGGGGCGTCGGCGTGCTCGAGCGCCAGCTCGCGGAGCTTCTGGATGACCGCCTTGTAGGCGGGCAGCCACACGTCGGCGACCGCGCGCTTGACGATGAGCGCGTACGCGAGCGAGTTGACGTCCTCGCTCGTGCAGCCGAAGTGCGTGAGCTCGGCGATCCGGTCCAGCCCGAGGCGGCTCAGGCGATCGCGCACGAGGTACTCGACGGCCTTGACGTCGTGGCGCGTGATCGCCTCGCGCTCCGCCAGCCAGTCGATCTCGGCCTGGCCGAACGCCAGGTACAGGGCACGCAGCTGGTACTTCTCGTCCTGCGACAGCGGCGTGGTGCCGAACAGCGAGTGATTGGTGAGCGTGATGAGCCACTCGACCTCGACCTCGACGCGGGCCCGGTTCAGGCCCGCCTCCGACAGGTACTCGCCCAGGGGCGAGACGGCGGCCTTGTAACGGCCGTCGAGGGGGCTCAGGGGCTGGGCTGGCAGAGCGGTCAGGGGAGTCCTCCGGTTCGAGGCGGACGGATCGCGGGTTCGAGCTGGCGAAACAGCGCCCGGCTGGCGCTCTCGATCATACCGAGCACGTGGTCGAACATCCCGTCGTCGGCGTAATAGGGGTCCGGCACATCCGGGCCCGGGGCGGACGGATCGAACGACAGCAGCAGCGAGATGCGGTCGCGATGCCCGGGGTCGTGCGCCCACTGCCGCAGGATGCGCTCGTGGCTGCGATCGAGCGCGACCACGAGGTCGTTGTCGTGGAACGCCTCGACGCTGAACTGCCGCGCCCGGTGGGTCGAGCCGTCATAGCCGCGCCGGCTGAGCGCGGCGAGCGTGCGACCGTCGGCCCGCTCGCCGACGTGCCAGTCGCCGGTGCCCGCGCTGGTGGAGAGCACACGGTCGGCCAGGCCGGCGCGCTCGGCGAGGTCGCGGAAGACCACCTCCGCCATGGGCGACCGGCAGATGTTCCCCGTGCACACGAAGACGACGCGGAAAGGGTCCGGACCGGGCATGCCGACCATTCTGCCGCTCCGACGGACCGCGCGTGAGTGCCATCGTCCGTCCACAGCGGCCCGCGAGAGCGCCTTGTGCCGAGCGGAGCGGCGGCGCGTCCGCCGAGGCCGCCCGCCGCGGCAGGGTGGGGGCATGGCGCACATCCCCGGCTACGACCTCGCGGCGCGCGCGTGCGACCTGCTCGCGCAGACCCAGGCCGAGATCGACGCCGCCGCGGCGGCGCTCGCCGCGGGGCGCGACGCGACGGCCTGGCGCTCGGAGGCCGCGGGCCGGTTCCACGAGGCGGCCGAGGAGCACCGCGTCCGGGCCGTCGCGCTCGCCGAGCGCTGCGCCCACGCGGCGTCCGCGCTGCGCTGGCAGGGCATGGTCCACGCGGGCGGCGCGGGGCAGGAGGCGTGATGGCGCTGGACATCGGCTCGGGCTCGGTCGTCGCGGTCGACACGCAGTCGCTGCGCGACGCAGCCGTGCGGTTCGAGACCGCCGCGACGCGCTTCGAGGAGGCGCGGCAGCGGGCCTGGGGGGCCGTGTCGGCCACGCCGTTCCCGCTGGACCAGGGGTCGGTCGAGTCGATCGCGCGGGACGCGGCGACCGCGGCGGACGGCGCGCGGGCGATCGCGGGCGAGCTGCGCCGCATGGCCGACGTCTACGAGATCGTCGAGGCGAGGACGCGGATGTCGTTCGAGACGTCCCGCGGGCGCGAGCGGATCCAGGCCGTGCGGGCCTGGGAGGAGCGGATCCTCGCGGCCGAGGCCCGCAGCCCCGGCGCGCTCGCCGAGGCCGACCGGGTGACCCGCGAGTGGGAGCAGGACTGGGCGAAGGAGCTGCTGGCCCAGTCGTCGCTCGGCATGGACGGCATCCCGGGGTTCGTCGCGACCCTGCTGGGTGCCGCAGCCCTCGACCTGGTGCGCGGATTCGGCAGGGGCGTCGTGGGACCGGATGCGCGCCTGGTCGGGCGGGCCGACGCGGTGCGGGTCGCCGGGTACGGCACGCGCGTCGACCGGCCCGCCATGGGCGTCGCCGACGGGCTCCGGCGCATCCCCGACACGGCCCATGCGCTCATCCGGGTCGAGAAGTACACGTTCGCGGACCGGCCCGCCGAGTACGCCGTCTACGTCTCGGGCACGCGGACCCTGGCGCGCGGCGGCAGCGAGGCGCTCGACACCGGATCGAACCTCGGGGCGTATTTCGGGATGCCCGCCGCGTCATACGAGGCCGTGCGGGCCGCGCTGCGGGATGCCGGCGCGAAGCCCGGAGCGACCGTGCACGCGTTCGGGCACTCGCAGGGCGGCATGATCGCCTCGCAGCTCGCGCTCCAGCGCGAGTACCGGGTCGCGACGCTCGTGACGTACGGGTCCCCGGTCAGCGTCGTCGCGCCGCCCGACACGCTGAGCGTGACGCTCCGCAACCGCGACGATCCGGTCGGGACGGGGCTCACGCACGGCGGGGCGCCGATCGCGGGCGGAGCTCCCGGCAGCGTGGTCGTGCACGACACCCACGACCCGGGACCCGAGCTGTGGAGCCTCGGCATGGACGCGCACAGCCGCGAGTCGTACGAGCGGATGGCCGAACAGGTGGATGCCTCCGCCGACCCGCGGCTGGCCGCCGCGTCCGACCGCTTCGCCGCGCTGGCCGAGGCCGAGCGCGTCGAGTCGGTGGAGTACGCGGCCGAGCGCGCCGGCGACCCGCGCTGACGGGTCTCCGGCCTCAGTCGTCCTTCTTCTGCGGGCGCAGGACGATCCCGAACAGCCAGTTGATGACCGTGATCAGGAACGCTGCGACCACGCCCCACCAGAAGTGGCCCACCTCGAGGCCCCATCCGAACGAGCCCGTGATGACCGCGGTCAGCCACAGCAGGAAGCCGTTCACGACGAGCGAGATCAACCCGAGGGTCAGGATGTAGAGCGGGAAGGCCACGATCCGGATCACGGTTCCGATGACGCTGTTGACGATCGCGAAGATCGCGGCCACCGCCAGCAGCGTGAGGACGAGCTGCAGGTCGCCGCCCGGGGCGAACGGGGTCACCGTCACCTGCAGGACGGGGATGAGCGTCACCACCCAGATGGCGAAGGCGTTCACGAGCACGCGGACCAGGAAGCGCATGGCCCCAGTGTGGCACCCGGCCGGCGCCACGGCATCCTCGGGACGGCGGAGAAATAGACTGCCCGCATGACCCCCGATGAGCCGGTCCTTCCGCGCATCCGCCCCGAGATCGCCGCGCTGCCCCCGTACAGGCAGGGGCGACCGGCCGACCCGAACGGGTTCAAGCTCTCGAGCAACGAGAACCCCTTCGACCCGCTGCCCGCCGTGCTGGAGGCGACGCGCGCGGCGACCGAGTTCAACCGCTACCCCGACGCGACGGCCGCGAGGCTGCGCGAGGCCCTCGGGGAGAGGTACGGCGTGGAGCCCGACGGCGTCCTGATCGGCGCCGGAAGCGTGGCCCTGCTGCAGGCGTTCATCCAGGCCGCCGCGACGGTGGGCGACGAGGTCGTCTACTCGTGGCGCTCGTTCGAGGCGTACCCCGGCCTCGTGCTGATCGCCGGCGCGTCCGGCGTTCAGGTGCCGAACCTGCCCGACGGCCGGCACGACCTCGACGCCATGGCCGCCGCCGTCACGGAGCGGACGCGCGTGGTGCTGCTGTGCACCCCCAACAACCCGACCGGGCCGATCATCACGAGCGCCGAGTTCGCGGCGTTCGTCGAGAAGGTCCCGGGCGACGTGCTCATCCTGCTCGACGAGGCGTACGCCGAGTTCGTGCGCGATCCCGACGCCGTGGACGGCCTGGGGGAGCGCGTGTTCGAGGCGCACCCCAACGTCGTGGTGCTGCGCACGTTCTCCAAGGCCTACGGCCTGGCGGCGCTGCGCGTGGGCTACGCGATCGGCCACCCGCGGGTGCTCGACGCGGCCCGCAGCACCGTCACGCCGCTGTCGGTCACGGCCCAGTCGGTCGCCGCCGCCGTGGCGAGCCTCGCGCACCAGGCGGAGATCGACGCGCGGGTCGACGAGCTCGTCGCCCGTCGCGACCGCCTCGCCGCCGGGCTTCGGGAGATGGGCTGGCCCGTGCCCGACGCGCAGGGCAACTTCGTCTGGCTGCCGTCGGACGACTCGCAGGCCGTCGCGAGCGCGTTCGACGCCGCAGGGATCATCGTGCGCCCCTTCCCCGAGGGCGTGCGCATATCGATCGGGGAGCATGAGTCTGTGGAGAAGGTCCTAGGGATCGCCCGATCCGTTGTCCCGAGTGTTCCGTCGGGTTCGGGTGGACCCGCGGATAGCGTGGAACGGTGACTTCGGCAGACGTCCCTCTGACAGAGGCTGAGACCGACCCGACCGTCCGCATCCTCGACGCGGACGGGCGCATCGCGTCGTCCGCATCGGCGGAGCGGTACCTGCCGATCGTGGACGCCCTCGGCGACGACGAGCTCGAGCAGCTCTACCGCGACATGGCGGTGATCCGGGCGTTCGACCGCCAGGCCACGCTGCTGCAGCGGCAGGGGCAGCTCGCGCTGTGGCCGCCGTCGCACGGGCAGGAGGCGGCGCAGGTCGGATCCGCGCGGGCCGCCCGCGCGCAGGACCACGTGTTCCCCTCGTACCGCGAGCACGTCGTGGCGACCATCCGCGGCGTGGACCCCGTCGACATCATCAAGCTGATGCGCGGCGTGAGCCACGGCGGCTGGGACCCGACGGACCCCAAGAACGGCAACACGCACCTGTACACGCTCGTGCTGGGCTCGCAGACGCTGCACGCCACGGGCTACGCGATGGGCATCGCGTTCGACGGCCGCCACGCGTCGGGCGACCCCGAGCGGGACGAGGCCGTCATCGTCTACTACGGCGACGGCGCCTCGAGCCAGGGCGACGTGCACGAGGCCATGGTGTTCGCCGTGAGCTACCAGACGCCGCAGGTCTTCTTCCTGCAGAACAACCACTGGGCGATCTCGGTGCCGGTCGCGACCCAGTCGCGCGTGCCGCTCGCCGACCGGGCCCGCGGGTACGGGATGGAGAGCATCCGGATCGACGGCAACGACGTGCTCGCGAGCTACGCCGTCTCGAAGCTCGCGCTGGACGACGCGCGTGCGGGGCGCGGTCCCCGCGCGATCGAGGCTGTGACGTACCGGATGGGCGCCCACACGACGAGCGACGACCCCACCAAGTACCGCACCAGCGACGAGGAGCGCTCCTGGGCCGAGCGCGATCCGATCACGCGCATGCGCACGTACCTGGAGGGCCGGGGGGCGTCCGAGGCGTTCTTCCAGGGCGTCGACGACGAGGCCGCCGCGTTCGCCGCGGACGCCCGCACGCGCACGACCCAGCTCGAGGCGCCGGGCCGCGACGCGATCTTCTCGCACGTGTACTCCGAGCCGCACCCGCTGATCGACGAGCAGCGCCGCTGGCTGGCCGACTACGAGGCCTCGTTCGAGGAGGGCGCGTGAGCATGGCTCCCGAGAACCTGCAGACCATGACCCTCAGCAAGGCCCTGAACGCCGGCCTGCGCGCCGCGCTCGCGGGCAGCGACCGCGTGCTGCTGATGGGCGAGGACATCGGCCGCCTCGGCGGCGTCTTCCGCGTGACCGAGGGGCTCCAAGCGGAGTTCGGCGAGCGCCGCGTGATCGACACCCCGCTGGCCGAGTCGGGCATCGTCGGCACCGCGATCGGACTCGCGATGAACGGCTTCCGCCCGGTCGTCGAGATCCAGTTCGACGGCTTCGTGTTCCCGGCGTTCGACCAGATCACCACGCAGCTGGCGAAGCTGACCTACCGTCACGAGGGCGCGCTGTCGCTGCCCGTGGTCATCCGGATCCCGTACGGCGGGCACATCGGCGCGGTCGAGCACCACCAGGAGAGCCCCGAGGCGTACTTCGCCCACACGCCGGGCCTGCGCGTCGTCAGCCCCTCGACGCCGAACGACGCGTACTGGATGATCCAGGACGCGATCTCCTCGACCGACCCGGTGATCTTCCTGGAGCCCAAGTCGAAGTACTGGCAGAAGGGCGAGGTCGACACGTCGGCGCGCGCGCTGCCGCTGCACGCGAGCCGCGTCGTCCGCAAGGGCACCGACGTGACCCTCGTCGGCCACGGCGCCATGGTGACCACGCTGCTCCAGGCCGCCGCGCTCGCCGAGGCCGAGGGCACCAGCTGCGAGGTCGTCGACCTGCGCTCGCTGTCGCCCATCGACTACGGCCCCGTCCTCGACTCGGTGCGCTCCACGGGCCGCGCCGTGGTCGTGCAGGAGGCGCCGGGCAGCGCGAGCGTCGGCAGCGAGATCGCCGCCACGATCGCCGAGCGCGCGTTCTACTCCCTGGAGGCGCCGGTGCTGCGCGTCTCCGGCTTCGACACCCCCTTCCCGCCCGCGAAGCTCGAGGGCGTCTACCTTCCCGACGCCGACCGCGTGCTGGAAGCCGTCGACCGGGCGCTCGCATACTGAGAGCGCCGCACCCGACGGATGACCCCGTCGCTCCACGACCCAGCTGATCTGAGGACCTGACGATGCAGACCTTCCATCTCCCCGACGTCGGCGAGGGCCTGACCGAGGCCGAGATCGTCTCGTGGCACGTCGCCCCGGGCGACACGGTCGCGGTCGACGACGTGATCGCCGAGATCGAGACCGCCAAGTCGCTCGTCGAGCTGCCGTCCCCGTTCGCGGGCACGGTGGGCGAGCTCCTGGTCGCCGAGGGCGACACGGTCGAGGTCGGCGCGCCCATCATCACCGTGGTCCCCGCCGACGAGACGCCGGCCGCGGCGCGCGACGCGCACGAGCCGACCGGCCCCGGTCAGCAGCCCGAGGCCGGCGGCGGCTCCGTGCTGGTCGGCTACGGCACCGGCGGCGAGGCGAAGACCCGGCGGCGCAAGAAGCCCGAGAAGCCCGTGGCGTCGTCGGTCGGCGTGATCGCCAAGCCCCCGATCCGCAAGCTCGCGCGAGACCTCGGCGTCGCGCTCGGCGAGGTCGCCGGGTCGGGCCCGGCGGGCGAGGTCACCCGCGAGGACGTGCTCAAGCACGCGCAGCAGGCGAGCGTGTTCCGCAACATCTCGACGCCCGAGTGGCCCGCGGTGCGCGAGAAGGAGATCCCGGTCGAGACGCCGGCCGCCGCGCCGGTCGCCGATGACGCCCGCGTCGAGGCGATCCCGGTCAAGGGCGTCCGCAAGGCGACCGCGAGCGCGATGGTCGGCTCGGCGTACTCCGCGCCGCACGTGTCGGTGTGGACCGACGTCGACGCCACCCGGACGATGGAGCTCGTGAAGCGGCTCAAGGCGTCGCCGGACTTCGCCGACGTGAAGGTGTCGCCCCTGCTGATCGTCGCGCGCGCGGTGCTGTGGGCTGCGCGCCGCACCCCGATGATCAACTCGGCGTGGGTCGACGGCGAGGACGGCGCGAAGATCCTGGTGCGCCACTACGTCAACCTCGGCATCGCGGCCGCCACGCCGCGCGGCCTGCTCGTGCCGAACATCAAGGACGCGCAGGACCTGAGCATGCGCGACCTCGCCAAGGCGCTCGAGAAGCTCACGGTGACGGCCCGCGACGGCAAGACCACCCCGGCGGACCAGCAGGGCGGCACCATCACGATCACGAACATCGGCGTGTTCGGGATGGACGCGGGCACCCCGATCATCAACCCCGGCGAGTCCGCGATCATCGCGATGGGCGCGATCCGGCAGAAGCCGTGGGTCGTCGACGGCGAGGTCCGCCCCCGCTGGGTCACGACCGTCTCGGGCTCGTTCGACCACCGCGTGGTCGACGGCGACGCCATCAGCCGCTTCGTCGCCGACGTCGCCGCCGTGCTGGAGGAGCCCGCGCTGCTAGTGGAGTAGCTGCCCGCACGGTTGAAACGCGGGGCCGGTTTGAGAACGATTCTCATTACGCGTAGGCTGGAGGGCATGCTGCTTCGCCGTGCCCTTCCTCTGACCTTCCTCGCCGCCTCCGGCGTCGTGCTCGCCGGCTGCGCGTCAACGTCGGGCGAGGGCGCGGAGTCCGCCCCGATCGTCGCGTCCACCAACGTGTACGCGTCGATCGCGCAGGCGCTCGTGGGCGACGCGGCCGAGGTGACGGCCGTCATCGACGACGCGACGCAGGATCCGCACTCGTACGAGGCGAGCGCCCGCGATCGGCTGACGGTGCAGGGCGCCACTCTCGTGATCGAGAACGGCGGCGGCTACGACCCGTTCATGGACGACCTCCTCGGCGGCGACGCCGTCGTGATCGAGGCCGTCTCGTTCTCGCACGACTACCCCGGCGCCGAGAGCGAGGAGGAGGCGCACGCCGAGGACGAGCACGCCGGCGAGACTGAGGAGGAGCACGCGGAGCACGCGGAGCACGCGGAGGACGAGCACGCGGAGGAACCCGCCGACGAGCACGCGGAGCACGCCCACATCGAGGGCTTCAACGAGCACGTCTGGTACGACCCGCACACGATGGTCGACCTGGTCGAGGGCCTGGCCGAGGAGATCGAGCACGAGCTGCCTGACCTCGTCGACGCCGAGGCGCTCGCCGCGAACCGCGACGCGCTGATCGCCGACCTCGAGGCGCTCGAGGCGCGGCTCGAGTCGCTCTCCGCGACGCATGAGGGCGAGGGCGTGTTCCTGACCGAGCCCATCGGCGGCTACCTCGCGGCCGCGGCCGGCCTCGCGGACGTCACGCCCGAGGGCTTCGCCGAGTCGGTCGAGGAGGGGCAGGACGTCGCTCCCGCCACGCTGCTCGACGCCACCCGCGTGATCGAGTCCGGCGAGGTCGCGGTCGTCCTCGCGAACGCGCAGACCGGCGGTGCCGAGACCGACCGGGTGATCGAGACGGCCGAGGCCGCAGGCGTGCCGGTGGTCGAGCTCAGCGAGCTGCTCGCCGACGACCAGACCTACATCGAGTGGATGACCGCCAACGTCGACGCCCTCGAACAGGCGCTCTCCTCCTGAGGCGCACCCTCGCCTCGGCGCTTCGCACCGAGAACGATTCTCATGACCAGGGATAGGCTTGTCGCCATGTCCGCGCCCGTGCTCGAGATCTCCGGCGCAGCCCTCCGGCTGCGCGGGCGCGAGCTGTGGTCGGGGCTGGATCTGTCGGTGAAGCCGGGCGAGTTCGTCGCCGTGCTGGGACCGAGCGGATCCGGCAAGACCACGCTGCTGCGGTCGATCCTCGGCCTGCAGGAGCTCAGCGCCGGCGACATCCGCGTCGGGGGATCGCCCGTGCGCCGCGGCGACCGGCGCATCGGCTACATCCCGCAGCAGCGACCGCTGCCGCCGGGCACGAGCCTGCGCGCCCGCGACCTGGTCTCGCTCGGCATCCAGGGCCCGCGCTTCGGACTGCCCGTGCCGCGCCGCGGTGACCGGGAGCGCGTCGACGCGCTGCTCGCCGGGGTGGGCGCGACCGCCTACGCCGATCGCCCGGTGGGCCTCCTCAGCGGCGGCGAGCAGCAGCGGCTGCGCGTGGCGCAGGCCCTGGCCGACCAGCCGACGCTGCTGCTGTGCGACGAGCCGCTGTCGAGCCTCGACCTCGCCAACCAGCAGGCCGTCACCGCGATCATCGACCGCGAGCGGCACGAGCGCGACGCGGCCGTGCTGTTCGTGACGCACGACGTGAACCCGATCCTCGGGCACGTCGACCGCATCCTGTACATCGCGGGAGGGCGCTTCACGCTCGGCCGGCCCGACGAGGTGCTGCGCTCCGACGTGCTCACCGACCTGTACGGCGCGCCCGTCCACGTGCTGCGCGCCGGCGGCCGGCTGGTCGTCGTCGGCGTGCCCGACGCGGACGACCACTGCGACGTGCCGCTCACCGCGATCGAGACCGAGGCGGGCGCGGCGTGACCGGCGCCCCGGTCGTCCCGGCGCTGGACTGGGGCGACGTCTTCTCGTTCGACGACTACGGCGCGCTGCTGCAGCTGGTCGCCAACTCCGTGATCGCGGGCGCCGTGCTCGGCATCGTGGGCGGCCTGATCGGCGTGTTCATCATGCAGCGCGACATGGCGTTCGCGGTCCACGGCGTGAGCGAGCTGTCGTTCGCCGGCGCGGCCGCGGCCCTGCTGTTCGGCGGCAGCGTGGTCGTGGGATCCCTCGCGGGCGCGGTCGCCGCGGCCGCACTCATCGGCGTCCTGGGCGCCCGGGCGCGCGACCGCAATTCGATCGTCGGCGTGCTCATGCCCTTCGGGCTCGGCCTGGGCATCCTGTTCCTGTCGCTGTACGAGGGCCGCAGCGCGAACCGGTTCAGCCTGCTGACCGGCCAGATCGTGTCGGTCTCGAGCCCGGATCTGGGATGGCTGATCGGCATCTCGCTCGTGGTGCTCGTCGGGCTGATCCTGGTCTGGAACCCGCTGCGCTTCGACTCGCTCGACGGTCAGGCGGCCGCCGCGCGCGGCGTCCCGACGCGGTTCGTCAGCCTGGTGTTCATGCTGCTGCTCGGCCTGATCGTGGCCGTCGCCGTGCACATCATCGGCGCCCTGCTGGTGATGGCGCTGCTCGTCACGCCCGCCGCCGCCGCCATGCGGGTCAGCCATGGCCCGGTCGCCGTGCCGCTGCTCGCGGCGCTGTTCGGGTTCGCGTCGGCCGTCGGAGGCATCCTGCTCGCGATCGCCGGAACGCTGCCGGTCAGTCCGTACATCACGACCATCTCGTTCCTCATCTACGTGGTGTGCCGCGTGGTCGCCTGGCGCCGGGAGCGCGCGCTGCGCGTGGCCGCCGAGGCGGCGCCGGCCGCCCAGGTTCCGGCAAGCCCCGCGCCGTAGACTCGGACCATGGCGGTGCAGCGGAACACGTGGCAGCGCGAGCGGGTGCGGGACGCGCTCGCCGACGCGCGCGGCTTCGTGAGCGCGCAGACCCTGCACGCCGCGCTGCGCGACGAGAACACCGGCATCGGCCTGGCCACCGTGTATCGCGCCCTGGCCGGGCTCGCGGCCGCGGGCGAGGCCGACTCGCTGCAGAGCCCCGAGGGCGAGGCGCTCTACCGCGCCTGCACCATGAGCGGGCATCACCACCATCTGATCTGCCGCTCGTGCGGGCTGGCCGTCGAGATCGAGGCCACCGCCGTCGAGAAGTGGGCCCACGACACCGCCGCGCGCCACGGCTTCCGCGACGCGGAGCACGTGGTCGACATCTTCGGCCTGTGCGAGTCGTGCGCCGCCGGGAAGGCATGACGCTCACCCGCGATCGCGGCGCCCCGGCGCCGACCACCTCCCCGGCCACCCGCATCGCGGTCGGGGCCGGCATCGGCGTGGCCGCGATCGGCGTGCTCGTGCTGCTCGACGTGTTCGCGCCCGCCCTGTTCCCGCAGGCGCTGCCGACCCGCGTGCAGGACGGGCTGACGCTCGCGCTCAGCGTGCTGATCGAGTCGCTGCCGTTCGTGATGCTCGGCGTGATCCTCTCGATCGCGGTCCAGGTGTGGGTGCCCGCCAGTGCGATCGAGCGGTTCATGCCGCGGCGGGCATGGGCGCGGCGCGCGGTGCTGTCGCTGCTCGGCATGCTCATCCCGGTGTGCGAGTGCGGCAACGTGCCGTTCGCGCGCGGCCTGCTGATGCGCGGGATCACGCCGGCCGAGACCCTGACGTTCCTGGTGGCCGCGCCGATCGTCAACCCGATCGTGATCATCACGACGCACGCCGCGTTCGGCTGGGACGGCGGCATCCTGATCGCCCGGATCGTCGGCGGCTGGCTGATCGCGAACCTGATCGGCTGGATCTACAGCCGTCACCCCGACCCGATGAGCCTCCTGACCGGTCGGTTCCTCGACACGTGCGAGGTCGTCGCGCACGAGACCGGCGGACGCGGCCGCCGCAGCATCGCCCAGTTCATCGTCGAGCTGCGGGCCGTGATGCCCGCGCTGATCATCGGATCGGCCATCGCCGGCGCCGTGCAGGTGGTCATCCCGCGCGACGCGCTTCTCGCGATCGGCTCGAACCCCGTGCTGTCGATCGTCGCGATGACCGCGCTGGCCATGACCGTGGCGATCTGCTCGAACGTCGACGCGTTCTTCGCGCTGTCGTTCGCCTCGACCTTCTCGCCCGGGTCGCTGATCGTGTTCCTCCTGGTGGGCCCGCTCGTGGACGTGAAGATGCTCGCGCTGATGCGCACGACCTTCACGACCCGCACGCTCGCCGGCATCGTGGCGGTCGTGCTGCTCGCGGCCTTCGCGATCGGGATCGGGGTGAACCTCGTTGTCTGATCACCGGATGACCGACCGCTGGGGATCCGTCGGCACGCGCTGGCTCGGCGTCGGGCTCGCCGCCGTGCTCGCGGTGGTCACGCTCGGGCTGGCCGTCACCGACCGCCTCGCGCTGTACATCAACCCGGATCAGACGTGGTTCGCGGTCGGGATGGCCGTGCTCGCGCTGATCGGCGCGGTCGCCTCGTTCGTCCTGCCGCTGGGCGCGGAGGGCGACCACGGGCACGACCATGGGCACGCGGCGGACCACGCGCACGGCGCCCGAGCCGAGGAGGAATCCGCGGCACCAGGACGATCCGCGCCGCATTCTCCTCGTCCCGCCGCCTTCTCCTTGTCTCGCGCCGCCACGGCGACCGGCGGCGTGCTGGCCTCGGCCGTCGCGGTCGCGGCGCTCGTGCTGCCGCCCGCGTCGCTGTCCGTGGACCTGGCGATGGCGCGCGACACCGGCACCGCGCCGCTGTTCGCCGGCGCGGACCAGGTGCTGCTGGCGGCGGCCGACACGAGCGAGTTCGGCGTGGGCGACTGGGCGTCCGTGTTCTCCAGCGCCACCAGCCCGGATGCCTACGAGGGCACGCACGTCACGCTGACGGGCTTCGTCACCCCCGACGAGGGCAACGCCGAGGCGCTCCGCCTGGGCCGCCTCGTGATCACGCACTGCGTGATCGACGCGCAGCCGGCCTCCGTCCCCGTCGTGTCGCCCGACTGGCGCGACGCGGTCGAGGTGGGCGGCTGGATCCAGGTCGACGGCATCGTCACGACCGACGCGTCCGGAGCCCTCCTGATCGAGCCGCGCGAGATCTCCTCCATCCCGGAGCCGTCGGACCCGTATGAGTACTGACGCGACCCGCTCGCACGAGCGCCGCGACCGTCGCAGGGCGGGGCTGCGCCGCTTCGCGCTGACCCTCGTGGGCGTGCTCGCCGCGCTCGGGCTGCTGAGCGGCGCGGGCGCCGCCGTGAGCCTGGCGCAGGGGCCGCGCATCAGCGAGGTGCAGGCAGATCCCGCCTCGGCGATCGAGGTGGCGGGCTCCCGCGTGATCCTCACCGTGAACCAGTCCCTCGAGGAGATCGATCCGTCCCAGGTGAGCGTCACGCCCGCCGCGCCGTTCACGGTCGACGCCGTCGGGCGCAGCGTGGGCGTGCGCTTCGGCGTGCCGCTCGACGACGACACCGAGTACACCGTCACGGTCGAGGGCGCGCGGTCCCAGGGCGGCGGCCCGGCCGCCACGCTCCGGACGAGCTTCCGCACACCGCCGGCCGAGGTGTTCCTGCTGCAGCGCGACCCCGAGGGCGACGACACCGTGTTCCGCTCGGGCATCGACGGCGAGCAGGCCGTGGCGGTGTACTCCGCGCCCGTGATCGAGGACTTCCGTGCGACATCCACACGGCTCGTGGTCGCGACGGTCGAGGACGAGGTCTCCTCCCTGCACGTGATGGATCGTGACGGCGGGAATGTCACGGAGCTCGCGCTGCCCGGCGAGGGCATCGTGCAGGGGCTGCAGGTGTCGCAGCGCGGCGACCTCGTCGGCTACACCTACTCGGATCCGGGCGGCCAGGGGCACGCGAGCGTGCTGTTCACGGCCGAGCTCGGCGATCCGCAGGCCGAGCCGCGGCCCATCGAGGTCGGCGGCGAGCCCGTCAGCGTCGACCGCTGGCGGTTCGTGCCCGACTCCTCGGCGCTGCTGATGATCGGCTTCGACGGCGAGCTCGTGCTCACGGATCCCGAGAGCGACGCGGAGCCCACCCGGCTCGGCGGCGCCGTGACGATCGACGCGATCCAGCGCGGCACCTACACCGCGATCGTCGAGCGGGTGCAGGAGGGAATCGTCGCGCTCGACCTGACCACGGGCGAGGAGGCGCCGCTCGTCGAGCCCGAGGGCGACCTGGGCCTGCTGGGCGCGGTCGTGCCGGTCCCGGAGGGCGGCGAGGCCCGCGGCGGCACGGTGCGCCAGTACCAGCAGATGGTCGACCCGACGCGGCCCGGTTCCCAGCTGATCGTCCACGTGGCCGACGACGGCGCGACCCGCCAGCTGTTCGAGGTGGGGTCGCAGGACGCGCTGCTCCAGTCGTGCGTGTCGCCCAGCGGCCGCTACGTGGCCGCGCTCGTGGCGCCCGACATCCTGTCCAACCCGTACGACGTCGGCACCCACCCCGTGCCGCGCGATCTCGAGACCCACATCGTGGCGCTCGACACGGGCGAGCCGGTCTCGGTGCTGCGCGGGTTCGACATCAGCTGGTGCACGGTGGGTCCGTGGTGAGCGGATCCTCGGGGCACAGGCCCGCCGCCCGCGACGACCTCGCCGGGCTCCCGTCCGAGGTGGCGCCCCGGCTGCTCGGCGGCATCCTCGAGACGACGCTGCCCGACGGCGTGGTGGCGGTGCGGATCACCGAGGTGGAGGCCTATCACGGCCTGGGCTCCGGCGATCTGCACGACCCCGGATCGCACGCGCGCATGGGCCCGACCGCGCGCAACGCCACGATGTGGGGCGAGGCCGGGCACCTGTACGTGTACCTCAGCCACGGGATCCACTCGTGCGTCAACGTGGTGTGCGGCCCGGTCGGCCAGGGCGACGGCGTGCTGCTGCGCGCGGGCGAGATCGTGCGCGGCACGGAGGTGGCGCGCGCCCGTCGAGAGGCCAGGGGCGTCGCACGCACCGACCGCGACCTGGCCCGGGGGCCGGGACGGCTCGGGGACGCGATCGGCCTGCGCCACCCCGCGCACGACGGCATCGACGCCATCACGGGCGAGCCGCGGGCGGGGGCCGTCGCGCGCCTCCACCTTCTCGAGGAGCCGCTCGCGGATGTCGCGACCGGCCCGCGCGTCGGCGTCGCGGGCATCGCCGGCACGGCCGCCTACCCCTGGCGCTTCTGGATCCCCGGCGACCCCACGGTCTCCCCGTTCCGCCCGGGCCGCGGCGCCGCCTGACCCGTGGGAAGCTCGATGCCGTTTCGTCTCCGCTTCGCTCCGCTCAACGACCGGCAGCGGCTCTCATCACCTACCGTCGTGCGAGCGTCCCCGTGCGCTTCTCCGTCCGTCGCATTCGCGACGGACGGAGCCTCGGCGCCGGGGGCCCAGCGAGCGTGCCGCGGATGCGGCCAAGACGCAGCGCGAAGCGCTGCCGAACGGAGCGAAGCGACGTTCCTCGCTCGCGAGTGTCCGGCGCGGAGCGTCGGCGCGAGCGTGCGAGGCGCTTCTAGAAAGTAGGCGACACGCCCGGGTGTGCTAGGCTAGGCGATTGTCTGCGTGCACTCCTGTGCGCAGTTCGTGCATCCCCTCCCGAACACAGCCCGCAAGGGTCGGGTCGGTCATGTGCAGACAAGAGACCTTGGGTGGCGTCGTCTGACGCCACGGTATTGAAGGAGAAACCACTATGGCTGCTGTGTGCCAGGTGACCGGTGCCGTTCCCGGCTTCGGTCACAACATCTCGCACTCGCACCGCCGGACGAAGCGCCGCTTCGACCCGAACGTGCAGAAGAAGACCTACTTCGTTCCGTCGCTCGGTCGCAAGATCACGCTGAACGTGTCGGCTAAGGGCATCAAGGTCATCGACGCCCGCGGCATCGAGTCGGTCGTCAAGGACCTGATCGCGAAGGGTGTGAAGCTCTAATGGCCAAGAAGGCACAGGACATCCGTCCGATCATCAAGCTGCGTTCGACGGCGGGCACCGGTTACACCTACGTGACCAAGAAGAACCGCCGCAACACCCCCGACCGCCTCGTGCTCAAGAAGTACGACCCCGTGGTCCGCAAGCACGTCGACTTCCGCGAGGAGCGTTAATCATGGCCAAGAAGAGCAAGATCGCTCGCAACGAGCAGCGCAAGGAGATCGTCGCCCGCTACGCCGAGAAGCGCGCGACCCTCAAGAAGCAGCTCATCGACCCGAACGCGACCGACGAGGAGCGCGAGGCCGCTCGTCTCGGTCTGCAGAAGCTCCCGCGCAACGCGTCGCCGGTGCGCGTCCGCTCGCGCGACGTCATCGACGGCCGCCCGCGCGGTGTCCTGACGAAGTTCGGCATCTCGCGTGTCCGCTTCCGCGACATGGCGCACCGTGGCGAGCTGCCCGGCGTGACCAAGTCGAGCTGGTAAGACCCGCCGCGTCCCGGTGAACGGGATGTGATGCTCGAAGGGGCGAGGATCTCAGGATCCTCGCCCCTTCTGCGTTCATAGGATCGGATCATGCCGCTCGATCCGTTCTTCGCCGACCGTCTTCAGCGGCAGCGCAAGTACATGCTCGCGCAGGCCTGGGACGGCGTGAAGAAGCGGCTCGGCTGGCCCTGGTTCATGCGTCCGGCGGAGGAGCAGGCCGTGCGCACGGCGCCGCCGGCGGAGAAGGGGCGCGCCCGGGCGGCCGCCCGCGTGGAGGTGCGCGAGGACGTGCGCGCCTCCCGCCCGCACCCCAGCACGCGCCGGGCCGAGCACCGTCGCATCGCCCTCTCGTGGGACCGGGCGGAGCTGCGCAAGGTCGGCACGCCGCCGCCGCGCGTGCACACGATCGACCGGATCCTCTCGGTCGCGGGTGCCCCCGACGTGCGCCTGCGCATCTACTACCCGACCGAGGGCGGGCGGCCGGACGCCCCCGTGCCCGCGTGCCTGAGCTTCTTCGGCGGCGCGTTCCGCATCGGCGGCATCGACTACCCGACCACCGACGCGGCCAATCGTCGCCGCGCGGCCGACGCGAGGGTCGCCATGATCGCCGTCGGCTACGCGCTCGCGCCTGAGTACAAGTACCCCGTGCCGGTGCTGCAGGGGCACGCCGCGCTGGAGTGGGTGTTCGAGCACGCCGCGGACCTCGGCATCGACCCCGAGCGGATCGGCCTGGCCGGCACGTCGGCGGGCGGGAACATCGCCGCGGCCGTCGCGCTCGCCAACCGCGATCGCGGGCGCCTGCCCGTGCGGCTGCAGCTGCTCGAGGTGCCGGTCGTCGACCTGACGGGGCGGCACATCGACCTGCGGGCGACGCGGGGCATCGGCATCCCGAGCTTCGTGATGCGGCGCGAGCTGCGGTCGGTGGCGCGCACCTACCTGCGCCACCAGAGCGACGCCTACGAGCCGTACGCGTCCCCGCTGCGCGCCGAGTCGCACGCGGACCTGCCGCCCGCGGTGATCCTCACGGCGCAGTACGACCCGCTGCGCGGCGACGGCGAGGCCTACGCGGCCGCGCTGCGGGTGGCGGGGGTGGACGCGAGCGCCGTGCAGTACCTCGGCGTGACCCACGACACCGCGATCTTCACGGGCGTGCTGTCGGCCGCGCGCCGCTGGCACAGCGACGTCGTGTCGGCGCTGCGCACGCTGCACGGCTGACGGGCCGGCTCGGCCGGCGCGAGACCGCAGATCGCCGCCCAGACCGCAGATCGCCGCCCGGACCGCCGTCGGCGACGCTGGTCTCGCCAGGGGCCTGCGGTCTCGCGGCTACCGGCCGGTGCGGGATCCCCCGATCCCCGCGCCGGCCGGTCGGTCGATCAGCGGACGACTGCCGCCACCGTCGGCAGGACGGCCTCCGGCACGGCGACCGCCGGCACGGGAACCCACGATCGGCGCTCCGCGCTGTCGAGCACGGCGTCCACCACAGTCGCCGCCGCCCACGCGTCGACGGCCGACGGCGCGAGCTGGCGGCCCTCGGCGACCGACGACAAGAACAGGGCCGCCTCGATCGTCTTCAGGTCGTCGAAGCCCATGCTCGTACCCGCGCCCGGCTGGAACCGCGAGAAGTCGCCGAAGCCGGGGCCCGCCATGATCGTCCGGTAGCCGTCGTGGGAGTCGGCCAGCTGCAGCTCGTTGAGCCGCTGGAAGTCCCACCGCAGCGATCCCTTCGTGCCGTACACCTCGAGCGTGTACTCCGCGCGCGGGCCGATCGCCACGCGGCTCGACTCGAGCACCGCCACGGCGCCGCCGTCGAGGCGCGCCAGGATGGCGGCGTAGTCCTCATTCTCGACCGCGCCCCGCGGGCCGCCCTCGGCGCCGCGCGAGAAGTGGCTCGCGGCCCCGGCCGCGGGCAGCGGCCGCTCGCGGATGAACGTCTCGGTGAGCGCCGAGACCTCCTGGATGCGCCCGACGACGTGCTGCACGAGATCGGCGCCGTGCGACAGCAGGTCGCCGAGCACGCCCGACCCCGCGCGCTCGCGCAGGAAGCGCCACGTCAGCGCGCCATCGGGATCCGACGAGTAGTCGGCGAGGAGCGCGACGCGCACGTTCGTGATGTCGCCGATCGCGCCCGATCGCACGAGCTCGCGCGCCTTCGCGATCGCGGGGGCGTGGCGGTAGTTGAACCCGACGGCGCTCACGAGCCCGCGCGCGGCGGCCGCCGTGGCGACTTCGCCCGCCTCGGCCGCGGTGCGGCCCATGGGCTTCTCGATCCAGAACGGCTTGCCGGCCTCGATCGCCGCCAGTGCGACCTCGTGGTGCAGGAAGTTGGGCGAGCAGATCGACACGATATCGATGTCGTCGCGCGCCATCAGTTCGCGGTAGTCGGCGACGGCCTCCTGGTACCCGAGCGCGTCCAGCGCGTGCGCCCGCCCGCCCGCGTCGGGGTCGGCCGCGACGGCGAGCTCGGCGCGCACGGGCAGCTCGGGGTAGTGCGCGCGGGCCGCGAGGTACGACCGCGAGTGGAGCCGGCCCATCCAGCCGACCGAGACCAGCCCGACGCGCAGTGTGCGCGGCGTCATGCGCCCACCGCCGCGAGTGCCGGGACGTCCACGGACTCGCCCGCGGCCGTCGCGGAGCGCGCCACGGCGTCGAGCAGCAGCATGTTGCGCACGCCCTCGTCGAACGACGCGCAGCGCGGCAGCGAGGCGGACTCGGGGATGCCGGCGACCTCCTCCAGGAACGCGCGCGCCTGGTAGACGAACATGTCGTTCTGGCCGATGCCGACGCCGGTCGCGTCCATCGGCAGGCCGCCCGCGATGTAGGGGTGCTGAGGGCCGAGCTGGACCGTGCGATAGCCCGAGATCTCGGGGTCGTCCGCGTGGAACGCGACTTCCACCTGTGAGGGGTTGCGCTGATCCCAGCGCGCGGCCCCCTGGGAGCCGAAGACCTCGAAGAACAGCGAGTTGGCGTGGCCGACCGCGACGCGGGAGACCTCCAGCGTGCCGCCGCCGCGCGCGAACTCCACACCGAACGCCGCGTAGTCGTCGTTCTCGACGGGGGACTTCTCGTCGCTCACGGCCCCGCGGGTGTGCCCCACCACTGCGCCGAGGGGCACGGGGCGCTCGGTGATCACGGTCGAGAGCTGTCCGCCGCGGACGCGCAGGATGTCGCCCGCCACGAACTCCGCGATGTAGGCGAGGTGGCTGCCGACGTCGGCGAGCGCGCCGGACCCGGCGGGACCCTGATAGCGCCAGCTCATGGGCGCGTCGGGGTGTGCGCCGTAGTCGGTCCAGTAGCGCCCGCTGAAGTGCAGGACGTCGCCCAGCCGCCCCGACTGCACGAGGTCGCGGATGAAGGCGATGCCGGGCGCGCGGCGGTAGCTGAAGCCGATGCGCGCGACGGTCGACGCGCCGCGTGCGGCTTCCGCCATCGCCTGCGCGCTCTCGATCGAGTCGGACAGCGGCTTCTCGCACAGCACGTGCTTGCCGGCCGCGAGCAGCCCCTCGACGATCTCGCGATGCAGGAAGTTCGCGACCACGACGCTGACCACGTGGATGGAGTCGTCGGCGGCGATCGCGCGCCAGTCCGCATCATGGCGCTCGAATCCGAAGCGGCGGGCCGCCGCTTCGCCGAGCTGTTCGTTCATGTCGCAGATGGACACGAGCCGCACGGGCGGAAGGGTCGAGTCGTAGACGGCCGTCGCGGTTCGGTAGGCGGCGGCGTGGGCCTTGCCCGCCATGCCCGCGCCGATGACGGCGACGCCGATGGTGTCACCCATGGGTTCTCCCTTGAATCTAGTGAGCTTACCCGCGCCAGCGCGGGTAAAAGACCGAATGTCTTATCAAACTCTAGGGAGACAGGGGTGCCGGGTCAACGGCCTGCGACTACTTCGCGACGAGCGTGGTCTCGAAGCTGTACATGTCGGGCCGGTAGCAGTGTCGGCCGAACTCGACGGCGTGCCCGGACCCGTCGTACGCGACGCGCTCCATGGTGAGCAGCGGGCTGCCCTTGTCGATGTCGAGCAGCTGCGCCTCGTCGCCGTGCTCGCGGCGCGCGCCGATGCGCTGCTTCGCGACCCGGATGGCCACGCCGCGGGAGCGCATGATCTGGTAGAGCCCGCGCTCCTCCAGCTGCTCGCTCTGGATGTCGGTGAACTCCGCCGGCAGCCAGTTCTCGAGGAGCGCGACGGGTACGCCGTCGGTGCTGCGCTGCCGGCGCAGATACAGCACGTCGGACCCGGCCGGAAGACCGAGCTGCTCCGCGACGTCGTCCGGCGCCGAGCGCACCTCCCGCTCGATCACACGCGTGGCGGGCTCGTGGTGCGTACTCTGCAGATCCTCGTACAGGCTCGTCAGCTCGACCTGGCGCGTCACCTGACCCTGCACCACCTGCGTGCCGATGCCGCGGCGCCGCACGAGCAGGCCCTTGTCCACCAGCTCCTGGATGGCGCGCCGCACAGTGGGGCGGGACAGGCCGAGGTGCTGGCCGATCGCGATCTCGTTCTCGAGGCGCGCTCCCGCGGGGATCTCGCCCGAGCGGATGGCCGACTCGAGCCGGCTGGACACCTGGTAGTACAACGGGACGGGGCCCGTGCGGTCCAGATCCGCGAAGAGGTGGTCGGGCCACACCGCCTGATCCATCGCCATCTCCGTGCTCCCTCCCGGCCACCATGGGCCTAATGTCCCGACAATGTTACCGCTGGGCGGGTTTGTCATCCGCAGGGACTTGCATTCCCCTTTTGCTTGTGAGATTGTCAGGACATATCACCGGAGGGCGCAGTCGCCCGAGATGACAACGGAGCAGGGGATGAGCTACACGACCGACGTACTCGCAATCGGCCGACTCGGCGTCGACATCTATCCGCTGCAGGACGGCGTCGGCCTGGAGCAGGTCGAGACGTTCGGCAAGTACCTGGGCGGCACCGCGGCGAACGTCACGGTCGCGGTCGCGCGCTACGGCCACGCCTCGACGCTGGTGTCGCGCGTCGGCGACGACCCGTTCGGGCGCTACCTGCTCGCGGAGCTCGCGCGACTCGGCGTCGACAACCGCTTCGTCGGCACCGACCCCGCGCTGAACACGCCCGTCACGTTCTGCGAGATCTTCCCGCCCGACGACTTCCCCCTGTACTTCTACCGCGAGCCCAAGGCGCCCGACCTTAACGTCGACACGACGCAGATCGACTCCGACGCCGTCCGCGCCGCGCGCATCCTGTGGGTCACCACCACGGGTCTCAGCGCCGAGCCGAGCCGCGAGGCCCACCACGCGGCGCTCGCAGCGCGCGGTCGAGCCCAGCACACCATCCTGGACCTCGACTACCGGCCCATGTTCTGGACCGAGCCGGGTGACGCCACGGCGCAGATCGCGCCCGTGCTCGAGCAGGTGACGGTCGCGGTCGGCAACCGCGAGGAGTGCTTCGTCGCGGTCGGCGAGAGCGAGCCGATGCGCGCGGCCGACGCCCTGCTCGAGCGCGGCGTCGAGATCGCGATCGTCAAGCAGGGTCCCAAGGGCGTGCTCGCCAAGACGCGCGACGAGGTCGTCGAGGTGCCCGTGCACCCCGTCGACGTCGTCAACGGCCTCGGGGCCGGCGACGCGTTCGGCGGGGCCCTGTGCCACGGGCTGCTCGAGGGCTGGGGCCTCGAGCGCACGCTGCGCTTCGCCAACGTCGCCGGCGCGATCGTCGCGTCGCGTCGCGAGTGCTCCACCGCCATGCCGACGGCCGATGAGGTCGAGACCATCCTGCAGGGGGCCTGACATGTCCGAACTCTCCGCGGCCGACTTCGATCGCCTGCGCGACATCCGTGCGCACCGCCCGCACGAGATCGCCGACGTCTTCGCCGCCCGGCGGCGCCGCGAGGTGCTGCAGGGTGACGGCCGGCTGTTCATCATCGCGGCGGACCACCCCGCGCGCGGCGCGCTCGCGGTGGGGTCGAACGCCACCGCGATGGCCGACCGCTACGAGCTGCTGGAGCGGCTCGTGGTCGCGCTGCGCCACCCCGGCGTCGACGGAGTGCTCGGCACCCCCGACATCGTCGACGACCTCGCGGCGCTCGGGCTCCTCGACGGCAAGATCGTCGTGGGGTCGATGAACCGCGGCGGGCTGCGCGGCGCGAAGTTCGAGATGGACGACCGCTACACGGGCTACGACGTGCCCACCATGGCCGCGCGGGGCATCGACTTCGCCAAGACGCTCATCCGCGTGAACCTCGACGACGCCGACACCGCGCCGACGCTGCAGGCGACGGCGGACGCGGTCACCCAGGCCGCCGCGGCCCGGCTGCCGATCATGCTCGAGCCGTTCATGAGCCGCTGGCAGGACGGCCGCATCGTGAACGACCTCAGCACCGACGCGGTCATCCTGTCGGTCGCGATCGCGTCGGGCCTCGGCGCCGACAGCGCCTACACGTGGATGAAGCTTCCCGTCGTCGACGACATGGAGCGCGTCATGGCCGCCACGACCATGCCGACGCTGCTGCTCGGCGGCGACTCCGGCGTCGACCCCGACGAGACCTTCGCGGCCTGGGAGGGGGCGCTCGCGCTCCCCGGCGTGCGGGGCCTCACCGTCGGCCGGACGCTCCTCTACCCTCCGGACGGCGACGTCGCCGGCGCGGTCGACACGGCCGCGCGTCTCGTGCACACCGACCTGCCGTCGCTCGTCTGACCTCCCCTCCAGAACCGAAGGACTTCCCATGAGCACCACAGAGACCACCATCGCCGACCGCGGTGTCGACGCCGGCCTGCCCGTGATCGGGCACTGGATCGACGGAGCCGTGCGCCCCTCGACGAGCGGACGCACCGCGCCCGTGTACAACCCCGCCACCGGCGCGGTGTCCGCGCACGTCGCGCTCGCCGACGAGGCCGAGATCGAGGAGGCGCTCGCCTCCGCGCAGCGCGGCTTCGAGACCTGGAGCCGCTACTCGATCGCCAAGCGCCAGACCGTGCTGTTCGCGTTCCGCGAGCTGCTCAACGCGCGCAAGGGCGAGCTCGCGGAGATCATCACGGCCGAGCACGGCAAGGTCCTGTCCGACGCGATGGGCGAGATCCTGCGCGGCCAGGAGGTCGTGGAGCTCGCGACCGGGTTCCCGCACCTGATCAAGGGTGCGTACAGCGAGAACGCGTCGACCGGGATCGACGTCTACTCGCTCAAGCAGCCGCTCGGCGTGACGGGCGTCATCAGCCCGTTCAACTTCCCGGCCATGGTGCCGATGTGGTTCTTCCCGATCGCGATCGCGGCCGGCAACTCGGTCGTGCTGAAGCCCAGCGAGAAGGACCCGTCCGCGGCGCTGTGGCTGGCGGGGCTGTGGAAGGAGGCCGGCCTGCCCGACGGCGTCTTCACCGTCCTGCAGGGCGACAAGCTCGCCGTGGACGGTCTGCTCACGGACGACCGGGTGCAGTCGATCTCGTTCGTCGGCTCCACGCCGATCGCGCAGTACATCTACGAGACCGCGTCGAAGCACGGCAAGCGCGTCCAGGCCCTCGGCGGCGCCAAGAACCACATGCTCGTGCTGCCGGACGCCGACCTCGACCTCGTCGCCGATCAGGCGATCAACGCCGGGTACGGCGCGGCAGGCGAGCGCTGCATGGCGATCTCGGTCGTGCTCGCGGTCGAGCCGGTCGCGGATGAGCTCATCGAGCGGATCAAGGAGCGCATCGCGCGGCTCCGCGTCGGCGACGGCGCGGGCGGCCCCGACGGCGAGCCCGACATGGGCCCGCTCATCACGCGCGAGCACCGCGACAAGGTCGCCGGCTACGTCGACATCGCGGAGGCGGACGGCGCGACGGTCGTGGTCGACGGCCGCGGCTTCGCGGTGGACGGCCGCGAGGACGGCTTCTTCTTCGGTCCGACGCTGCTCGACAACGTGCCGATCAGCTCGCGCGCGTACCAGGAGGAGATCTTCGGCCCCGTGCTGTCGGTCGTCCGGGTGAAGACGTTCGCGGAGGGCGTCGACCTCATCAACTCGGGCGCGTTCGGCAACGGCACCGCGATCTTCACGAACGACGGCGGAGCTGCCCGCCGCTTCCAGAACGAGATCCAGGTCGGCATGATCGGCATCAACGTGCCGATCCCCGTGCCCGTGGCGTATCACTCGTTCGGCGGCTGGAAGAAGTCGCTGTTCGGCGACGCCAAGGCGTACGGCGTGCACGGCTTCGACTTCTTCACGCGTGAGAAGGCCGTCACCAGCCGCTGGCTCGACCCGGCCACGCACGGGGGCATCAACCTCGGCTTCCCGCAGAACGATTGAGACTCGGCGAGCGAAGCGAGCAGCTCTTCGGTCGTTGAGCGAGCGAAGCGAGACGAAACGGGATGAAGTGAGCACGGCTATGAGTGGACGCTGGTTCCACCCGCGCGGATCCCTCGCGCGGGACGGCTGGGAGACCGTCGTCGACGGCACGATCGAGGGATGGGAGCACACGGGGCTGCGCGTCGCGCGGCTCGCGGCGGGGGAGGGGCTCCCGCTCGAGCCCGGCGCCGAGAAGCTCGTCGTGCCGCTCGCCGGCTCGTTCTCGGTCCGCGTGACCGAGGACGGCGACGAGCGCACGATCGAGCTCGCCGGGCGGGCGTCCGTGTTCGACGGCCCGACCGACGTGCTCTACCTCTCGGCGGCCGCGACCGCGGTGCTGAGCGGCGAGGGCCGCGTGGCGGTGGCCACGTCGCCGACCGACGAGATCCGTCCCACGCGCCGCATCGCGGCGACAGAGACGCCGGTCGAGCTGCGCGGTGCGGGAGCATCCAGCCGCCAGGTGCACAACTTCGGCACGCCCCAGGCGCTCGACGCCGCGCGATTCATCGTGTGCGAGGTCATCACGCCGGCCGAGAACTGGTCGTCGTACCCGCCGCACAAGCACGACGAGCACACGCCGGGCCACGAGTCGCGCCTCGAGGAGATCTACTACTTCGAAACCGCGCCGTCGCGGGTCGGCGGTGGCCGGGGAACGGCCGAGGCGTCTTTCGGGATGTTCAGCACCTACTCGTCGCCCGCGGGTGAGATCGACATCAACGCGCAGGTGCGCACGGGCGACGTCGCGCTCGTCCCGTACGGCTACCACGGCCCGGCCGTCGCGGCGCCGGGCTACGACCTCTACTACCTGAACGTCATGGCCGGGCCGGACGCCGAGCGCGTCTGGCTCATCAGCGACGACCCCGCGCACGCCTGGGTGCGCGAGACCTGGGACGGGCAGGAGTTCGACTCCCGGCTCCCGTACACGACCGACGAGAACAAGAAAGGCTGATCCCATGGGCAGCACCAAGCGGATGACCGTGAGCCAGGCGCTCGTGGAGTTCCTCGCGCACCAGTGGACGGTCGACGGCGACATCCGGGAGCGCACGATCCCCGGCGTGTTCGGGATCTTCGGGCACGGCAACGTGGCGGGCGTGGGTCAGGCCCTCAAGCAGGTGAACGAGGAGCAGCCCGACCTGATGCCCTACTACCAGGCCCGCAACGAGCAGGCCATGGTGCACCAGGCGGTGGGCTACGCGCGCATGCACCGCCGGCGCGCGACGTTCGCGTCGGCGGCGTCGGTGGGTCCGGGCGCGGCCAACATGCTGACGGGCGCGGCGCTCGCCACCTCGAACCGCCTGCCCGCGCTGCTGCTGCCGAGCGACACGTTCGCGACGCGCGTGGCCGACCCCGTGCTGCAGCAGCTCGAGCACCCGCACGACATCGGCATCCAGGTCAGCGACGCGTTCCGGCCACTGTCGCGGTTCTTCGACCGCGTGCAGCGGCCCGAGCAGCTGTTCTCGATCGCGCTCGCGGCGATGCGCGTGCTCACCGACCCCGCCGAGACCGGCGCGGTCACGATCGCGCTCCCCGAGGACGTCCAAGCCGAGGCGCTCGACGTGCCGCTCGAGTTCCTGCAGGACCGCGAGTGGCGCATCCGCCGGCCCCGCCCCGACCGCGACGCGCTCGCGCTCGCCGTGCAGGCGATCCGCGGCGCCAAGCGGCCCTTCCTCGTCGCGGGCGGCGGCGTGCTCTACTCGGGAGCCGAGGAGCAGCTGCGCGCGCTCGTCGAGGCGACGGGCATCCCGGTCGGGACGTCGCAGGCCGGCGGCGGCGTGCTGAACTGGGACCACCCGCAGTACCTGGGAGGCGTCGGCGCGACCGGCACGCTCGCGGCGAACCGCCTCGCGGCCGAGGCCGACGTGGTGATCGGGATCGGAACGCGCTACAGCGACTTCACGACCGCGTCGCGCACCGCGTTCCAGAACCCCGACGTGCGATTCGTCAACATCAACGTCGCCTCGTTCGACGCCTACAAGCACGGCACGCAGCTGCCGGTCGTGGCGGATGCGCGCGAGGCCCTGGTGGAGCTGTCCGACGCGCTCGCGGGTCTGCGCGTCGCGCCGGAGTACGGCGAGCGCATCGCGCGGGAGAAGGCGGAGTGGGACGCCACGGTCGACGCGGCGTTCGCCCCCTCCGGGCTCGCGCTCCCGGGCCAGCCCGAGATCATCGGCGCCGTGCAGCAGGCGAGCGGCCCGCAGGACGTGGTCGTGCAGGCGGCCGGATCGCTGCCGGGCGACCTCCACAAGCTGTGGCGCGTGCGCGATCCGCTCGGCTACCACGTCGAGTACGCCTTCTCGTGCATGGGGTACGAGATCGCGGGCGGCCTGGGCGTCAAGCGCGGCGCGGTCGCCGACGGCTCCGACCGCGACGTGATCGTCATGGTCGGCGACGGCTCGTACCTGATGCTCAACACCGAGCTCGTGACGGCGGTCGCGGAGGGGATCAAGATCATCGTGATCCTCATCCAGAACCACGGGTACGCGTCGATCGGGCACCTGTCCGAGACCGTCGGCTCCGAGCGATTCGGCACGAAGTACCGCGCGTACGACCCGCAGGCCCGCAACTTCCAGGGCGAGGACGTCCTCCCGGTGGACCTCGCCATGAACGCTCGCAGCTACGGCCTCGACGTGGTCGAGATCGAGCCCGGCGCGAGCGCGATCGACGACCTGCGCGCCGCGGTGGCCCAGGCGAAGGCGTCCGATCGCTCGACCTTCATCCACATCAACAGCGACCCGCAGATCTACGCGCCGGACGGTGCGGGCTGGTGGGACGTGCCGGTCGCCGAGGTGTCGACCATCGCGTCGACCCAGGCCGCCCGCACCGAGTACGAGCAGCAGGTCCAGGCGCAGAAGCCGCTGCTCGGCTGAGCAGCACACCCACAGGAGACGACAGCAATGACCGACAGCATCCCCGAGGACGCGGACATCACGGTGCGGCACGACGCCGCGCTCCGCATCGGCACGGCCCCCGACTCGTGGGGCGTCTGGTTCCCGGACGACCCGAAGCAGGTGCCGTGGCAGCGCTTCCTGGACGAGGTCGTCCAGGCCGGGTACACCTGGATCGAGCTGGGCCCCTACGGCTACCTGCCGACCGACCCGCACCAGCTCGAGGACGAGCTCGGCAGCCGCGGGCTCAAGCTCTCGGGCGGCACGGTCTTCACCGGCTTCCACAAGAGCGACGACGAGTGGCAGCGCGCGTGGGACCAGGCCGTCAAGGTCGCCGGGCTCGCATCGCAGCTCGGTGCCGAGCACATCGTGGTCATCCCCGACCTGTGGCGCAGCGACGCCACGAGCGAGGTGCTCGAGGCGCGCACGCTGACCGACGAGCAGTGGGCGAAGCTCGCGGCGGGCCACGACCGCCTCGGCAAGGCGCTGTTCGAGGAGTACGGGGTCAAGCAGCAGTTCCACTCGCATGCCGACAGCCACATCGGCACGACGCGCGAGGTGCTGCGATTCCTGGACGAGACCGACCCGCGCTACACCAACCTGTGCCTCGACACGGGCCACTTCGCGTACTACGGCGGCGACAACCTCAAGCTGATCGAGGAGCGTCCCGACCGCATCGGGTACCTGCACCTCAAGCAGGTCGACACGTCGCTGCTGTTCGACGTGCTCAAGAACGACGTCCCGTTCGCCGAGGCGGTCTCGCAGGGCATCATGATCGAGCCGCCGCACGGCGTGCCGGACCTCGGCCCGATCATCGAGGCGGTCGCAGCGATCGACCCTGAGATCTTCGCGATCGTGGAGCAGGACATGTACGGCTGCGACGTCGACACCCCGTTCCCGATCGCGGCCCGCACCCGCCAGCACATCTTCGGCTGCACGCACTTCGCGCGCCAGCACTGAGCACCATCCCCCACAGGAGAAGACATGAGCCAGGACCTCCGCATCGGAGTCGTCGGCGCCGGCGCCATGGGCGCCGACCACATCGCCCGCATCACGAACCGCGTCAGCGGCGCGCGCGTGGCGGCCGTCATCGAACCCGACGCCACGCGGGCGTCGGCCGCCGCAGCCACCGCGCCGGGCGCCGAGACGTTCACCCGCGTCGAGGACGCGATCGCCGCGGAGGCCGTCGACGCGGTCCTGATCGCGACTCCCGGCCAGTTCCACCTGCCGGTCCTCGAGCCCGCGCTCGCCGCGGGACTGCCCATCCTGTGCGAGAAGCCGCTCACTCCCGACTCGGAGACATCGTGGCGCGTGCTCGAGCTCGAGCAGAAGCTCGACCGGCCGCACATCCAGGTCGGCTTCATGCGCCGCTTCGACCCGGAGTACGCCCAGCTGCGCGAGCTCATCGCCTCGGGATCGGCGGGCGATCTGCTGATGCTGCGCGGCGTGCACCGCAACCCCAGCGTGCCCGACAGCTACGGCCAGACCATGCTGATCACCGACTCGGTGGTGCACGAGTTCGACGTCGTGCCGTGGCTCGCGGGATCGCCCATCACGAGCGTCGAGGTCAAGTACCCGCGGCGCAACGACCTGTCGCCCGAGCGACTGCGGGAGCCCATCCTGGTGCTCATCGAGCTGCAGAACGGCGTGCTGGTCGACGTCGAGATGAACGTCAGCGTGCAGTTCGGCTACCAGGTGGCGACCGAGGCCGTGTTCCAGCAGGGCATCGCCCGCATCGGCCAGCCGTCGGGCCTGCAGCTGTGGCAGGACGGCCGGGTCTCGACCGCGGAGCACACGAGCTTCACCACCCGCTTCGCGGCGGCGTACGACAACGAGATCCAGCGCTGGGTCGACGCGGTGCGCGACGGCCGTCTGGTCGACGGCCCCAATGCGTGGGACGGCTACCTCGTGGCGCTGGCCTGCGAGGCCGGTGTGCGCGCGCTCGACGGCGGCGTGCAGCCGGTCGAGGCCGCCGAGCGGCCCGCGTTCTACGCCTGAGCGACGATCCCGGATCACAAGGAGACACGACATGGTGCGCATCGCGCTGGACCCGACGCCGTATCACGACGGCCACGGGCTGCTGGAGTTCCCCGACATCGCCGCGCGGCTGGGCTACGAGCACCTGCAGCTCACGCCGCACGCCGACTTCGCGCCGTTCTTCCGCTACCCCAAGGCGGATGACGACCTCGTCGCGAAGCTGAAGAAGGCGGCGAAGGATGCGGGCGTCTCGATCCCGGCCCTGCTGCCCGTGCAGCGCATCTCGTGGCCGGACGAGCCGCAGCGGCTCGCCGCCGTGCGCAACTTCCGCCGCGTGATCGAGCTCGCGGTCGAGCTCGAGGTGCCCGTGATCAACACGGAGTTCTCGGGTCGCCCGGAGCGGCAGGAGGACTCGGAGGCCGCGTTCTACGCCTCGATGGAGGAGCTGCTGCCGATCGTCGAGCGCGAGGGCATCCGGCTCAACATCGACCCGCACCCCGACGACTTCGTCGAGGACGGGCTCGAGGCGTGGCGCGTGCTGCGCGGGCTGAACTCGCGCGCCATCGGCTTCGTCTACGTCGCCTCGCACACCTTCCACTACGGCGATCGCGCGACCACGCTGATCCCGGAGCTGGGCGACCGCCTCGGCGCGGTGTACACGGCGGACACGTTCGACCACCACCGGTCGCACGGTCTGCGGTACATCACGAACCCGCCCGGCAACGCCGTGCGCGTGCACCAGCACCTGCGCATCGGCGACGGCGACGTGGACTGGCAGGAGCTGTTCTCGACGCTGCGAGCGACCGGCTACCTCGACCGCGACGACGCGCTCATCGTGTCGAACGTGTTCGCCGAGGACGAGGCGCGCGACGAGGTCTCGCGCTACCAGCTGGAGCGGCTGCGCGAGCTGATCGACTGACCCCGCACACGAAAGAACGGGCCCGGCTGCTGTGAGCCGGGCCCGTTCTTTCGTGCGTCAACGACGTCGGCGCGTGTCCTGCACGACCGTCCGGATCGCCTCGGTGCGGCCGCCGAGCTGCTGCAGCTCGTGGCTCAGCTCGGCGAGCTCGTCGCCACCCGCCATCTGCCGCGTCAGCTCGTCGAGCGTGACCTCGTCGCGCTTCTTGTCGAGGACCGCCTGGCCGAGCTTCAGGATGACGAAGTGGTCGCCCACCATGTACGCGTGATGCGGGTTGTGCGTGATGAACACGACGCCCAGGCCCGCGTCGCGCGCGGCGGCCACGTACTTGAGCACGACGCCCGACTGCTTGACGCCGAGCGCGGCAGTCGGCTCGTCGAGGATCAGGACTTTGGCGCCGAAGTACACGGCGCGCGCGATCGCGACGCACTGGCGCTGGCCGCCTGACAGCTCGCTGATCGGCTGGTCCAGGTCCTTCACGACGATGCCCATCTTGCGCAGCTCGGCATCCGCGATCGCCTTCATGTCGCGGATGCTCATGCTGGCGAGCGGGATCTTCGAGCGCACCAGCTCCGAGCCGAGGAAGAAGTTGCGCCACACCTCCATGAGGCCGACCACCGCGAGGTCCTGGTAGACCGTCGCGATGCCGTCCTCGAGCGCCTGGCGCGGCGACTCGTAGTGCTTCTCGACGCCCTCGACGACGAGCGTTCCCTCTGTATGGGCGTGCAGGCCGGCCATGATCTTGATGAGGGTCGACTTGCCGGCGCCGTTGTCGCCCAGCACGCACGCGACCTCGCCGGCATTGACCCGCAGGTTGATGCCCTTGAGGGCGCGGATGGCGCCGTAGCTCTTGCCGACGTCCGTCATCTGGATGAGCGGCGCACCGCTCTGAGGCGTGTCCGACATGGTCATCATCCGACCTTCCTGGCGGTGGAGAGCTTCTTGACGTAGAGATTCACGAGCACCGCGAGCACGAGCATCACGCCGAGGAACGCGCGGAACCAGTTCGGGTCCCACCCGGCGTAGACGATGCCGAGCGAGGTCATGCCGAAGATGAACGCGCCGATCGCGACGCCCAGCGCGTTTCCGAAGCCGCCGGTGAGGAGCGTTCCGCCCACGACCGCCGCGATGATGTACAGGAACTCGTTGCCGACGCCGTTGCCGGCCTGCAGCGTGTTGAAGCGGAACAGCGTGTGCATCCCGACGAACCAGCCGAGGAACGACACGGCCATGAACAGGCCGATCTTGACGCGGACGACGGGGACGCCGACGGCCCGTGCGGACGCGGCGTTGCCGCCGACCGCGTAGATCCAGTTGCCGAGACGCGTGCGCTGCAGGATCCACGCCGCGAGGCCCACGAAGGCCAGCCAGTAGATCACGCTGTTCCACACAGTGACGCCGGCGACGTCGAACGAGCCGGCGAAGATCGCCTTGAGCGCGCCGTAGCCGTCCATCTGCGAGATGTTCGGGCTCGCGACCGCGCCCGTGACGAGCTTGGTCACGCCCAGGTTGACGCCCTGCAGGATGAAGAACGAGCCGAGCGTGATGAGGAAGCTCGGGATGCCCGTGCGCATCACGAGGTAGCCGTTGATGAAGCCGATCGCGAGCGAGAACACCAGCGAGAGCACGGCGCCGACGATCAGGTTGATGCCGAGGTAGTAGCAGAAGAGGGCGTTGAACAGTCCAGCGCTGGTGACGATGACGCCGGCGGAGAGGTCGAACTCGCCGCCGATCATGAGCAGGCCGACCGCGACCGCGACGATGCCGATCGTGGACGCCTGATAGAGGATCGTGAAGAACGCGTCCGGTGACCGGAACGCGGGCGCGACGACCAGGAAGAACACGAAGATGGCGGCGGCCGCGACCGCGGCGCCGACCTCCGGACGCGCGAGGAGGCGGTTCGACCAGCCGAGCTTCACGCGGTTCGAGTCCTCCGCCGGCGCGGAGGAGGCATAGCCCTGAGACATGGGGACTCCTGGGATCGGGGAGTGCGGGGCCGGTTGCCCGGCCCCGCACTCCGTGGGGATCAGCGCGTGTTGTTCTCGGCGAACGGGAGGATGGTGTCGATGTTCGACGCGTCGACGAACGACGGGCCGGTCAGGACGGGCAGACCGCCGCCCATGTCGTTGCCGTTCTTGACCTTGAGGTACAGCGAGGTCACCGCGAGGTAGCCCTGCACATACGGCTGCTGGTCGATCGAGAACTCGATCCGCCCGTCCTTGATCGCCTGCGCCGCATCGGCGTTGAGGTCGAACGTGATCAGCTTGGCCTCGCTGCCCGACTGCTCCATGGCGTCGAGCGCGTCCATCGCGATCGGTGCGCCGAGGGTCACGATGTAGTCGATCGACGGGTCCTGCTGCAGCTTGGCCTGCAGGCTCGCGACCACGGCCGAGTCGTCGGCGCCGTTCACCTGGATGTTCTCGGTGCCGGGCACCGCGCTCTTCACGCCGGCGCAACGGGCCTCGAGCGCGACCGATCCGGCGGCCTGGATCACGCAGAGCGGGTGCTTGCCGCCGGCCTCCGCGATGCGCTCGCCGGCCGTCGCGCCGGCCAGGTTCTCGTCCGAGCCGAAGTACATCAGCGCGCCCACGTCCTTGTACTGATCGATGCCGGAGTTGAAGCCCACGATCGGGATGCCGGCCGCGCCCGCGGCCTGCACCGACTCCGCGAGCGCATCCGGGGTGGCCAGCGTGGTCGCGATGCCGTCCACGTCCGAGTCGATCGCGGTCTGGATGAGCTGCGCCTGCTTCTCCGCGGCGGGGTCGTTCGAGTACTGCAGCGTCGCGCCGACGTCCTTCGCGGCCTGCTCCGCGCCCGCGCGGATCTTGTCCCAGAAGGTGTCGCCCGGGGTCTCATGGGTCACCATCGCGATGGTGTAGCCCGAGTCACCGCCGCCTCCGCCGGAGGAGTCGGCCGTGTCGGCCGGCTGCGCGCCGCCGCCGCTGCATGCGGTCAGGGCGGCCAGAGCGGTGAGGAGGGCGCCGGCGCCCAGCAGCTTCCGCGGTGTGATCAGCGTCATCGGTGGTCCTTTCGGGTGGGCCGGGCGCTGTGCTCGGCCTGGGGGCGTGCGGAGTTCGCGAGGGACGCGAACGGAGGCCGACGATGCGTGTCCCGGGGCTGCACTGCTCGCCGGGGACGGGAACCGCATCGTCGAGGTTCCGGGGACAGGATCCAGCCACACCGTGACCCTGTCAACCTATTGTCTAGACATTGTGTCATTTTCGTTATCGGGTCGACCGCCCCGGCTTTGTTCATTTGACAGGACAAAGTCACGCTGTCAGACTGGCTGCAGGAGACGGCGCCACGGGCGCCACGGACGAAGGAGTCACGGATGTCCCATACGACTACGGAGGGCTCGAGTACCACCCTCCCGCCGCTCACCGCCGGGCCGCACCGCAAGCGCCTCGGTCTCGTCGCGCTCGTCGCGACGTTCGGCGGACTGTTGTTCGGCTACGACACCGGTGTGATCAACGGCGCGCTGCGCCCCATGACGGAGGAACTCGGCCTCACCCCGTTCACCGAAGGGATCGTGACGAGCTCGCTCGTCTTCGCCGCCGCGGTCGGCGCGCTGGTCTGCGGCCGGCTCTCCGACGCGTGGGGCCGGCGCAAGACCATCCTGCTGCTGGCGATCCTGTTCTTCGCGGGCGCGCTGGTGGTCGTCTTCACGCCCGGCTTCGAGGTCCTCGTCATCGGACGCGTGCTGCTCGGCCTTGCCGTCGGCGGCGCCTCCACGGTCGTGCCGGTGTTCCTCGCCGAGCTCGCGCCGTACGAGATCCGCGGCTCGATCGCGGGTCGCAACGAGCTGGCGATCGTGATCGGTCAGCTGGCGGCGTTCGTGATCAACGCGATCATCGGCAACGCGTTCAGCGACTTCACCGGGGTGTGGCGCGTGATGTTCGCGGTCTGCGCGCTTCCGGCCGTCGCGCTGTTCGTCGGCATGCTCCGGATGCCCGAGTCGCCGCGCTGGCTGGTCGAGAAGGGCCGCCACGAGGAGGCCCTCGCGGTGCTCAAGACCGTGCGCTCGGACGACCGCGCGGTCGCGGAGCTCGGCGAGGTCGAGCACATCGCGCAGGAGGAGCGCGAGGAGCAGCGCACGGATCTGCGCGGCATCTTCACCGACAAGTGGACGCTGCGCATCCTGCTCGTGGGCATCGGCCTCGGCATCGCCCAGCAGCTCACCGGCATCAACTCGATCATGTACTACGGCCAGACGGTGCTCGTGGAGTCCGGCTTCGACGAGAGCGCCGCGCTGATCGCCAACATCGCTCCGGGAGTCATCGCCGTGATCGGCGGGGTCATCGCCCTGATGCTGATGGATCGCCTCGACCGCCGTAAGACGTTCATCATCGGTCTCAGCCTGACGACGATCTCGCACCTGCTGATCGGATTCGCGTCGATGACGCTCGAGGTCGGCAACCCCGCGCGACCGTTCGTCATCCTGGCGCTCGTGGTGCTGTTCGTCGGTTCGATGCAGACGTTCCTCAACATCGCGGTGTGGGTGTACCTGTCCGAGGTGTTCCCGCTGCACATGCGCGGTCTCGGCATGGGCATCTCGGTGCTGATGCTGTGGGTGACGAACGGCTTCCTCTCGCTCTACTTCCCGTCGCTGGTCGCGGGCATGGGCATCACGGGTACATTCTTCCTGTTCGCCGCCGTCGGCGCGCTCGCCCTGCTCTTCGTCGCGACGCAGGTGCCCGAGACGCGCGGCCGCACCCTCGAGGCGCTCGAGGAGGCCGTCTCGACCGGAGCGATCTACACGGTCACGAAGCGCCAGGCACGCCTCGCCCGCCGCTGATCCCCGTGCACGACGACGCCCCCGGCCACTTGGCCGGGGGCGTCCTCATGGGCGTGCGCAGGTGGAACTTATGCCCGCCGAATCCGAGGCCGACGAGACCGGTGCGCACCGCGTCAGTCGTTCGCGGCGAGCGACGCCGCGAGCGCGGCGTCTGCCTGGCGCAGCACCGCGGCGGCCTCCGCGAGCCCCTCGACCGGGCCGAGCGACACGTCCTCGTGCTCGATGTTGACGAGCATGCCGGGGTCGACCTCGTGCAGCGCTCGCAGGAACTCGGTCCAATAGGCGACGTCGTGTCCGCGGCCGAGCGCGACGAAGTCCCACGCGGAGTCCTTCGGCCACTCGTTGGCCCACTCGTCGCCGCCGAGGTTGGTGCGCTTCTCGTCGGGGGAGAGGCGGCGGAATCGGTTGTCGAGCACGCCGTAGAGCTCGGCGTGCTCGCGGTTGATCCGCACGTCCTTCGCGGCCGCGTGGAAGATCAGCTCGCCGAGGTGCCGGGTGACGGCGACGGGGTCCATCTGCTGCCAGAAGAGGTGCGAGGCGTCCATCTCGACGCCGAGATGGGTCGCCCCGGTCAGCTCGATCAGCTTGTGCACGTCCGCCGAGTTGAACACGAGGTTCTGCGGGTGCAGCTCCAGCGCGACCTTGACGCCGTGGTCGGCGGCGAAGCGGTCCATCTCGCGCCAGAAGCGGGCCGCGATGTCCCACTGGTAGTCGAGCACGTCGAGCGCCGCGGAATTCCATGCGTTGACCACCCAGTTCACGCGGGTCGCGCCGGGCTCGCCTCCGGGGAGGCCCGACATCGTGACGACGCGCGTCTGGCCGAGTCGCGCGGCCAGACGGATGGCGCGACGCACGTCCTCAGCATGCCTGTCTCCGATGGCCGCGGTGGGGTGCAGCGGGTTGCCGTTGCAGTTCAGCCCCGCGATCTCGACGCCCGTGCCCTCGAAGACGCCGAGGAAGTCGTCGCGCGCGGCATCGCCGGCCAGGATGTCGTCGAACGCGGGGACATGCGCGGCGGGCAGGAACCCGCCGGTGTTGATCTCGATCCCCGTGAGGCCGAGGCCGGCCACGACCTCGATCGCCTCGGGGAGCGTCCGGTCGTGGAGGATCGCGTTGTAGACGCCCAGCTTCATCGCCCGACTCCTTCGTTGTGCGCGCCGCGCGCGCGATGGCCTTGCCGCGCGGGTGCGCGCACGACAACGCTAGCGATTGGCAGAATGTCCTGTCAAAGGCCCGCATCCGCAGGAAGCGCCGATCACCAGACGCGTGTCCATCACCAGATGACGAGGTTCGTGGGGCGGCCCGAGCAGGGCCTCGACGGCCGCCTCCGCCATCTCGCTCAGCGGCTGGGCCACGCTGGTGAGCGTCGGCCAGCTGTAGGCGGCGTCGACCGAGCCGTCGAACGAGACGATCGCCAGGTCCTCGGGCACGCGCAATCCGGCCTCGTGTGCGGCCTTGAGCACGCCCCGGCCCATCTGATCCGAGCTGACGAACAGCGCGCGCGGAACCGTGCCCGCGCGCAGCAGTCGCCGCATCGCGTCGTAGCCGCCGTCGGGGCTGAACGGCCCGCGGGCGACCGGTCCGGGCGTGAGCCCCAGTCGGTCCACGCTCTCGCGCCAGCCGATCTCGCGCCCGTCCTCCTCGTCGCCCGAAGTGCGCCCGATGACGATGCCGACCTCGTCGTAGCCATGCGACGCGAGGTGCTCGACCGCGAGGTCGGCGCCGTGCAGCAGGTCCACGCCGACGGAGTCCCGGGCCGGGGTCTCGGCGCTGTGGTTCAGCAGCACGACCGGGATGCTGGCGAGCTCCAGGTCGCGCAGATCCGGCTCGAAGACGTTGCTGCACAGGAAGATGCCGTCGACGAGTCGCGCCGCCAGGTGCTCCAGCTGGGTCCGCTCGGTCGCGATCGACGAGTCCGAGTTCGCGGTGATGAGCGTGTAGCCGCGCTTCGAGGCGGCGAGCTCGACCTCGTGCGCGAGCTGGGCGAAGTACGGATTGATGACGCTCGGCATGACCATCCCGAGCATCTCGGTCGAGCCGAGCCGCAGGGCGCGGGCCGAGGGGTTCGGGCGGTACCCGAGCTTGGCGACCGCCGCGCGGACCCGCTCTTCGGTGTCGGGCCCCACCTTCTTGGTGCCGTTGACCACGTAGCTGACGACGGCGGGGCTCACGCCGGCGAGCCGTGCGACGTCGTTCCTCGTCGCCCGGCTCGATGGGGCGGGCGACGAGGAACGGGGCACGGCGAACATCCTAGCCGCGGGCGTCCGGCGCGAGGCCGCCGCCGGGCGCGGCCGGGGCGTCCCCGAAATCGGGGATCGTCAGGCGTTCTCCCCCGCGGAGGGCGGAGCGGTGGGCGACGATCCCGGGCAGCGTGTAGCGCGCGGCCTCCCACGCGTTCACCGGCGGCAGGGAGCGCGTCGAGACCGCGACCGCGAAGTCGTCGACCAGGTAGTGGTGGCTTCCCTCGTGCCCGCTCGGCAGGCGACGCAGCGCCTCTGGCAGCCGCGAGGCGTCGTGCACCGGGGCGAGTCCCGAGATGAATGCGTCGCGCAGCGCGGGATCCACGCCGGCGAGCGAGGGGTCGTCGGGCGACATGCTGGGCCGGGTCTCGAGAAGCGCCGTGACATCGGTGAAGCCCTGCTTGTCCTGCCACACCGCGGTCCGCACCAGCTGCTCGAAGCTCGCCTCGGTGCCGAAGTAGCGGAAGCGCGACTCGCGCAGGTGAGACGGATAGCCGACGCGGCGGAACTCGTTGATCCGCATGCTGCCGCCGCCCGCGAGCTCGAACAGGGCGCTGGCGTTCGAGAAGTCGTTGTCGAACATGCTGACCTCGCGGTCGAACACCCCGTCGCGGCGGTCGTCGCGCACGCCGATACAGCTCACGCTCACCGCGTGGCCGCCGATGGCGCCCAGCACGCCGCCGACTGAGTGGGTCGGGTAGAGCATGGGCGGGTAGCTCGCGGTGCGCTTCCACTCGGTGCCGCCGCTGAACTGATACGCGGCGTAGAAGCCGAGGTCCATGTCGTGCACGTAGTCGCCCTCGGCGTAGAAGATCCGCCCGAACGCGCCTTCGGCGCGACGCCCGCGCGCGTAGACGGTCGCGGGGTTGTAGTAGCTCGTCTCGCCCATCATGTAGGTCAGCCCCGTCTCCGAGACCGCCTGGATGATCGCGGCGATCTCCTCCTCGCTGACCGCCATGGGCACGGCCGAGTACACGTGCTTGCCGGCGCGCAGCGCCTGCACCACGAGCGGCCCGTGGGTCCAGCGCTGGGTGAAGATCGCGATCGCATCGAGCGGTGACGCGAGCATCGCCGCGAAGTCGGGCATGGTCCCGGTGAGGCGCTCGCGCTCTGCGAGCGCAGCCGCGCGCTCGGGCAGGACATCGGTCACCCACACCTCCGAGACGAGCGGATGGGCGCGGAAGAGCTTCGCGAACTGCCCGGAGAACTGTCCCGCGCCGACGATGCCGAGGGTGAAGGTCTGAGAGGTCATGCGGGCAGTGTCCCAGTTTCGGTTACTCGAGTCAACGAACCGTGAGGTGCCAGTATCTGGCGAAATAATCCATCTGAATCGACTCTTGCCGGGATCTGGTAACTCGTGTAACTTCATCCGAAACCCGGCCCATCCCACCACGACGGAGTAGGAAGATGGCAACGACGACGATCGTCCTCGGCCGCAGAGGCGCGCTGCGCGATGGTGGCGCGCGACTGCGCACCGGGCGCAGCGACGTGCGGATCGCGCTGCTGTTCGTGGCGCCCGCGCTGCTCGGCCTCATCGCGTTCTACATCGTGCCGACCGTGCGCGGTCTGTACCTGAGCTTCACCGAGTACAGCATCCTCGGCAGCCCCGAGTGGGTCGGGGCGGACAACTACCAGCGACTGCTCGCGGACCCCCTCTTCTGGAACGCCCTCGTGGTGACGATCCAGTACGTGCTCATCAACATCGTGCTGCAGACGGCGGTCGCGCTCGGACTCGCCCTCCTGATGCACCGGGTGGCGCACTCCACGGTCATCCGCGGAATGCTGCTGATGCCCTACCTCATGGCGAACGTCATCGCGGCGCTGCTGTGGTTCTGGATGCTCGACTACAACATCGGGGTCGTCAACCAGCTGATCGACGGCCTCGGGCTCCCGCGGGTCGCGTTCTTCGGCTCGCAGGAGTGGGCCATCCCGACCCAGGCGCTCATCAACACCTGGCGGCACATGGGCTACGTCGCTCTGCTGATCTTCGCAGGCCTCCAGGCGATCCCCGAGACCGTGTACGAGGCCGCGAACCTCGATGGCGCGAACCCGTTCCAGCAGTTCACCCGCATCACCCTGCCGCTGCTGCGCCCCGTGCTCGCGCTCGTGCTGATCCTCACCGTGACGGGGTCGTTCCAGGTCTTCGACACGGTCGCGGTGACCACGCAGGGCGGGCCCGTGAACGCCAGCCGGGTGCTGCAGTTCTACATCTGGCAGAGGGCGTTCGCCGAGCAGGAGTTCGGCTACGGCTCCGCGATCGCCGTCGTGCTGTTCCTCATCCTCGCGATCGTCGCCTTCATCCAGATGAGGGTGCTGCGCGGCAACGAGTCGGATCTGGCGTAAGGAGCCCGAGATGTCCGAGACCCGAGCCCTCCTCACCGCCGCCCGCCGCCGGTCCCGCCGGTTCCAGTGGCGCCTCGTGTTCCCGTGGATCCTGGTGACGCTCGCCGTCGCCGTGAGCGTCCTGCCGTTCTACTGGGTGCTGCGCACCGCGCTGTCCACCAACAGCATGCTCGCGTCCCACTCGGGGAGCCTGCTGCCCGCCGGCTTCAACCTCGGGGCGTTCGCCCGGGTGTTCGGCCTGCAGTCGCCCGCCGAGGCCATCGCCCAGGGCGGCTCGGGTGCCTCGATCAGCTTCTGGACCTACCTGCTCAACTCGGCCGTGTTCGCGACGGCCACCACCGTGTGCGCGGTGTTCTTCAGCTCGATGGCGGCCTACGCATTCGCGCGGCTGCGTTGGAAGGGGCGCGACAAGGTGTTCGGCCTGTTCCTGGCCACCGTCCTCATCCCTCCGATCTTCACGGCGCTGCCGAACTTCCTGCTCGTGCGCAATCTCGGCCTGCTCAACACGATGCTCGGCATGGTGCTGCCTTACCTCTTCATGACGCCGTTCGCGATCTTCTTCATGCGGCAGTTCTTCCTGAACATGTCGCGCGAGGTCGAGGAGGCGGCGATGCTCGACGGCGCGAAGCACTGGCGCATCTTCTTCCAGGTCGTGCTCCCCAACGCGGCCGCCCCGCTGGCGACGCTGGCCCTGCTCACCTTCATGACGCAGTGGAACGAGTACTTCTGGCCGCTGCTGGTCGCGTCGGACGACAGCACGCGCGTGCTGACGGTCGGGCTCGGCGTCTTCAAATCGCAGGCGCCGCAGGGCGCACCCGACTGGTCGGGACTCATGGCCGCCACGCTCGTGTCCGCCCTGCCCGTCCTCATCCTGTTCGCGATCTTCGGCAAGCGGATCGTGAATTCCATCGGCTTCACCGGCACCAAGTGATCTCTCGGAAGGAGAACAACCCATGAAGAAGAAGGCACTCGGAGCGACGGCGCTCCTCGGCGCATCCGCTCTCGCGCTCACGGCCTGCAGCGGCGCGGCCGGCTCCGGCGGCGGCAGCGGCACCATCGACTACTGGCTGTGGGACGCCAACCAGCTTCCCGCGTACCAGCAGTGCGCGGAGGACTTCAACGCGTCGCAGGACGACGTCCAGGTCAAGGTGACCCAGACGGGCTGGGACGACTACTGGAGCAAGCTCACGAACGGGATGGCGTCCGGCACCGCCCCGGATGTCTTCACGGACCACCTGAGCAAGTACCCGGACTTCGTCAAGACGGACCAGCTGCTCTCGCTCGACGATCTCGACGCCGACACCTCCATCTACAACGAGGGCCTCGCGGACCTGTGGGTCGGCCAGGACGGCAAGCGCTACGGCCTGCCGAAGGACTGGGACACGGTCGCGCTGTTCTACAACACGGCGATGACCGACGAAGCGGGCATCACGGCGGAGCAGATGGCGTCGCTCGAGTGGAACCCCGAGGATGGCGGCACCTACGAGGACGTCATCGCGCACCTCACGGTCGACGAGAACGGCGTGCGCGGCGACGAGCCCGGGTTCGACAAGGACAACGTGGCGGTCTACGGCCTCGGCCTGAACGGCTCCGGCGAGGGCATGGGGCAGACGGAGTGGTCGTTCCTGACCGCGACACTCGGATGGACGCACACGGATAAGAACCCATGGGGCACGCACTACAACTACGACCAGCCCGAGTTCCAGGACACCATGGCGTGGTGGGCGTCGCTCATCGAGAAGGGCTACGTCCCGCCGCTCGAGACGACCGTGGGCGCATCCGTCTCCGACAACTTCGGCGCCGGCAAGGCCGCGATCAATGTGCACGGCTCCTGGATGATCGGGCAGTACACCGGCTACGACGGCATCGAGGTGGGCATCGCGCCGACGCCGGTCGGCCCGTCGGGTGAGCGGGCCTCGATGTTCAACGGCCTCGCCGACTCCATCTGGGCCGGCACAGACAACCCGGAGGGCTCGCTCGCCTGGGTCGAGTACCTCGCGTCGACCGACTGCCAGGACGTCGTCGCCGACCACGCCGTGGTGTTCCCCGCGATCACCTCGTCGAGCGAGCGTGCCGCGGAGGCCTTCGCAGCCAAGGGCGTCGACGTCTCCGCCTTCACGGTCCACGTCGAGGAGGGCACCACGTTTCTGTTCCCGATCGCCGAGAACGCCGCGAAGGTCGTCGGCATCATGAAGCCCGCGTCCGACGCGGTGCTGGCCGGCACCGCGCCCGTGAGCTCCTTCGATCAGGCGAACGAGCAGGTCAACGCGCTGTTCCAGTAGTCGCGGGCACCCCCGCGGGGCCCGGCCTGTGCCGGGCCCCGCGCTGCGACATCCGCCCCCAGAGACGAAAGCGAACGTCCATGTCACCCCTTCACCTCCGCGCCGCCGGCGTGAGCGTGCTCATCGCCTTCCGATCGGGGGAGGCGGCGATCGTCCACTGGGGCGCCGACCTCGGCGCCGACGTGCCGGACCTGGAGCTGCTCACCGATCCGATCCCGCACTCCGCGTTCGACGTCCCGGTGGTCGCCGGCCTGCTGCCGCAGGCGTCGTCCGGCTGGCTCGGTCGCCCCGGTCTGCGCGGCAGCCGCGTGATCGACGGCCCCGGGCGGGACTTCTCGCCCGCGATGCGCGTGGTCTCGGCGACCGCCGCGGACGGCCTGGCCGAGATCGTGCAGCAGGACGCGGATGCCGGACTCCAGGTGACGTCGCGGCTGGTGCTGCATCCGTCCGGGCTGCTCGAGGCGCGCAACACGCTGCGCAACACCGGCCGGGGCGATTACCAGCTCGACCAGCTCGCGGTCGTCCTGCCCGTCCCCGCGCACGCCGCCGAACTCCTCGACCTCACGGGCCGCTGGTGCCGCGAGAACCACCCGCAGCGCCAGGACATCCGGCGCGGCACATGGGTGCGCACCGGGCGGCACGGCCGCACCGGGCACGACTCGTCGCTGCTGTTCGCCGCCGGCTCCCGCGGCTTCGGCAACCGCCACGGCAGCGTGTGGGGCACCCACCTCGCGTGGTCGGGCGACCATGAGCTGTTCTTCGACGCGCTCGCCGACGGCCGCCACACGATCGGAGCGGCCGAGCTGCTCGGATCCGGAGAGGTCGTGCTGGCGCCGGGGGAGGAGTACGTCACTCCGGCGCTGTACGCGTCGTTCTCAGCCGAAGGGATCGACGGCGTGAGTGCGCGCTTCCACGACTGGTTCCGCGCGCGCCCCCAGCACGTGGACGTGGATGGCGTGCGCCCGCGGCCGGTCGTCCTCAACACCTGGGAGGCGGTCTACTTCGACCACCGCATCGAGCCGCTCATCGAGCTGGCCGACGCGGCCGCGGCGATCGGGGTGGAGCGCTTCGTGCTCGACGACGGCTGGTTCCGCGGGCGCCGCGACGACACGGCCGGTCTCGGCGACTGGTACGTCGACGAGGCGCTCTGGCCCGAGGGTCTCACGCCGCTCATCGAGGCCGTGACCTCGCGCGGCATGGAGTTCGGGCTCTGGGTGGAGCCCGAGATGGTGAACCTGGACTCGGACGTCGTGCGCAGCCATCCGGAGTGGATCGTGGGTCCGGATGCCCGGTCGCTCGCCGAGGGTGGCCGTCTGCCGCTCGAGTGGCGGCACCAGCACGTGATCGACCTCGTGAACCCCGAGGCCTGGCAGTACGTGTTCGAGCGCCTCGATCACCTGCTGCGCGAGAACGACATCTCCTACCTGAAGTGGGACCAGAACCGCGACCTGCCCGAGCATGGGCGCGATGGCCGGCCCTCCGTCCATGCCCAGACGCTGGCGGCCTACCGTCTGTTCGCGGCGCTGAAGCAGGCACACCCGGGCGTCGAGATCGAGTCGTGCTCGTCGGGCGGGGCGCGGGTCGACCTCGGCATCCTGGAGCACACCGATCGGGTGTGGGCGTCGGACTGCAACGACGCGCTCGAGCGGCAGACGATCCAGCGGTGGACGCAGGCCGTGCTGCCCCCCGAGCTAGTCGGAGCGCACGTGGGGCCCACGCACTCGCACACCACCGGGCGCGTGCACGACATCATGTTCCGCGTCGTGACCGCCCTGTTCGGTCACTTCGGCATCGAGTGGGACATCCGGCAGGCATCTGAGCGAGAGCGGGACGTGCTGCGGCGCGGCATCGAGACGTACAAAAGATTCCGCGGTCTGATCCACACCGGGCGCCGCGTGAACGCGGACGTCGTGGAGCCAGCCCTGAGCGTGCACGGAGTCGTCGGTGCGGATGAGGCGCTGTTCGCCGTCGTGATGCAGGCGACCCCGGTCGCCGAGGTGACCGGGCGGGTTCGCGTGCCCGGGCTCAACGCGGATCACACCTACCGCGTCGCGCCGCTGATGCCCACGGTCGCGGACTTCCCGCGGACGACCGAGGGCGATGCGATCAGCCCGTTCGTGCAGATCGCCGGTCCGCGGTGGTTCGACGAGGGCCTGACCTCGACGGGACGCTTCCTCGCGGAGGTCGGTCTGCCGATGCCGGTGCTGCGCCCCGAGCAGGCGGTCCTGCTGCACTTCGAGCGGGTGTGAGCGGCGTCCGGCCGGCGCGTTGTGGTCGATGCATCCATATGACAGAATGTCCGGACAAAGTACATTCCGACATTGGAGCCCGCCCATGCCCCTCGTCCGCATCGACCACAGTGACTCCCGCGCAAACTCGACCGAGATCGCCGCGGCCGTGCACGAGGCCATCGTGTCGGTCTACGGCATCCCCGAGCGGGACCGCTTCCAGGTGATCACCGCCCGCCCGGCCGCGACCATCGTGGCCGAGGACGCGGGACTCGGCTTCGAGCGCACGGACCCGGTGGTCATCCAGATCTTCACGCAGCGGGGTCGCAGCGACGAGCAGAAGCAGAAGCTGTACGCGGCGATCGCCGAGTCTCTGGGCGGTGTCGGCGTGGAATCGCAGGATGTCTTCATCGGCTACGTCGAGAACGGCCCGCAGGATTGGAGCTTCGGCTTCGGCCGCGCGCAGTACCTGACGGGCGAGCTGGCGGTGCCGCGCGCCTGAGCGCGGTGGCGAGACCGCAGATCGCCGTCGAGACCGCCGTCGGCGACGCCGGTCTCGACGCGGATGTGAGGTCTCGCGGCTGCGACCGGCCGCGAGCCGCGGAATCACGCGGATCGCGGCCGAGATCGTTCACTTCTGTCACATCCGTCACATTCGGGGGCGACACGCCGTCCGAATCGCCCGAAGAACCGCGGGAATCCGCGGAACTCCGGGCCGCGTTGGTACTGTCGAGCCGCGGTCGAACGACCGCCCGGCGGCATCCGTCGCCGGTCCATTGATCACAATGCGGCGTCCTGGTGGCGCCGCTGGAGGATGACATGGCCGACAAGTCCATCACCAAGACCGAGCTCGTCGCGAGCATCGCCAGCGCCACCGGTCAGAGCCAGGCCGCCGTCTCGGGCGTTCTCGACGCCCTGTTCACCACGGTTTCCGAGGCCGTCGCCAAGGGCGCGAAGGTCTCGATCCCCGGCTGGATCGCCTTCGAGCAGGTCGAGACCGCCGCGCGCACGGGCCGCAACCCGCAGACCGGCGAGGAGATCAAGATCCCGGCCGGCAAGCGCGTCAAGGTGACCGCCGGTTCGAAGCTGAAGGCCGCCGGCAAGTAAGCAGCCGCATCGAGAAGGGGATGCCTCCCGCTACGGAGGCATCCCCTTCTCGTGTCTCTGGGCGCCCGGCGCGCGGCCGGGCGCGAACGGATCACAGCGGGTCGACGTCGGTGCGTCGCTCGGTCACCTGCTGCGAGGTCCCTGCGTCACCCACGGTGCGGGTGCGCTCCACGGCGGAGCGGCGGCGGGTCAGCAGCACGATGCCGACGATGAAGACGACCACCCCTGCCCCCATCAGCAGGTAGCCGATGAAGTCGTCGTTGACGGCCGGGATGTCGAGCTCCAGGCCGAACGCGAGGATGGCGCCGATGACGAACAGCACTACTCCGGTTCCGATACTCATGCCCGTCACGTTACGGGCGCCGCGATTCCCGGTGAATGGGGTTGACAAGCGCTGTCGGAGCCGGATCGCTCCCAGCCGACGCCACGCTCGGACGACCTAGGCTGGACGGGTGAATCCGCGCGCGCTGCGGGCCGCAGGGCCCGTCATCCTGCTCGTCGCGGCGGTGCTCACGGCCCTCGCGGCGCTCGCGTACGGCGGTGCCGCCGAGCCGCTCGCCACGGGAGATCCCGGTCCGTTCGTGCGCTGGGGGCTGCCGCTCGCGAAGCTGCTCGTGAACCTGTCGGCCGCCGTCATGGTCGGTGCTCTCGTGCTCGCGCTGTACGCCCTGCGTGCGGGGGAGCGGGAGTTCGACGGCGCGCTGGACGTCGCCTCGATCGGCGCGGCCGTGTTCACGGTCGCCTCGGGCACCGTCGGGTTCCTCACGTTCCTCGACTCCTTCAATCCGAAGCTGTCGGCCGGACCCGAGTTCGGCTCGCAGCTGGGCGCGTTCCTCACCGAGGTCGAGCTCGGTCGCACCTGGCTGATCACGACGATCGCGGCGGCCGTCGTCACCGTCCTGGCCTTCGCCATCCGGTCGTGGACCGCGGCCCTGCTCACCACCCTCCTCGCGATCGCGTCGCTCGTCCCGATGGCGACGCAGGGGCATTCGGGCGACCTCGCCAGCCACGATGCGACCGTGATGGCGCTCAGCCTGCACGTGATCGCCGCCGGGGTGTGGCTCGGCGGTCTCGTGACGCTGGCCGCCCTGCGCCCGGTTCTGCCCGCCGGCCGCATCGGCGCGGTCCTGGCGCGATACTCGACCCTCGCCCTGGTCGCCTTCGTGGTCGTCGCACTGTCGGGCTTCGCGCGCACGCTCTCGTCGATCGGCGCGTGGGATCAGCTCGCGACCCCCTACGGGGCGATCGTGTGCCTCAAGGTGGCCGCGCTGGTCTTCATGGGCGTGCTCGCCTCCTGGTACCGCGGCCGCCTGATCGGCCGGACCAGCGGCGAGCCCGCGCGCGTGTTCTGGACCCTCATCGCGGTCGAGCTCGCGTTCATGGGCGTCGCGTCGGGCGCGGCCGCCGCGCTGGCGCGCACCTCGCCGCCCCTCACCGAGACGCCGTACAGCTCGACGCCCGCCGAGATCCTCACCGACGAGCCGCTGCCGCCGGCGCTCACGGTCGAGCGCTGGTTCACCGCGTGGGACGTCGACCTGCTGTGGGCGTTCGCGGCGGGCTTCGGCATCTTCTTCTACGTCGCCGGCGTCATCCGTCTGCGCCGCCGCGGCGACCGCTGGCCCCTGTACCGCACGGTGCTGTGGATCCTCGGCCTGCTGATGCTGTTCTGGGTCACCTCGGGGCCCGTCAACGCGTACCAGGACTACCTGTTCAGCATGCACATGCTGGGGCACATGCTGCTGACCATGGCGATCCCGCTCATGCTGGTCCCGGGCGCGCCGATCACGCTCGCCCTGCGCGCTGTCGAGAAGCGCGACGACGGCACGCGCGGGGGCCGCGAGTGGATCATGTGGGCCGTGCACAGCCCGTTCGCCCGGGTCGTGACGCATCCGCTCGTCGCGGCGGGCATCTTCATCGGGTCGCTGTGGATCTTCTACTACACCGACCTGTTCCGCTGGACGCTGTACGACCACCTCGGCCACGAGTGGATGGTCGCCCACTTCCTGATCTCCGGGTTCCTGTTCGTGATGACGCTGACCGGGATCGATCCGCTGCCGTACCGGATGCCGTATGCGGGCCGCCTGGTGACGCTGATCGTGGTGATGGCCATGCACGCGTTCTTCGGCGTCGCGATGATGATGCAGACCGGCCTGATGGTGCCGGAGTGGTTCGGGGCGATGGGCCGCACGTGGGGCCCGACGCCGCTCGAGGACCAGTACATCGGCGGCGGGGTCGCGTGGTCGATCGGCGAGATCCCGACCCTCATCACGGCGATCATCGTGGCGATCCAGTGGAGCCGCAGCGACGAGCGCCAGCAGCGCCGGGCCGACCGTCACGCCGATCGCACCGAGGACGCCGAGCTCGACGCCTACAACGCCCGCCTGGCCCGGATCGCGGAGAGGGACGCCGCCGCGGGTCGCTGACTCAGCGCAGCGCGGGGCTGCCGACGAGGATCGAGGCGGTGCCGTCGGGCAGGATCTCGACCGTGCCGTCGATGACGAAGGGCACGTCCTCGCTCAGGTGGTAGACGGCGCCGGTCGAGAGCGCCTGCACGTCGACCTCGATGTGCGCGGTGCCGGTCGCGGGCGAGATGGCCCAGTGGGCGCCGTCGGGCACGATCTCGACGCCGGGCGTCGCGAGGATCGACCACGCGAGCGTCTCGGGGAACACCCGGTCGTCGATCTGGATGCCGAACGGGCATCCGGTGGGCTGCAGCACCTTCTGCGTGGCGCACTCCGCGAGGAACGAGCCCACCTGCTGCTGCACGACGTCCGCGAACGCCTCGGTGGGCTGGGCCTGGATGTCGAGCGGCACCTTGCGCAGCGCGGCGTCCGCGAGCACGTGCACGGGCTCGGCCTCGGCCGTCGGGGTGTCGACCTCCACCGTGTAGAGACCGGGGGAGAACACCAGCAGCGAGACCGGGGCGAGCGGATCGGCGTCCACGCCGTCCGGCGAGACCTGCCGCTTATCCATCTCGAAGTCGTTCACCTCGAACTGCATCGAGCCGCGCACGCCGACCTCCAGCATTCCGAGCGGGCTCGTCTCGAAGCTCCAGCGCGGGACGATCCCCTCGGTGCCCGACCGGCGCACGGTGAAGACGGTCTGCCCGCGGGTGCCGTCGATCGCGTAGGCGGCCGTCACCTCGTAGCCGCCCGCCACCGGGCGCTCCTGCGTGATGTCGACGTCGCGCAGGCCGAACGTCAGCGCGGCGCTGCGCAGGAGCGCCTCGCTCGCCGAGACCGGAAGGCCGGCCGCCTCGAGGTCGGCGCTGTCGATCGCGACGCCCGGCACCGTGAGCGCGTCGGCGGCGCGTCCCTCCGCGATCAGCTCGAGGTAGCGCTCCACGAACGCGCTCGGTCCCCAGTACTGGCGGTACAGGGCCGAGAACCCCGCCCAGATCGCCGCGGCCAGCAGCACGAAGATAACGCCGAGCAGGATCAGGTCGCGCGTGAGCTGCTGGCGCGGTGTGCGCCGCGGGGGCGCCGCGGATCCGGCCCCGTCCTGCGGGATCGCCGCGGGCGCCGCGCTCGCCGTGGCCTGATCCATTGCGCCAGTCTACGAAAGGGCCGCCCGGCTCACCCTGAGCGCCGTCGGCGCGGCCGCGGTCCGCCCCTCGGCGTACGTCGAGGGCGGGAGCGAGACTGCGTCAGCACGAAGTTCGGGGCCCGTCACGCCGACGTCGTCAGCGCGATGGCCAGCGGGGCCGCGCTGTGGGAGTCGATCATGCACTACCCGCAGTGCAACGGCACGTCCGACGACCTGTCGATGACGAGCGAGGATCGCGCCGGCGTGGTCGCCCTCTACGGCAGCTGATCCAAGGCGGATCGGATCACCCGGCCCCGGTCGTGCGCGACCGGGGCCGGCGCCCGTCTCGGAGGGTGATGCGGCGTCCTCGAATGCCGGGATGGGAGGATGGATCCCATGCCCGCGCTGTCGTCCGAGCAGGAGGAGCTCTTCCGCCTCATCGAGGACACCCGCGAGCACGTGTTCGTGACCGGGCGGGCGGGAACCGGCAAGTCCACGCTGCTGAACCACCTCGCGTGGAACACCCGCAAGCAGATCGCGGTGTGCGCGCCGACCGGCGTCGCGGCCCTGAACGTCGAGGGCCAGACGATCCACTCGCTGTTCAAGCTCCCGATCGGCCTGATCGCCGACAGCGACATCGAGCAGAACGACAACACCCGCAAGCTCCTCAACGCGATCGACACGCTCGTGATCGACGAGATCTCGATGGTGAACGCCGACCTCATGGACGCGATCGACCGGTCGCTCCGCCAGGCGCGCGGCCGCCGCGGCGAGCCGTTCGGCGGCGTGCAGGTCGTGATGTTCGGCGACCCATATCAGCTGGCGCCCGTGCCGCCGCGCGGCGACGAGGCCCGCTACATCGCGGACCACTACCGCTCGTTCTGGTTCTTCGACGCGCACGTGTGGGCGGGGCGGGAGCCCGAGGGCGACGGCCTGATCGAGCTCGGACGGCACGGTGCGCACCTGCACATCCGCGAGCTGACGCAGATCCACCGTCAGGCCGACGACGGATTCAAGGCGATGCTCAACGCGGTCCGGTACGGGCGCGTCACGAAGGAGATCGCGGACGTCCTGAACGCGACCGGCGCGCGCACGCCCCCGGACGATCCGGAGCATCCGATCATCACGCTCGCGACGCGCAACGACCGCGTCAACGCGATCAACGCCAAGCACCTCGCGCAGCTGCCGGGGCGGGAGCAGACGGCCAAGGCCGAGGTGAACGGCGACTTCGGCCGCGGCGACGTGTACCCGGCCGACGAGGAGCTCAAGCTCAAGGTCGGCGCGCAGGTGATGTTCCTGCGCAACGACACCGGCTCGCCGGGCGAGCCGCCGCGCTGGGTGAACGGCACGATCGGCACCGTCACCCGGATCGTGGGCGAGACCGTGCGCGTCGAAGTCGACGACGAGGAGTTCGACGTCGAGCCGGCGGTGTGGGAGAAGTACCGCTACGCGTACGACCCGATCGGGCGCAAGCTCAGCCGCGAGGTCGTGGCCGAGTTCACGCAGTTCCCCCTGCGCCTGGCGTGGGCCGTCACCATCCACAAGTCGCAGGGAAAGACCTACGACCGCGCGATCGTGGATCTCGGCGCCGGCGCCTTCGCGCCCGGCCAGACGTACGTCGCGCTCAGCCGCCTCACGTCGCTCGACGGGCTGTACCTGTCCCGGCCGCTGCGGCCCAGCGACATCCGGGTCGACCAGGACGTGCGCCGCTTCATGAAGGACGTGTGGGAGCAGCGCCAGGCCGCCGCCCGCAAGCAGGCCGGATCGGCGGCCGCCACCACCTGAGGCGAACCGGCTCCGGCCGGGTCGGCCGCTTGACGCACGGGTTCGCGGCGGCCACAGCCTAGACTCGGGAGAAGTCCAGTCTCGGGGGTGACATGCGGATCACAAGTCGGTGGCGTCGCGCGGTGGCGGCGCTCGCGGGGGCGGCGGCGATCGCCGTGGCGATCAGCGGCTGCACGGGCGGCGATCCGCGCGACGCGACCACGCCCGACCTGGTGAGCGGCGAGCTCCCGGGCGACACGGTCGAGCAGCTGCAGGGCGCGGTCGAGCACGCGATGGCCGCGACCGGATCATCCGGGGCGATCGTCGGCGTCTGGGTGCCCTGGGCGGGCGCCTGGGTCACGGGTCTGGGATCCACCGCGCACGAGGGCGGCTCCGAGGTGAGCACCGACATGGCGTTCCGGATCGCGTCGATGACCCGGCCCATGACATGCGACGTGCTGTACGGGATGGTCGAGGACGGCATCGTCGAGCTCGACGACCCGGTGTCGAAGTACGTGCCCAGCACGCCGGACCTGACCGACGTCACGCTCAAGCAGCTGTGCGACAACACGTCGGGTCTCGCGCGGTCGCACGACACCCTGCTGGACAACTACCTCCGCACGCCCGAGCGCGAGTGGAACGCCCGCGAGGTCGCGGCCGCCGGCCTCGGCAAGGACCGCACCGAGGCGGGCGTCGCGTTCACCGACTCCGACACGGGCTACCTGTTGCTCGGCGTGGCGCTGCAGAACGCCGCGAGCGAGACGCCCGCCGCGCTCATGCGCCGGTACGTCACCGGCCCGCTCGGCCTGGACCAGACCCGGCTTCCCGGCGCGCGCGCCGAGGCGCCCGGCGAACCCGCGCTCCCCGGCTACTACTCCGACCAGGAGGACCGCGACGCGGGCTGCGTCGCTCCGCGCGAGTACACCGAGATGTCCGCGAGCTTCGGCTACACCGACTCGGGCGCCGTCTCGACCATCGACGACCTGGGCGCCTACACGGCGTCTCTCGCCGCCCGCGCGAAGGACGGCGATGCGCTCGCCCCGCGCTGGGCCGACGCGAAGCCCATCAGCACCAAGAGCGACTCGTGGTACCAGTACGCGGGCGGCACGTTCATCGCCGGCTCCATGGTCGGGCAGCAGGGGACCGTCCCGGGATACATGACGAGCGCCTACGCCGACATGGACAACGGGCTCACCGTCGCGGTCGTGCTCAACAATTCCGCGGCTCCCGAGTCCCTCGTCGGCTATCTCGCGAAGGAGCTCGCGGCGATCGTGTCGAAGGTGCCCGCGCGCGAGGGGGGGACGGCCCCCGAGTTCGGGCTGCCCTGGACCGCCGAGGACTACCACCAGCGCATCGCCGACCGCGCCGTGTGCCCGATCGAGTGAGCGGCCGCGGCCCGGGCTCGGGCCCTGCCGTCGGCCTGGTCGCGCTGGGCCTCGCGTGCCAGGAGGTCGGCGCCGCGATCGCCGTCCTGCTGTTCCCGCACACCGGCCCGCTCGGCATGGTGATGCTGCGGCTCGTCTTCTCCGCGGTCATCCTGATGGCCATCGCGCGGCCCGCGCTGCGCGGTCGCACGCGCGAGGCGTGGTGGTCGGTCGCGCGGCTCGGCATCGCGCTCGCCGTCATGAACGGGTTCTTCTACGTGGCGCTGGAGCGGCTCGCGCTGGGGGTCACGGTCACGATCGAGGTGCTCGGACCGCTCGCGCTGTCGATCCTGGTCGGGCGCACGCGATCCCGCTGGCTTTGGGCCGCGATCGCGCTCCTCGGCGTGCTCGCGCTGGGTGGCGGGGGATGGGACCGGCTCGATCCCGTGGGCGTCGGGTGCGCGCTGGGCGCGGCCGCCAGCTGGGCCTTCTACATCCGCGGGCAGGCGCGCGTGGGCCGGGACTTCCCGAGGCTGGAAGGGCTCGCGCTCGCGATGTCGATCGGGGCGCTGATCTCGCTGCCGTCCGGCATCCTCGCGGCGGGGCCGGTGCTGCTGCGCCCCGAGCTCCTCGCGATGGGCCTGGCCGTGGCCGTGCTGTCGTCGACCATCCCGTATGCCTTCGAGCTGATCGCACTGCGGCGCCTCACGGAGGCCGCGTTCGGCATCCTGATGAGCCTGGCGCCGGCCACGGCCGCGCTCGCCGGGTTCCTCCTGCTCGGCCAGCACCTCACGGTGCTGGAGGTCGCCGGTGTCGCGCTGGTCATGATCGCGAGCGCGGGCGCGGTGTGGACCTCGCGTCACCGGCCCGGCCACGAGCCCGTCGCCGAGCCGACGGCCTGATCGGGGTCACGCGCGCGGAAGCGCGTTCGCCCACAGGATCGCGACCAGCAGCACCAGCGACATGGCCGCCATGATCGCCATCAGCCCGGCCATGACGAGGTTGCGCTGCCGGTCGTCCCTGACGCTGAGCGCGGTGACGACCAGGGCGACCGCGGCGGCAGTCACGAACGCGATCCCGATCCACGCGAGCGCGATGTTGATCGGCATGGACACGGCGAACGCGAAGATCGCCGCGACGGCGAGCAGCAGCCCCGGCACCAGCCAGATCCACCGCTTCGGCGTGTGCAGCGCCGGCTGATTGCGCACGAGGTTCGGATCGCCGTGTCTCGAGGGTCCCACGCTGTTCACGGTCGCCTCCTTCATCCGGGCTTCCCACGGTAGGCGGGCGCGAGGACGCGGGGGATGGGCTTGACACGGCGGCGCGGACGCCGCGCGCTCAGACGCGGAAGACGCGCCGGATGACGGCGTCGAACGCCCGATCCGGGAGCACCCGGCGCAGGAGCACCGCCGGGGCCGCGCCGAAGCCGACCAGGTAGCGGGTCCGGGGGCGGCGCGCCGTCGCGGCGCGCACGATCGTCCGTGCGATGACGGCGGGATCCGAGGTCCGCGCGCCCGGCCCGGAGGTCTCCTCGAGCGTCGTGGCCACGCGGTCCGCGACCCGGGCGTAGGCGCCGCCGGCCGACGTCCGCCGCAGGGTGTCGGCGGCGATCGCGCCCCACTCCGTGCGGATCGACCCCGGCTCGATCACGACGACCCGGATGCCGAACGGTCGCGTCTCGAGCCGGAGCGCGTCGCTCAGCGCCTCGACCGCGAACTTGCTCGCGTGGTACCAGCCGCCGAGCGGCGTGACGAACCGGCCGCCCATCGAGCTGATGTTGATGATCGTGCCCGTGCGCTGCGCGCGCATGTGCGGCAGCACGAGCTGCGTCAGGCGCGCCAGGCCGAACACGTTGACCTCGATCTGGGCGCGCGCCTCGTCCATGGGCACGTCCTCGATCGCCCCGTAGGACCCGTAGCCGGCGTTGTTGACGAGCACGTCGATCCGCCCGGACTCGCCGATGATCGCGTCCACGGCGGCGCGCACGGACTCGTCGTCCGTGAGATCGAGCGGCAGGATCCTCACGCCCCGCTCCTTCAGACCCGCCATCCGGTCGACGCGGCGCGCGGCGCCGTACACCGTGTACCCCGCGGCCTGCAGGCGGAGGGCGGCGTCCTCGCCGATGCCCGACGACGCGCCGGTGACGAGCGCGATCCTGTTCCCGGTCATGTGGGGTCCCTTCCGTCGAGTCCGTGCGTCCATCCTCGCGTGGACCGCCACGGCTAGGGTGGCGCCATGACGAAGCCGGTGACCGTCCTCGCCGCGCGCGCCGCCGTGGCGTACGCGGCGGTCGGCATCCTGTCGATCACGGTGTGGGAGCCGATGGCCGCGATGCCGGGGCTGAGCCACGACGAGATCGTCGCGGGGATCGCGGCGGGCGGCGAGAGCCATAGTGCGGGCGCGACCGCCGCCGTCGTGTGCCTCGCACCGGGAGCGATCGCCGCGGTCGCGCTCGCCGCGCTCGCGATCGCGGGGCGCATGCGGCCGCTCACGGCCACGGTCTGGATCCTGGGCATCGTCGCGCTCGGACCCATCGCGTACTTCTGGGCGGGCTTCCCGATGGGCATGGCGGTCGCCGATGCGTTCCTGATCGGCGGCGCGAGCCGCACGCCGGTGCCGTACGCGCTCGCGGCGGTCAGCGCGCTCGCCGTGGCGCTCGTCGTCATCCTGTGCGTGGCGGATGCGCGGGGCCGACTCCGGGCGGCCGCCCCCGTTACCGAGTGAGTCGGATCCCTTGCCGCGCGGCGGCGCGACGCGGTGGGATCGGGGCATGACCGAGATCGCCGTCCTGGTGGGCAACCCGCAGCCGTCGTCGCGCACGCGCGTCGTCGCCGAGGAGGTGGCGGCGCAGGTCGCCGAGCGCTCCGGCGCGACCGTGCGCCCGACCATCGACCTCGCGGACCTGGCCGACCGCATCTTCCGCTTCCCCGAGCCCGAGGTCGACGTGCTCCGCGACGACGTCGCGACCGCGGACCTGGTCGTCGTGGCGAGCCCCACCTACAAGGGCGCGTACACGGGACTGCTCAAGGCGTTCCTCGACCGGTACGGCACGAACGGCCTGTCGCGCGTGGCCGCGGTGCCGATCCTCACCATCGGCTCGCCCGCGCACACGCTGGCGGTGGAGCACACGCTGCGGCCCCTCCTGGTGGAGCTCGGCGCCAGCGTGCCCACGCGCGGCATCGCGTTCCCCGCCGCGGAGACGGACGACCGCGCGCGGATCGTCGCGGAGTGGCTCGACGCGGAGTGGCGCCGCCTGGAGCCCGTGCTGGCGGGCTGAGTCAGGCGAGCACGCGCAGCAGACGCGCGAGCGTCGCCTGGTCCTCGCGGCTGAGACCCCGAAGCTCCTCGGCCTCGCGGAGGGCCAGTGCGGTCATCGCGGCGTCCGCGCGCGCCGACCCCTCCGGGCAGAGCCGGACCAGCACCCCGCGGCCGTCCCTCGGGTTCGGCCGGCGCTCGACGAGCCCGCGCTCGACGAGCTTGTCGATCCGGTGAGTCATGGCGGCGCTGCCGATCATCGTCGCTCCGACCAGCTGCATGGGCGTGAGCTCGTGCGGCGGCTCCTCGCGCCGCAGCGCCGCGAGGACGTCGAACTCCCATGCGGCGAGCCCCGCGCCGCGGAACACCTCGGCGCGCAGCTTCGCCAGCCGGTTTGCGGCGCGGCGCAGCCGCGACATCACGTCGAGCGGCGTCAGGTCGAGATCCGGCAGGCGCCGCGACCACGCGTCGATGAGCAGATCGACCTCGTCATCGCGGGCATCGGCGGGCATGGATCCACGGTAGCGGGCGCGCCATCGGGGCGGGGCCCGCGCGCGCTCACGCGTCGAGCACGTGCAGCCGCACGGTCACGCTCCCGCCGTCGTGGAGGCCCTCCGCCTCGCGCACGGCCTTCTTGAGCGGAAGCACATATGAGCCGCTCTTCGAGTCGGGGAAGATCGACGTCGCCCACTCCGTCTCGCCGACCCGCACCCGCACGCGCACGGATCCGAAGCCGCTGCGCGGCCGGGGGATCTCGCGGATGTCCTCGCTCAGCTCGGGCGGAACCGCGGTGAAGTACCAGGGCGAGTCGTCTCGCGCCTGCCACCGGAACACGACCGACTCGAACTCGAAGATCACGGCGCCGACCCTACCGCGCGGTGCCGACCTTGCCGCAGTGCGGACACCCGGCCCGCGCTCAGCGCCGCGGCGATCGCAGGATCGTGCGCATGTAGCCGACGCCGACCACCACGTGGATGACCGCCCCGACCGCGCAGATCACCTGGCCCGCGGTGGCGACGGCCCCCGCGCCGGGAAGCAGCCCGAAGCCGACGAGCGCGATGCCCGTCATCATCACCGCCGTGCGGATCTTGCCGAGCCGCGTCACCTGCGGAGGCTGCGCCGGGCGCACGCTCAGGTACAGCGCGGTGAGCGCGATGTCGATCACCCCCACGGCCAGGGCCACCCACATCTGCAGATGGCCGGCGATGACCAGCGCCACCACGATCGCGACGACGCCGATGCGGTCCGAGATCGGATCGAACATCGCGCCGGTCCTGCTGGTCTGTCCGAGCCGGCGGGCGAGATGGCCGTCGATCCAGTCCGACCCTCCGAAGAGCACGAGGAGGACGACCGTCAGCACCGGATCGCCGTGGCCGACGAGCAGGATGACGATGGGGACGACGAGCGCCAGTCGCAGGAGCGTGATCGCGTTCGGGATCGTTGCCCAGTCCCGCGAACGCCCGCCGCTCGGCTCTGTGCTCATCCGAGAACCCGCCTTCGGTGACGAGACGACATCCGCGGATCCATGGATGTCATATGGAGGGGCTGACGGGAATCGAACCCGCGCTGTCTGCTTGGGAAGCAGAAGTTCTGCCATTGAACTACAGCCCCGTACGCGCCGGAGCGCGTGTCAGCCAGCATAACAGCGCTCATCCGAGGCTCGTCCAACCCGCGGTCGATCGCCGAACCCGCATCCGATGGGACGCGGGTTCGGCGATGGGACGCGGGCTCGGCGCCGGGGTGCCGGGCTCAGCGCTTCTTCCGGCCGCCGGTCGCGGCGCGGGTGAGGCGGTTGAGCACCATGAGCGCGACGGCTCCGATTGCGGCGACGACCCAGGGCTTGCGCTTCGCGAACGACTTCGCCTCGGTCATCATCGTCTCGGGGTCGCGCTGCGACACCCAGTCGGATGCCTGCTTGAGGCCCTCCGAGGCCTTGCCGGCGAGATCGCCGACCACGCCCTCCTTCTGCGACAGCGACCCGACCTTGTCGCCGGCCGTGCGCAGCCCCTCGGCGACCTTGTGCTGCCCCGTCGCCGCCTGATCCGTCAGCTCGTCCTCGGCCTTGGCGGCGGCCTCCGCGGCGCGCTCCTTCGCCTCCTCGACCGTGGCGGCGGCCTCCTCGCGGGCGCTCGCGCCCGAGGCCTCCGCCTCCGCGCGGGCGGTGCCGGTGGTCTCGGCGGCCGCCTGCTTCGCCTCCTCGGCCGTGGTCGGGGCCGTCGTGTCGGCGCCTCCGGTGTGCGTCTGGCCTTGGTCCTGCGACATGCGCTTCTCCTTCCGACGTGGCTTGATCACCGATGTAACGCGAACCGGCCGCCGTGCGCCTCCCACTTGACGAGAGAGCCCGGCGTGTGCCACGGGGTCCGACGGGGGTCGCCGCGACGGCTCGAGCCGGCGCCGCCCAATAGGCTGGTGCCGTGCTGCTCTCGGATCGCGACATCAAGGCTGAGCTCGACTCGGGCCGCATCCGCCTGGACCCCTACGACCCGGCGATGGTGCAGCCGTCGAGCATCGACGTGCGGCTCGACCGGTACTTCCGGCTGTTCGACAACCACAAGTACCCGTTCATCGACCCGGCCGAGGACCAGCCCGACCTGACGCACCTGGTTGAGGTCGAGCCCGACGAGCCGTTCATCCTGCACCCCGGCGAGTTCGTGCTGGGCTCGACGTTCGAGGCGGTCACCCTGCCCGACGACGTCGCCGCGCGCCTGGAGGGCAAGTCGTCCCTCGGCCGCCTCGGGCTGCTCACGCACTCCACCGCCGGCTTCATCGACCCCGGCTTCTCGGGCCACGTGACCCTCGAGCTCTCGAACGTGGCGACCCTGCCGATCAAGCTCTGGCCGGGGATGAAGATCGGCCAGCTGTGCTTCTTCCGCCTGACGTCGCCGGCCGAGAGCCCCTACGGCTCGGGCGCGTACGGCAACCGCTATCAGGGCCAGCGCGGTCCGACTGCGTCGCGCTCGTTCCAGCGCTTCCACCGCACGGACGTCTCGGTGACGGACGCCGGCTCCGCCGGGTCCTAGGCGTCTCCGTGACGGACGCCGGCTCCGCCGGGTCCTGACGGTCGCGCGATCCCGCTGACCGGCGCGGCCGCGGCCGGCGCGTGACGCCCGCCGAGCCCTCCGCGGAAGGCTCGGTGAACGGCGGCTGAACAATGCCGCGAGCGGAATATTCCGGTCCGTACGGGGTGCGACGCTGGAGAAGGCCCGTCGGCGGAAGCGGGCCGGGACCCGCCCCCGGGCGGTCCCGGCAGCGCAGGCGACGGGCGGCGCACTGCGCTCGCACCACTCTCGGCACGGCTCTCGGATCGACATCGGATCGACTGGCATCCGCTGCCGGGCGGAGCGGGCCCCGAGAGAGGATCCACCGCATGTCCCAGGTAGCCGAGGCCGCCGTCCCCGTCGCGCAGCCGCTGTCGACCGTCGAGCTGGTCGTGCTCGACATGGCCGGCACGACGGTCCGCGACGACGGCGTGGTCGAGCGCGCCTTCCAGCGCGCCAACGAGCGCACCGGGGTCGCCGACCGGATGCCCTGGGAGGAGGCGCTGCAGTACGTGCGCGACACGATGGGCCAGTCGAAGATCGACGTCTTCACGCATCTCGCCGGGGGAGACCGCGCCCGCGCCGAGGAGGCCACCTCGGCGTTCGAGCGGGCCTACGCCGAGCTCATCACGGAGGACGGCGTGCAGCCGATCCCCGGCGCCCGGGAGCTTCTCGAGGACCTGCGCGACGCGGGCGTGAGCGTCGTCCTGACCACGGGCTTCGCGCCCGTGACGCGCGACGCCATCCTCGACGGACTCGGGTGGCGCGACCTCGTCGACGAGGCGCTCTCGCCCGTCGACGTGGGGCGCGGCCGCCCCGCGCCGGACCTCGTGCTCGGAGCCGCGCTCGTCGCGCAGGTCTCCGGCGTCGGCGCGATCGTCGTCGCGGGGGACACCGCGAGCGACGTGGCCTCGGGGCTCTCCGCGGGCGCCGGCCTGGTGGTCGGAGTGCTCACGGGGGCGCACGACCGCGCGGCGCTCGAGGCCGCGGGCGCGCACGCCGTGATCGACGACGTCACGGGGCTGCGCGCGCTCCTCGGCCTGCCCGAGCGCCACCGGGGCTGACGTGGCCTCGCCCGCCCTCACCCAGACGCCCGCCCCCACGACGCGGAGCGTCTGCCTCACGCCGCCCGCCCTCGCGATGGTGTGGACCGGCGCCGGTCGCCCGCACGAGACCGTCGCCGTGCCGGGCGTCGGGCTCGGCGCGGGAGAGACGCTCGTGCAGATCGAGCTGGCCACGGTCTGCGGATCGGACATCCACACGGTCGAAGGACGCCGCGCCGCGCCGACGCCGCTCGTCCTCGGCCACGAGTACGTCGGCCGCGTGGTCGACGTGGCGGAGGGCGTGCGGGCCGTCGACGGCGCCGTGGTCCAGGTCGGCGACCGTGTGGTGTGGTCGATCATGGCCAGCTGCCGCGACTGCGACCGCTGCCGGCACGGCGTGCCGCAGAAGTGCCGCTCGCTCGTCAAGTACGGGCACGAGCGCATCCAGCCGCGGTGGGAGCTGACGGGCGGCTTCGCCACCCACGCTCACCTGCGCGCCGGCACGACCATCGTGCGCGTCGGCGAGGCGCTGCCCGCCGAGGTCCTGGCGCCCGCGGCATGCGGCTCCGCCACCGCATGGGCGGCGCTCGCGCGGGCCGACGAGGTGGTCGACGTCGACGACGCCACGGTGCTGATCATGGGCGCCGGGCTCATCGGCCTGACCGCGTGCGCGATGGCGAGCGACCGCGGCGCGACCGTCGTCGTCGCGGATCCGGATCCGGCCCGCCGCGCGCTCGCCACCCGGTTCGGCGCGGCCCAGGCCGTGGACCCGACGGGACGCCGGGCGCTGGACTCCGCGCTCGCCGCCACCGGGGCCGCGGAGTTCGACGTCGTGCTCGAGGCCTCCGGCTCGCCGCGCGCCGTGCAGGCCGCGATCGACGCCGTGGGCGTCGGGGGAGTGGTCGTGCTGGTCGGCAGCGTCTTCCCGTCCGACCCGGTGCCGCTGGACCCGGAGCGGCTCGTCCGCGGGCTGGCCACCATCCGGGGCGTGCACAACTACACCCCGCGGGACCTCGACGGCGCCCTCGGCTACCTCCGCCACCACGCGGCGGAGCACCCGTTCGTCGAGCTGGTGAGCGCCCGCTACCCGCTCGCCCAGGTCGACCAGGCGCTCGCGGCCGCGGCCGCGGGCAAGGCCGTGCGGGTGGCGATCGACCCGCGCGACGCGCAGCGCCGCCGCTGACGCCGGATCCCCGCCGGCGCGACGCCGACGGGGATCCAGGCCAGGTGCGATCAGTCGTTCGCGCGCTCGAGGAGCAGGTTCTCGAGGCGGTCGGGGAAGTTCGTGATGATGCCGTCGACGTCCGAGTCCAGCAGACGCGTCATGGTGGCCGTGTCGTTGACGGTCCACACGTGCACGTCCATGCCCTGCGCGTGGACGGCGTCGATGTACTCCGGCGTGGCCTGGGCCCAGTTCGGGTTGATCTGGTCGGCCCACTCGGCGTACGCCGGCAGCGTCGCGACCGCGGGGGCGCCGAGCAGTCCGACCGGCGTCTCCGGCGCCAGGTCGGAGTACGTCTTCATCGACACCCTGTTGAAGCTCTGCACCGCGAGGCGGCCGCTCGCGAGCGCCGAGTCGACGTACGCGGGGTAGGACTCGAACACGTCGATGACCTTCTGCTCGACGCCGGGGTACAGCTCCGGCGCCTTGAGCTCCATCAGGATGCCCGAGCGGCTCGTGCGGACCTGCTCGATCATCTCGGCGAGGGTCGGCACGGTCTCGCCGGCGAACTCCGGGCCGAACCACGAGCCCGCGTCGACCTGCTTCATCTCGGCCACGGTGAGGTCCGCGACGCGCCACGGCGCGCGGTCGGGGAAGACCTCCTCGACGTTCGTGGTGCGCGAGAGCGTGGTGTCGTGCATGAGCACCGGAACCCCGTCCTTGCTGAGCTGGACGTCCGACTCGATCCAGGTGGACCCCTGCTCGATGCCCACCTGGAACGCGGCGAGCGTGTTCTCGGGCGCATAGCCCATCGCGCCGCGGTGCGCGGTGGTGACGACGGAGGCGATCTCGGGCTGTGCGTCCGAGGCGTCGGCGCCGCCGCCCCGCGTCAGGCCGTGACGTCTCCGTCGACGTACACCCAGCGCCCGCCGCGCCGCTCGAAGCGCGCGTGCTCGGCGAGCGCGCCCATCGTCCGCTCGCCCTCGTGCTCGGTCTCGTAGACCGCGACGAAGTCGACCTCGGATCCGGAGGCGCCGACGATCTCGAGCCCGATCCAGCGGAGCCGGTCGTCGAACGTGAGCTCGCCCGCCGCCGGCCGCGTGCGCGGATGCCACGTGCGCAGCAGGTAGTCGGCGTCGTGCCGCGCGTACGCGCTGTAACGGGAGCGCATGAGCTCCTCGGGGGTCTCGGCGAGCCGCGCGCCGGAATGCAGCGCGCCGCAGCAGGCCAGGTACGCGCGCTCGCTGCCGCACGGGCAAGGATCGAACGTCACGCCGTGGCCCTCTTCGGGTTCTTCTCCTTGGGCGGCAGCTGCGCGACCCGCTCGACCGACGCGCCGATCCACTCGGCCAGCTGCTCGTCGGTCGGGTCGTCGACCGTCACGAAGCCGGCCATGGTCTTGGAGCCCATCGTCATCGGCTTCGCGCCGCGCGCGATCGCCTCGTCCATCCCGTCCCGGCCCACCGGGACCATGAGCGACGAGCGCGTGATGCCCGCATACATGTGCCCGCGCAGCATCCACGCGATGCCGCCGAACATCTTCATCTCGGTCGCGTCGTCCGACACCGGCGCGTAGGCGCGGATGCGGTCGGCGAGCTCCTCGTCGTAGGCCACGGGATCAGCGTACGTCGCGGTCGCGGCGCGGGAACGACGGACGCCGCGCCCCGGAGAACCGGGACGCGGCGTCCGCGCTGCGTCGAACGGGCTCAGCCCGCCGCGTTCACCTCGATCCGCATGGTGCCCTTGCGCTGGTTGGCGCCCAGGACCTCGATCGTCGTGCCCGTGCCGCCCACGATCACCGAGTGACGCGGGTTCGAGCCGTCGTAGTAGGCGTACGGGTCGGTGTCGTCGAACACCGGCACGGCCTTCTGCGACGGCACGTTCAGCGTCTGCAGGCCGTCGGCCGTCTCGCGGTGCAGCGAGATCGCGTCGGTCTTGTCGAGGCCGAACGTGGAGTCGAACGACTGGATGCGGTTGCGCGCGTTCGTGCCATCCGGCCACGTGAGCGCCTTGGCGCGCGCGTCGACCGGCAGGGCCTCGCCACCGCCCGGGTGCTGCGACGTGTTGTTGTCGGCGTACAGCGAGTTCACGTACCAGACCAGCAGGCCGTCCTGGTACGGGAAGTGCTCGACCTTGTCCGGGCTCGAGGTCAGCCAGCCGAAGTTGTACGGGCCGGTCTTGAGCGTCGTGTCGTAGCCGCCGTAGACGCGGTTCTCGGCGAGGTAGAAGTGGCTGTACGGCTGGTGGTAGCCGCCGCCCTCGATCACCGAGAAGCCGTCGAGCGTCCAGTCGCTCGCGCCGTCATCCGTGGTCAGCGCGTCGCCCACGGCGATCGCGTCGACCTGGAAGCCCGGCTCGGTGGCCGCGACGTCGGTCCAGTAGCGGAAGCGGACCTGCGCGGTCTCGCCGGCGTAGGCCGACAGGTCGGCCGTGAGCGTCGTCCAGCCCTCCGTCGCACCGGTGATGCCGAAGCCGGCGTTCTGGCCGTTCGGGTCGGTCGTGGTCGACAGGTTCGTCTCGACCGGGGTCCACGTCTCGCCGTCGGTGCTGACCTCGAGGTAGGCGTAGTCCCAGTCCACCTCGATGTCGTAGTTCACCTGGGCGGTCAGCTGGCCGCCGGCCGGAACCGTGAACGCCGGGCTCGTCGCCGTGTTGTCCAGGTTGTCGCCCGAGCCGGAGAACAGGTGCTTGGTGCCCTCGTAGGCGTCGCCGACCTCGATGAACTCCTCGCCGTCGGGCAGGTTGACCAGCACGGCCTGCGCGCCGAGCGTCGTGGCGTGGAACGCCGGCCCGAGCGTCAGGGTCTCGGACGTGCCGGGCTCGACGGTCTCGTAGTCGAGCCAGCCGAGGAACAGCTTCTCGTGCGGGCCCATCTGGTTCGGGGTCGTGCCGATCGATCCGTCGCCGTGGCCGAGCCACGAGCCGGAGCTCATGAGCGTCCAGAACGCGGTGCCGTTCTCGCCGCCCGCGGTGTCGTAGTAGTCGGGAAGGCCCAGGTCGTGGCCGAACTCGTGCGCGAACACGCCCAGACCGCCGTTCTCGGGCTCGGTCGTGTAGTCGCGGATCCAGATGTCGGTGTCGCCGATCTGGATGCCGCCCAGCGGGTCGTACGCCGAGGGTCCCCACTGCCAGAGCCCGTCCTGGCCGACCGCCCAGCGGTGCGACCAGATGGCCCATTCGGGTGCCCCGGCCTCCTCGCCCGTGCCGGCGTGCACGGCCTGGAAGTGGTCGATGTAGCCGTCGGGCTCGTTCGCGATCCCGTCGCCGTCGACGTCGTAGCGGTCCCAGACGTCGTACGTCTGCAGCTCCGCCACGATCTGGTCGCGCGTCTTGCCCGCTGCGACCTGAGCGTCGTACCAGGCGTTCGCGGTGTCCTGGATGAAGCGCGTCATGTCGGCGTGCGACTCGGTCTGGCCGTACGAGGCCTCGTTGTTCTCGACCTGCACCCAGTCGGACACGCCGCCGGCGAGGTCGAAGCGGCCCGACGACATCTCGTCGTAGACGCCCGCCATCGACTCACCGTCGCCGAAGAACATGTCCTCGAAGTGGGCCTTCGAGAAGTCCGGAACCCAGTAGGTGGAGTTGTCCTCGGCTGTGGGCTCCGGGATCTCGTTGTGCACGGGACCGGCCGGGGCGTCCGGGTAGCGCTCGTCGATCGCGTCGCCGAACTCCACTAGGATCGTGAACAGCTGCGCTGTGTCGGCGGTGCCGTATTCGACGAACTGGCCGGCCTTGAGCTCGACCACATCGGTCGCCGCCTTGCCCTTGCCTCGCGTCTTGACCTTGGCCTCACCCGTCGCGACGAGCTGCGCGGCCTTCTGCTTCTCTGCAGTGCGCTTCTCGGCGAGCGGATCGGGGCGGTTGTGGCTGTGGGTCTCGCCCTCGGGTTCGGGGGCGGCGGTCGCCGGTGCCGCGGTCGCGGCGGTCGGAGCGAGGAGCGAGCCGGCCAGCAGGATCGCTGCTGTGCCGAGCGCGCACGTGGTACGTGTCTTCACTGTTCCTCCGGGGATGATCCGGGCGGCCACCATGGCCGTCCGCACCGACTGCACCCCGGGCACCACCGGATGCCCGGAGGGGACTTGCACAGTCGTTTCCCCACACTTTCACAGGAAGTCATTTCGGAGAAGTAGATCGGTATGGCGGATGGGGAGAGGTTCCCATCCGCCATGCCGAAAGCGCCGCTCAGCAGGCGCGATGGCCGCCGAAGGCGTGGTGGCCATGGTGGCCGTGGTGGCCGTGGCCGTGGTCGACGTCGAAGCCGTGGTGGTGGGTGCGGTGGCCCCGGGAGCCGCGGCCGTGGTCGCCGCGGTGGGCGCGGTGGGCGAAGCCGCGGCGCCGGTGCCCGCGGGCCCCGAATCGGAGGACCGCCGCATCGTCGCCGCCGAGCTCGCGCGCGATCGCCTCGAGCGTCCGCAGCGTCGTCGCGTAGTCCTCGTCGGGGACGACGCCGGAGACCCGGGCGCGCACGCCGTCGACCTTCTCGGCGAGACGCGCCTTGGCCGCGCGGCCCTCGTCGGTCAGGGTCCACTCGCCGTCGACCGCGGCGACCCAGCCGCGCTCGGCCAGGCGCACCAGGCGCTTCGGGCGGCGCGAGACGCGGCCGCGGATGCGCTCGGCGAGCGCCGGGTCGATGTCGCCCGCGAGCGCGTTCAGGATCATCCAGTCGCGTCGGTCGACGCGCTCGCCGGCGAAGGCGGCCTCGAACCCGCGGCCGATGAGGCCGTCCACCGCCCGCAGCCAGAACCCCAGAGGGCGGCCGTCGGCGGAGGCGGGGATGTCGTTCGTGTTCTCCATGGGGAGCTCCTCACGTTGTATGTCTATTGGCATGTATATGCACAGTGACATGGATTCGAATGTATGTCAAGTCGCATGTATCGTGGGGGCATGGCCGTGAACGACTCAGACGCCGCCCGCATCGCCGATGCGCTCGCCCGCGTGCGGCTGCCGCGGCGCCCGGGCGGGCCGGTCGGCGGTCCCTTCGGCGGGGAAGGGCCGCATGGTCATGGCGGCGGCCACGGCTTCGGGCCCCACGGGCATGCGCACGGCCACGGGCCCGGCCCGTTCGGCCCCGGTCCCTTCGGTCGCGGCGCGGCGCGGATCCGGCTGCTCGAGACGCTCGCGTCGGCGGAGGCGCCGCTGTCGGTCGGCGAGATCGGCGAGCGCCTGGGGGTGGATCAGCCGCGCGCGAGCCGCCTCGTCCAGGCGGTCGTGCATGCGGGCGAGGCGCGCCGCGAAGCCGATCCGGCCGACGCGCGCCGCACCCTCATCGCCCTCACGGACGCGGGCCGCGCGACGGTCGCGCAGTCCACCGGCGCGCGCGTCGAGGCCGTCGAGCGCGCGCTCGCGGGCTTCGCCCCCGAGGAGCGCGCGCAGCTCGCCGCCCTCCTCGGGCGCCTCGCCGACGCCTGGCCCCGCTGATCAGCGCACGGGCTTGACCGGCAGCAGGAGCAGCAGGCCCGCCAGCAGCACCAGGATGATGCCCAGGATGCCGAACGACGTCGCTCCGCCGGCGACGATCAGGATCGACCACATCGCCGAGGCCATCCAGCTCGCGGCGCGGCCGGTGGTGGCGTAGAGGCCGAAGATCTCGCCCTCGCGGCCCGCGGGCGTGACGCGGGCGAGGAACGATCGCGACGCCGCCTGCGCGGGTCCGACGAACGCGCACAGGATGAGCCCGCCGATCCAGAACACGATCGTGCCGAGGTCGACCAGGAAGAACACGGCGAGGCCCGCGACCACCATGGCCGACAGGGCGAACACGATGACCGTCTTGGCGCCGAAGCGGTCGTCCCAGCGCCCGGCGACGATCGTCGAGACACCCGCGATCAGGTTCGCGGCGATGCCGAAGATCACCAGATCCAGGAACTCGAACCCGAACACCTGGGCCGCGATCACGGCGCCGAACGCGAACACGCCGCCCAGGCCGTCGCGGAACACCGCGCTCGCCAGCAGGAACCACCCGGTGTGCCGCGTCTCGGGGTTCCGGAACAGGCCGGCGACGTCGCGGACCAGCAGGCGGTAGGAGGCGAAGAACCCGACCCGTCGCTCGGGGCGCCCACGGGACGGCTCCGGCACGGCGAGGAAGATCGGGATCGAGAAGACAAGGGCCCACAGTGCGCAGCCGACCGCGATGATCCGGAACGGCAGGCCGCCCTCCTCGGAGAGCCCGAACCAGTCGGCGGAGTAGAACACCACGACCAGCACCAGCGCGACGATGCCACCCAGGTAGCCGAAGCCCCATCCGAGCCCGGAGATGCGGCCGATGGTCTTCGGGGTCGCGATGCCGATCAGCATGGCGTTCGAGTTGACCGCCGCGATCTCGCCGAACACCGTGGCGGCCGAGATGAGCGCGACGCCCAGCCAGAACAGCGCGGGCGTGGGCTCGACGAACCACAGGCCGAGCATGCACGCGATCAGCGCGCCCGTGCCGATCCCCAGCCACAGCTTCTGCCGGCCCGCCGCGTCGGCGCGCTGGCCGAGCACCGGCGCGACCGCGAGGATCGCCAGGCCCGCGATCGTGCCGCCCCAGCCGAGGCCCGATGCCAGGTCGGCGAGCCCCGCCGTCTTCGCGGGGTCCCCGTCGGGCAGCGACTGCAGGCCGGCGGGGAGGAACGCGTCGGTCGTGAGGAACAGCGCGGTGTAGATGAACGTCAGGATGACCGTGTTGAACGGCTGCGTCGCCCAGTCCCACAGCGCCCACGAGTAGACCTGGCGCTTCGGCGCGGGGCGTCCCTCGCGCAGGTCGAGGCCCATGACGGGCACGGCGCCGCTGTCCGCTGTCGGCGGCGGGGTGACGGGGGACGGGTCGGACGTCATGAGTGGAGCGTAGGACCGCGCGGTGAACGGACGGTACCGCCACGCGGTCGGCCGAAGTTGAGCCGAGGTGTATCAACTTTGTTTGACAGCCCGAGCGGCCCGCAGTACAGTTGAGCCAGCGCGGCTCAAGATCGCGTGCAGGCTTACCGGCTGTCCAGCAGAAAGGAGAACAACATGGCACGTGCTGTGGGTATCGACCTCGGAACGACCAACTCGGTCGTGAGCGTCCTCGAGGGCGGTGAGCCGAAGGTCATCGCGAACGCCGAGGGCTTCCGCACGACCCCCTCGGTCGTCGCGTTCACCAAGGACGGCGAGGTCCTCGTCGGCGAGACCGCCAAGCGCCAGGCCGTCACCAACGTCGACCGCACGATCGCGTCGGTCAAGCGCCACATCGGCACCGACTGGACGTTCGAGGTCGACGGCAAGAAGTACACGCCGCAGGAGATCTCGGCGCGCATCCTGATGAAGCTCAAGCGCGACGCCGAGCAGTACCTCGGCGACACGGTCACCGACGCCGTCATCACGGTGCCCGCGTACTTCAACGACGCCGAGCGCCAGGCCACCAAGGAGGCGGGCGAGATCGCCGGCCTCAACGTGCTGCGCATCATCAACGAGCCCACCGCGGCCGCCCTGGCCTACGGCCTCGACAAGGGCAAGGAGGACGAGCTCATCCTCGTCTTCGACCTCGGCGGCGGCACGTTCGACGTCTCCCTCCTCGAGGTGGGCAAGGACGACGACTTCTCGACCATCCAGGTCCGCGCCACGGCCGGTGACAACCGCCTCGGCGGCGACGACTGGGACCAGCGGATCGTCGACTGGCTGATCCAGCAGTTCAAGGCCACGACGGGCGTGGACGTCTCGGGCGACAAGATCGCCCTGCAGCGCCTCAAGGAGGCCGCGGAGCAGGCGAAGAAGGAGCTGTCGAGCTCGACCTCGACCAGCATCAACCTGCCCTACCTGTCGCTCACCGAGTCGGGCCCCGTCTCGCTGTCCGAGACCCTCACGCGCGCCAAGTTCGAGGAGCTCACGAAGGACCTGCTCGAGCGCACCGTCAAGCCGTTCGAGGACGTCATCCGCGAGGCCGGCATCAAGGTGTCCGACATCGCCCACGTGGTGCTCGTCGGCGGCTCGACCCGCATGCCCGCCGTGAGCGACCTCGTCAAGCGCGAGACCGGCAAGGAGCCCAACAAGGGCGTGAACCCGGACGAGGTCGTCGCCGTCGGCGCCGCCCTGCAGGCCGGCGTCCTCAAGGGCGAGCGCAAGGACGTGCTGCTGATCGACGTCACCCCCCTGAGCCTCGGCATCGAGACCAAGGGCGGCATCATGACCAAGCTCATCGAGCGCAACACGGCCATCCCGACCAAGCGCAGCGAGACGTTCACGACGGCCGACGACAACCAGCCGTCGGTGTCGATCCAGGTGTTCCAGGGCGAGCGCGAGTTCACGCGCGACAACAAGCCGCTGGGCACGTTCGACCTGAACGACATCGCGCCCGCCCCGCGCGGCGTGCCGCAGATCGAGGTCACGTTCGACATCGACGCGAACGGCATCGTGCACGTGTCCGCCAAGGACAAGGGCACCGGCAAGGAGCAGTCGATGACCATCACGGGCGGCTCCTCGCTGCCCAAGGAGGACATCGAGCGCATGGTGCGCGAGGCCGAGGAGCACGCGGCCGAGGACAAGAAGCGCCGCGAGGCCGCCGAGACCCGCAACCAGGCCGAGACCCTGTTGTACTCGATCGAGAAGCTGATCAAGGACAACGAGGACAAGCTCCCGGCCGACGTCAAGGAGTCGGTGCAGGCCGACGTCGACGAGCTCAAGAAGGCTCTCGCCGGCGACGACGACGAGGCCGTGAAGACCGCGTTCGACAAGCTGAACCAGAGCCAGACCAAGCTCGGCGAGGCGATCTACGCCCAGGCGCAGGCCGAGCAGGCAGCGCCCGCGGGCGACGCCCCCGCCGGTGAGCAGACCGCCGCCGACGAGGACGTCATCGACGCCGAGGTGGTCGAGGACGACGAGGACAAGAAGGCCTGATGAGCGACAAGGACCGCAAGCCCGTGAACGACGGCGACGAGGTCCGGCCCGCAGCCGAGGGGGCGGAGGTGCAGGACACCGCCGCCCCCGAGGCGCAGGAGGAGCAGGTCTCCGAGGAGACCGCGGATGCCGGTGCCGAGCCGACCGCCGAGGAGACGGCCGAGTTCGAGCTCACCGTCGACGACATCCTGAACGCCGACCAGCTGGAGGAGGCGGCCGAGCAGGTGAAGAGCGACTACGAGACGCAGCTGCTGCACGACCTGAAGCGCCTCCAGGCGGAGTACGCCAACTACCGGCGTCGCACCGAGGACCAGCGCCACGTCGAGGTCGCCCGCGCGAAGGGAGAGGCCGCCCGCGGCCTGCTGCCCGTGCTCGACGACCTCGCCCGCGCCGAGAAGCACGGCGACCTCGCGGAGGGCACGCCCTTCGCCGCGATCGCCGAGAAGGTGCGCGGCGTGGCCGAGCGCCTCGGCGTGATCGCGTTCGGCGAGGCCGGCGAGGCCTTCGACCCGCAGCACCACGAGGCGATCTTCCAGCAGCCGACGCCCGGCGCGACCGAGACCACCGTGCTCGAGGTCGTCGAGGTCGGCTACCGCCTGGGCGACGTCGAACTGCGTCCGGCGAAGGTCGTCGTCGCGGTGCCGGCAGAGTAAGCGAGGCGCCGATGGCCAGTCAGGACTGGTTCGAGAAGGACTTCTACAAGGTCCTGGGGGTGTCGAAGGACGTCAGCGCCGCCGAGCTGAAGAAGGTCTACCGCAAGCTCGCGCGGCAGTATCACCCGGACTCCAAGCCCGGCGACACCGCCGCCGAGGCGAAGTTCAAGGAGATCAGCGAGGCGTACTCGGTGCTGTCCGACCCGGCCCAGCGCGAGGAGTACGACCAGATCCGCGCCATGGGCTCGGGCGCGCGCTTCACGGCGGGCGGCGGCTCGGCCGGCGGCTTCGACGATGTGTTCAGCATGTTCACGCAGAACCGCGGGTCGGCCGCCGACTTCGACGACATCTTCGCGATGTTCAACCAGGGCGGCGGCGGCCGGTTCGGCACGGGCGGATTCGGCCAGCCCTCGGGAGGCTTCCGCGGCTACGGCGGGCCTCACAAGGGCGCCGACGTCCGCGCGCGCACCACGATCGACTTCATCACCGCGGCCAAGGGCGAGACGATCACGCTGCAGAGCGAGGACGGCAAGCCGTTCAAGATCAAGATCCCGGCCGGCGTCGCGGACGGGCAGAAGATCCGCCTGCGCGGCAAGGGGCGCCCGTCGCCCGACGGCGGCGAGAACGGCGACATCGTCGTCGAGGTCGCGGTGCGGCCGCATCCGGTGTTCAAGCGCGAGGGCCTCAACCTCCGCGTCGTGGTGCCGGTGACGTTTGCGGAGGCCGCCCTCGGGGCGACGATCGAGGTGCCGACGCTCGGCGGCGAGCCGGTCAAGCTGCGCGTCGCCCCCGGCACCCCGTCGGGGCGCGTGCTGCGCGTCAAGGGTCGGGGGATCACGACGCAGAAGGGCACCGGCGACCTGCTCGCCGAGGTCCAGGTCGTGGTGCCCTCGCACCTCGACGACGCCGCGCGCGAGGCGCTCGAGCGCTTCGTCGAGGTCGGCCCGCAGGGCAACCCGCGCGCCGAGATCATGGCCAAGGCACAGGGCTCATAGCCTGAGGAGGATGTCTCACTTCGTGCCGGAATCCGGCCCGGATTCCGGCACGAAGTGAGACACGGCGAGGACAGCGAGGAGGTGGGACGGATGAGCGACACGTACGACGTGGATGAGGACGCGCCCGTCTTCGCGATCGCCGTCGCCGCGGAGCTGGCGGGGATGCACCCCCAGACGCTGCGGCAGTACGACCGCATCGGGCTCGTCGTCCCCAGCCGCACGCGCGGAGGGTCGCGCCGGTACTCGGCGCGCAACATCCAGCAGCTGCGCGAGGTCGCCAAGCTGTCGGGCGAGGGGATGAGCCTCGCGGCGATCGCGCGCGTGCTGGACCTCGAGGACGAGGTGCGCGACCTGCGGCGCCGCGTCGCCGAGCTCGAGCACCGCCTGCGCGCCGAGATCGAGAGCCGCCCGGGCGCGCGCGTCTTCGCGGCCGGGGCGACCGGGTCGGTCGTGACGCTGCGGGCGGAGACGCGCGTGCGTCGCAGCGCCGAGCTCGTGCTGTGGCACCCGCCGCAGAACTGGCGCGCCGCGCGATCCGGATGACGGCATCTCGCGCGCCGGTGGAGAGAGCGGTTCCACTGAGCGGGCAGAATGGGCGGGATGAGCCCTCAGAGCTGGACGAGCTGGGGTCAGACCGCTAAGGTCTGGCCCGGTCGGAACTGGCCGCTCGGCGCGACGTGGACGCCCGAGTCCACGAACTTCGCGGTGTACTCGCCGAACGCGACCGGCGTGACGCTGTGCCTGTTCGACGACGACGGCTCCGAGCGGCAGTACGAGCTGACCGAGCACTCGCAGGGCATCTGGCACGGCGCCCTTCCCGACATCGCGCCCGGCCAGCGGTACGGCTACCGGGTGGACGGCCCGTGGGATCCCGACAACGGCTTCCGGTTCAACCCCCACAAGCTCCTGCTCGACCCGTACGGGCTCGCGACGAGCGGCACGATCATCGCCGAGCAGCCCATCTACGGAGCGCGCGAGGACGACCCGGCCGTGCGCGACGACACGGACTCCGCCGGCTACACCGGGCGCAGCGTGGTCGTGGATCCGTCGTTCGACTGGGAGGGCGACACGCCGATGAAGCGCCGCTGGCGCGACACGGTCATCTACGAGCTCCACGTCAAGGGCTTCACCAAGCTGCACGACCGGATCCCGGAGCACCTGCGCGGCACGTACGCGGGCCTCGCCGAGCCCGCCGTGGTCGAGTACCTGCGCGACCTCGGCGTCACGGCGGTCGAGCTGCTGCCGGTGCAGCAGTTCTTCTCGGAGCCGGCCCTGCTCGAGCGCGGGGTCGTGAACTACTGGGGCTACAACACCCTGTGCTACTTCGCCCCCGATGCGTCGTACAGCTCATCCGGCGACCGTGGGCAGCAGGTCGCCGAGTTCAAGCACATGGTCAAGTCGCTGCACCGGGCGGGTATCGAGGTCATCCTCGACGTGGTCTACAACCACACGGCGGAGGCCGGCCCCAACGGCCCGACACTGTCGTTCCGCGGCTTCGACGACCGCGGCTTCTACAAGCGCGTGATCGCCGAGGACGGCGGCTTCGACGACCGGTACTGGGACGTCACGGGCTGCGGCAACACGGTGAACACCTGGAACCCGCTCGCGCTGCGCCTCATCCTGGACTCCCTGCGGTACTGGGTGACCGAGATGCACGTCGACGGGTTCCGATTCGACCTGATGTCGGCGCTCACCCGCACCGGCTACGACGTCGACTTCCAGAACGCGCTGCTCATCGCGATCGATCAGGATCCGATCCTGCGTCACGTCAAGCTGATCGCCGAGCCGTGGGACACGTCGATGGACGGCTACCTGGTCGGCAAGATGCCGCCGCCGTGGGTCGAGTGGAACGACAAGTACCGCGACACGATCCGGGACTACTGGCGCGGGCACGCGCCCATCCGCGACGTCGCGACCCGGCTCGCGGGTTCCAGCGACCTGTACGCGGACGACGGCCGCTCGGCCTACAACTCGGTGAACTTCATCACGGCGCACGACGGCTTCACGGTGCGCGATCTGGTCTCGTACGACCACAAGCACAACGAGGCCAACGGCGAGGACAACCGCGACGGCACCGACAACAACCGGTCGTGGAACCACGGCGTCGAGGGCGAGACGGACGATCCGGACATCCTCGCCCTGCGTCGCCGCCAGGCCGCGAACCTCATGGTGACGCTGTGCCTGTCCAACGGCGTGCCCATGCTCACGGCGGGCGACGAGCGCGGCCGCACACAGGGCGGCAACAACAACGCCTACTGCCAGGACAACGAGATCTCGTGGCTCGACTGGCGGCCGGATGACGCCTGGCTCGACGTGTATGAGATCACGAAGGCCGCGCTCAAGCTGCGGCGCGAACACCCCGCCCTGAGGCAGCGCCACTGGTTCGAGGGGCGGCCCATCATCAAGGACGGCCCGAACGACCTGGCCTGGATGCACCCGGACGGGCGCGCGATGCGCAGTGCCGACTGGCACGACCACCACCTGCGCACGATCGGGATGTTCCTGTCGGGCAAGCCGCTGCGCGAGCCGGGACCCCGCGGCGAGCAGCAGATGGACGCGTCGTTCCTGCTGTGGTTCAACGCGGCGGATCACGCGGTCGACATCACGCTCGCGATGCAGGAGTGGGAGCCCGCGGGGCGCGTGGCGCTGTCGACCGACCCGGAGATCGCGGTCGGGGCGGTGTACCCCGCCGGCGGCACGTTCCGCATCGGGGCACGCTCGGTCGTCGTGCTCGAGTCGGCCTGAGCCGAGGGGCGCTTCAGGCGTTTCGTCTCCGCTCGCTGGCGCTCGCTCCGCTCAACGACCGGGGGACATCCGGTCGTTGAGCGGAGCGAAGCGGAGACGAAACGCGCCGAGCCCCCTCGCGCGCCCTAGGCCAGGGCGGCGAGCCCGAGCTCGGCCGTGGACGCCAGGCGCTCGTGGCGGGGGACGACGCGCACCGTGTAGCCGAAGGGGCCCGCGCGGTCCAGGCGCACGGCTCCGGCGAACGCCGTGCGTCCTCCGGAGAACGAGTCGCGCGGGCTCAGCGGGGCCGCTTGCACCGATGAGAGCTGGTCGTCGCCCTCGGCGCGGCCGTAGACCAGCTGCACCTCGACGTCGTCGGGGGTGAGGCCGCCCAGGGCGACGTGCGCGCTGACGGACAGCTCCGCGCCGACCTCGGCGAGCTCGTCCACGCCGCTCGACTCGACGTGCTCGATGCGCACGCCGCTCCACGCCTCGCGCACGCGGCGCTTCCACGTCGCGAGCTCGACCGCGCCGGAGTAGTCGCCGTCGAGCGCGCGCGCCGCCGTGGCGGCGGGGGCGTAGAGCTGCCCCACGTAGTCGCGCACCATGCGGGTGGCGAGAACCTTCGGCCCGAGCGACTCGAGCGTGTGCCGCATCATCTCCATCCACCGGACGGGCACGCCCTCGCCGCTGCGGTCGTAGAACCGCGGCGCGATCTCGCGCTCGAGCAGGTCGTACAGGGCGGCGGCCTCGAGGTCGTCGCGCTTGTCGGGGTCGTCGACGCCGTCGGCCGAGGGGATGGCCCAGCCGTTCTCGCCGTCGAACCACTCGTCCCACCAGCCGTCGAGGATCGACAGGTTCAGGCCGCCGTTGAGCGCGGCCTTCATACCGCTCGTGCCGCACGCCTCGTAGGGGCGCAGCGGGTTGTTCAGCCACACGTCGCAGCCGGGGTAGAGCTGCTGCGCCATGGCGATGTCGTAGTTCGGCAGGAACACGATGCGGTGCCGCACCTCGGGGTCGTCCGCGAACCGCACCAGCTCCTGGATGAGCTTCTTGCCGCCGTCATCGGCGGGATGGGCCTTGCCGGCGATCACGAGCTGGATGGGGCGGTCGGGATCCAGCAGCAGGCTCTTCAGGCGGTGCGGGTCGCGCAGCATCAGGGTGAGCCGCTTGTACGACGGCACGCGGCGGGCGAAGCCGATCGTCAGCACGTCGGGCGAGAGCACGTCGTCGATCCAGCCGAGCTCCGCCTCGACCGCGCCGCGGCGCCGCCACCCGTCGCGCAGGCGCGCGCGGGCGTCCTGCACGAGCCGCTCGCGCAGCTGGCGCTTGATCCCCCAGACGCGCGCGAACGGCACATCATCGATCGCGCGCGCGAACTCGGTCGGGTCGCCGTCGAGGTCGGCGCCCACCTCGGCGATGAGCTCGCGGAACTCGCGGGCGACCCACGTCGGCGAGTGCACGCCGTTCGTGATGGAGCCGATCGGGACCTCGGCCTCGTCGAACGCGGGCCACAGGCCGTTGAACATGCCGCGGCTGACGTGGCCGTGCAGCTGCGAGACGCCGTTGGCGCGCTGGCCGAGGCGGAAGCCCATCACGGCCATGTTGAACATGCCCGGGTCGCCGCCCTCGTAGTCCTCGGCGCCGAGCGCGAGCACCCGGTCGGTCGGGACCCCCGGCAGCACGCCGCCCTCGGCCGCGAAGTACTGTTCGATCAGCGTGCGGGTGAAACGGTCGATGCCGGCGGGCACCGGGGTGTGCGTCGTGAACACCGTCGAGGCGCGCGCCATCTCGAGCGCGTCGTCGAAGCCGAGGCCCGGCCCGCCCGCGTCCGCCGCGGTCGTGAGCTCCCGGATGCGCTCCAGGCCCTGGAACCCGGCGTGGCCCTCGTTGGTGTGGTACACCTCCGGGACCGGAGCGCCCGTGATCCGGCTGAACACGCGCAGCGCGCGCACGCCGCCGACGCCGAGCAGGATCTCCTGGCGCAGCCGGTGCTCGCTGCCGCCGCCGTAGAGGCGGTCCGTGACGTCGGTGAAGTGCTGGGGGTTCTGGTCCACGTCCGTGTCGAGCATCAGCAGCGGGACGCGGCCGACGCGCGCGACCCAGATCCGGGCCCGCAGGTCGGGGCCGCCGGGCATCGCGATCGAGATCATCGCGGGCGAGCCGTCCTCCTCGCGCAGCGCCGTGATGGGCATCTCGTCGGGGTCGAGCACGGGGTAGGACTCCTGCTGCCAGCCCTCGCGCGAGAGCGACTGCGTGAAGTAGCCGTGCCGGTACAGCAGGCCGACGCCGATCACCGGCACGCCCAGGTCGCTCGCGGCCTTCAGGTGGTCGCCGGCGAGGATTCCGAGGCCGCCGGAGTACTGCGGCAGCGCGGCCGCGATGCCGAACTCGGGCGAGAAGTACGCGATGGCGCGCGGTCCCTCGGGCACGCTCCTCTGGTACCAGAGGTCGTCCGCGAGGTAGGCGCGCAGGTCGTCGCGCACGCGGCCCAGGCGCTCGAGGAAGGCGCCGTCCTGCGCCAGCTCGTCCAGCCGGGCGTTCGTGACGGAGCCGAGCACGCGGACCGGGTCCTGGGTGCGACGCCAGACCTCGGCGTCCACATGCGCGAACACGTCCTGGGTCTCGAGGTGCCAGCACCAGCGCAGGTTGCCGGCGAGCTCGCCGAGCGCGGCCAGCGGCTCGGGCAGGACGGGCCGGACGGTGAATCGGCGGATGGCGCGCATGCGCATACGGTACTGCCAGCCGGCGGCGCTCCCGTGCGCGCGAGGGTGACATCCGGATGAACGCGCGCCGGCATTCCGTCACGCGGCGTTACACCGAGGTGATCGAAACGCGCAAGGGACGCCGTGGAAGTGGCTCCGAGCCAGCGCTTGTGCCAAGTTGGGCACATGGTCGGACGCATTCCCGTCATCGATGTCCACCCCGTCGTCCACGGCGGCGCGCGACCCGCGAAGGCGACGGTCGGCGAGCCCCTGCCGGTGCGCGCGACCGTGTTCCGCGAGGGACACGACAAGCTGGGCGCCGAGGCCCTGCTGATCGGGCCGGACGGGGAGCGAAGGCCGCCGGTCCGGATGCGCGAGCTGGTCAAGGGCACCGACCGCTACGAGGCGTGGCTCACGCCCGACGCCGAGGGCGACTGGTCGTTCGAGGTGCGCGGGTTCTCCGATCCGCTCGCCACGTGGAACCACGACGCGGGCATCAAGATCCGCGCGGGTGTCGACGTCGAGCTGATGTTCCTCGAGGCGAAGCTTCTGCTCGAGCGGATCCGCGCCGAGGCGACCGACCCGCTCACGGCCGACGACGAGGCGGCGCTCACGGCGGCGTCCGACGCGGCGACCGACGAGGTCCGGCCGGTCGAGGCGCGCCTCGCGGTGCTGGAGGGCCCCGAGACGCAGGAGGTGTTCCGCCGGCACCCGCTGCGCGATCTGGTCACGGTGTCGGGTCCGTACCCGCTGTACGCCGACCGTCGCCGCGCCCTCACGGGCGCGTGGTACGAGTTCTTCCCGCGGTCCGAGGGCGCGCGGATCGACAAGCGCAACGGGCGCGTGATCAGCGGCACGTTCAAGACGGCCGTGAAGAGCCTCGACCGCGTTGCGGCCATGGGGTTCGACGTGCTCTACCTGCCGCCCATCCACCCGATCGGCGAGGTCAATCGAAAGGGACCCAACAACACCCTCACGCCCGGCCCCAAGGACCCCGGCTCGCCGTGGGCGATCGGCTCGAAGCACGGCGGCCACGACGCGATCCATCCGGATCTCGGCACGTTCGCCGACTTCGACCGCTTCGTGGCCAGGGCCAATAAGCTCGGGATCGAGGTCGCGCTCGACCTCGCGCTCCAGGCGGCCCCGGACCACCCGTGGGTGACCGAGCACCCGTCGTTCTTCCGGCACCGCGCGGACGGCTCCATCGCCTATGCGGAGAATCCGCCGAAGAAGTACCAGGACATCTACCCGATCTACTTCGACGACGACTTCGACGGGATCCTCACCGAGGTCGAGCGCGTGGTGCGCCTGTGGATGTCGCACGGCGTGCGCCTGTTCCGCGTCGACAACCCGCACACCAAGCCGGTCATGTTCTGGGAGCAGCTGCTCCACCGCATCCGCGCGACGGACCCCGACGTGATCTTCCTGTCCGAGGCGTTCACGCGGCCCGCCATGATGCACACGCTGGGCGCCGTCGGCTTCCACCAGTCGTACACGTACTTCACGTGGCGGGTGGCCAAGGAGGAGATCGAGGACTACCTGCGCGAGGTGTCGAGCGAGAGCGACCACCTGATGCGCCCGAACTTCTGGGTGAACACCCCCGACATCCTGCACGCGACGCTCCAGTACGGCGGGCCCGCGATGTTCGCGATCCGCGCCACGCTCGCGGCGCTGGCCGCCCCGTCCTGGGGCATGTACGCCGGCTACGAGCTGTTCGAGCACGTGGCCGTCAAGCCCGGCAGCGAGGAGTACCTCGACAGCGAGAAGTATCAGGTCCGGGTGCGCGACTGGGCCACCGCCGAGGCGTCGGGCAGGACGCTGATGCCCTATATCGGGAGGCTCAACGAGCTGCGCCGCGCGCATCCGGCGCTCGGGCTGCTGCGCAACCTGGTCGTGCACGCGACCGACGACGACCACATGCTGTGCTTCTCGAAGACGCACGGCGACGACACGGTCATCGTGGTGATCAACCTCGACCCGCACGGCGCGCGCGAGACCACCGTCCACCTCGACCTCGAGGCGGCGGGCCTGCCCGAGCGATACCTGGTCCACGACGAACTGACGGGCGCCGAGTGGATCTGGGGATCCGACAACTACGTGCGTCTCGACCCGTCGGGCGACGTCGCGCACATCCTCACCGTGAGGAGGATCTGATGACGGCCGCCTCCGAGCCCGCCCCCATCACGACCTCCATCCCGATCCTCACGCAGGAGCCGTTCCCGGACACGCCGGGCAGCGCCGAGCCGGAGTGGTTCAAGACCGCGGTCTTCTACGAGGTGCTGGTGCGCTCGTTCAAGGACGGCGACGGCGACGGCATCGGCGACTTCCGCGGCCTGATCGAGAAGCTCGACTACCTGCAGTGGCTCGGCGTCGACTGCCTGTGGCTGCCGCCGTTCTTCCCGTCGCCGCTGCGCGACGGCGGCTACGACGTGGCCGACTACACCGGCGTGCAGCCCGACCTCGGCACGACCGAGGACTTCCAGGCCCTGCTGAACGCGGCGCACGAGCGCGGCATCAAGGTCATCATCGACTTCGTCATGAACCACACGAGCGACGAGCACCCGTGGTTCCAGGAGAGCCGGCGCGACCCCGACGGGCCCTACGGCGACTTCTACGTGTGGAGCGACACCGACGAGCTGTACCAGGATGCGCGGATCATCTTCGTCGACACGGAGCCGAGCAACTGGACGTGGGATCCGGTGCGCCAGCAGTACTTCTGGCACCGGTTCTTCTCGCACCAGCCCGACCTCAACTTCGACAACCCGAAGGTGCACGAGGCGATCCTGGATGCGCTGCGGTTCTGGCTGGACATGGGCCTGGACGGCTTCCGGCTGGACGCCGTGCCGTACCTCTATGAGCGGCCCGGGACCAACGGCGAGAACCTCCCGGAGACGCACGAGTTCCTGAGGAAGGTGCGCCGGATCGTCGACCAGGAGTACCCGGGTCGCGTGCTGCTCGCCGAGGCGAACCAGTGGCCCGCCGACGTCGTCGACTACTTCGGCGACTTCGAGTCGGGTGGCGACGAGTGCCACATGTGCTTCCACTTCCCGGTGATGCCCCGGATCTTCATGGCGGTGCGGCGGGAGTCGCGCTACCCCATCAGCGAGATCCTGGCCCAGACGCCGCCCATCCCGTCCGGGTGCCAGTGGGGCATCTTCCTGCGCAACCACGACGAGCTCACGCTCGAGATGGTCACGGACGAGGACCGCGACTACATGTGGGCGGAGTACGCCCGCGACCCGCGGATGAAGGCGAACATCGGCATCCGCCGCCGCCTGGCGCCGCTGCTCGAGAACGACGTCGACCAGATCGAGCTGTTCACGGCGCTGCTGCTCTCGCTTCCCGGATCCCCGGTGCTCTACTACGGCGACGAGATCGGCATGGGCGACAACATCTGGCTCGGGGATCGCGACGGCGTGCGCACGCCCATGCAGTGGACCATGGACCGCAACGCCGGCTTCTCGACCGCGAACCCGGGCAAGCTGTCGCTGCCGCTGGTCCAGGACCCTGTGTACGGCTACCTCGCAGTCAATGTCGAGGCGCAGCAGGAGGACCGCTCGTCGCTGCTGCACTGGACGCGGCAGATGATCCAGGCGCGCAAGCGGCATCCGGCCTTCGGCCTCGGGAGCTTCAACGACCTCGGCGGAACCAACCCCGCGGTGCTGTCGTACTCGCGTGAGCACACGAACGCCGACGGCAGCGTCGACGTGATCATCTGCGTCAACAACCTGTCGCAGTTCCCGCAGCCGGTCGAGCTGGACCTGCGCCGCTTCGAGGGGATGGTGCCGGTCGAGCTGCTCGGCGGCGTGCCGTTCCCCCAGATCGGCGAGCTGCCGTACCTGCTGACCCTCGGCGGACACAGCTTCTTCTGGTTCCAGCTGCACGCGCCGGCGGACGAGTCGGAGGAGGTGGGGCTGCTGTGAGCGACATCCACGCACGCGGTGCGACGCCCGACGCCGAGATGCTCGAGGGCTACCTCGTGCGCACCCGGTGGTTCGGCGGCAAGGGGCGCCCGTTCCGGGTGTCCGACGTGCGGCCCCTCGCGGAACTCGCGCCCGCCGAGCACGGGCCGTCCGCGACCGTCTACCTGGTCACGGTCGACTACTCCGACGAGGAGGGCGGCACCGAGCTGTACCAGGTGCCCCTCGCGGCCCACGAGCACCCGGAGGAGCGGATCGCGCACGCCCACGTCGGCACGATCGAGGTGGACGGCCGTGCGCGGCATCTGTACGACGCCGTCCACGACCGGGACGCGATGGCCCTGTGGCTGCGCGGCTTCACGTCGGCCGAGGAGTCCGGATGGGCCGACGCCGGCGGCCTGCGGTTCCGGCGCGTGCTCGGGACCGAGCCGCTGGATCCCGCGCTGCGGTCGGCGCCGCTGACGGGCGAGCAGTCCAACTCGTCGGTCAAGTTCGACGAGACCGCGATCATGAAGCTGTTCCGCAAGGTGACCCCGGGCGTGAACCCGGACATCGAGATCCATGCCGAGCTCACCCAGGGCGGCTCCGAGCAGATCGCCGACCTGTACGGCTGGATCGAGGTCGAGCTGGGTGAGGAGGAGCCGCGCGAGGTGCTGCAGCTGGCCATGCTGCAGCGATTCCTCCGCACGGCGACCGACGGCTTCGAGCTCGCGACCGGCAGCGTCCGCACCCTGCTCGCCCACCCCGAGCTGAGCGCCGGCGACTCGGGCGGCGACTTCGCCGGCGAGGCGGCGCGTCTCGGCGAGGCGCTCGCCGCGGTGCACGCCATGCTGCGCGCGCGCTTCCCCGCGGAGCGGCGCGGACCGGAGGCGGCCGCCGACATCGCCAGGGCCATGACCGAACGCCTGGATCGCGCCCTGCGCACCGTGCCGGAGCTCGAGCCGTTCGCGCCGCGCCTGCGCTCGGCGCATGACGCCGTGGCCGCGCTGCAGGGCCTCGACGTGCAGCGCGTGCACGGCGACCTGCATCTCGGCCAGACGCTGAGGACCTCGCACGGGTGGAAGATCGTCGACTTCGAGGGCGAGCCCGGGCGGCCGTTCGCGGAGCGCGCCCTGCCGGACTCGCCGTGGCGCGACGTCGCCGGCATGCTGCGCTCGTTCGACTACGCCCCGGGCGTTGTCGAGATGACCACCGCCACCCCCGGCGACCCCGGGGATCCGCGCGAGGAGGCGCTGCGCGGCGAGCGCGCGCGCGAGTGGTCGCAGCGCGCCCGCGCCCACTTCCTCGAGGCCTACATCGCCGCGCTCGGCGCCCAGGCCGGCCCCGAGAGCGAGCGCGGCATCCTCCTCGACGCGTATGTGGCCGACAAGGCCGTGTACGAGGCCGTGTACGAGAAGCGCAACCGGCCGTCGTGGACGGCGATTCCGCTGGCCGCGCTGTCCCAGATCGGAGCATCATGACGTCCCCCCAGGTCCTGCCCGTCGACACCGCCACGCTCGCGGCCATCGCCGCCGGCGAGCACCACGACGCGCACTCGGTGCTGGGCCCCCACCCGTACGACGGCGCCGTGACGATCCGCGTGCTGAAGCCTCTCGCCTCGTCGGTCGTGGTCAAGTACCGCACGCCGCCCACGCGCAAGGCCCCCGACGGCTGGGCCGAGATCGAGCTGCAGCACGAGCACGAGGGCATCTGGGCCGGCGCGCTGCCGCTGCCTCCGGGCGCCCCGGCCGACGACGTGCCGCCCTACCGGGTCGTCACCTCGTACGGCGAGGGCGAGTCGCGCGTCACGAACGAGAAGGACGACCCCTACCGCTTCCTGCCGACCCTCGGCGAGATGGACCTGCACCTGATCGGCGAGGGGCGCCACGAGGCGCTGTGGCGCGTGCTGGGCGCGCACGTCCACCGCTACGAGGGATGGGGCGACGCCCCGGACGTGACCGGAACCGCGTTCGCCGTGTGGGCGCCGCGGGCCCGCGCCGTGCGGGTCAAGGCCGACTTCAACCACTGGGACGGCCGCGAGCATCCGATGCGCAGCCTCGGGTCGTCGGGCATCTGGGAGCTGTTCGTCCCCGACGTGGGTGCCGGCACGCGGTACAAGTACCAGATCCTGGGCGCCGACGGCGTGTGGCGCGAGAAGGCCGACCCGATGGCGCAGTACGCCGAGCAGCCGCCGCTGACGGCCTCGGTCGTGCACGAGTCGCACTACCAGTGGGGCGACCAGGAGTGGCTCGAGCGCCGCGCCGCCGAGGCGGGCCGCGGCCACACGGACCGGCCGATGTCGATCTACGAGGTGCACCTGGGCTCGTGGCGGCGCGACAAGTCGTACGCGCAGCTGGCCGAGGAGCTCGTCGGCTACGTGCAGGACCTCGGCTTCACGCACGTGGAGTTCATGCCCGTGATGCAGCACCCGTTCGGCGGGTCGTGGGGCTACCACGTCACGTCGTACTACGCGGCCGACAGCCGTTTCGGCGATCCGGACGGCCTGCGCCACCTGATCGACCGGCTGCACCAGGCCGGGATCGGCGTCATCCTCGACTGGGTGCCCGGCCACTTCGCGACCGACGAGTGGGCGCTCGCGCGCTTCGACGGCGCGCCGCTGTACGAGGACCCCAACCCCCAGCGCGGCTGGCACAAGGAGTGGGGCTCCCACATCTTCGACTTCGGCAACCCGCCGGTGCGCAACTTCCTGTACGCCAACGCGGTGTACTGGCTCGAGGAGTTCCACGCCGACGGCCTGCGCGTGGACGGCGTCGCGTCGATGCTGTACCTGGACTACGCGCGCCAGCCGGGGGAGTGGACGCCCAACATCCACGGCGGTCACGAGAACCTCGAGGCCGTGCAGTTCCTGCAGGAGATGAACGCCACGGTCTACAAGCGCGCGCCCGGCGTCGTGACCATCGCGGAGGAGTCGACCTCGTGGCCGGGCGTCACGAAGCCCACGTCGCAGGGCGGGCTCGGCTTCGGGTTCAAGTGGAACATGGGCTGGATGCACGACACGCTCGGCTACATCGGCCGCGACCCCGTGCACCGCTCCTACCACCACCACGACATGACCTTCGCGCTGACGTACGCGTGGTCGGAGAACTACGTGCTGCCGATCTCGCACGACGAGGTCGTGCACGGCAAGGGGTCGCTGCTGCGCAAGGCGCCGGGCGATCGATGGCGGCAGCTCGCCACGCTGCGGGCGTACCTCGCGTTCATGTGGGCGCATCCCGGCAAGCAGCTGCTGTTCATGGGCAGCGAGTTCGGCCAGGAGTCGGAGTGGGCCGAGTCGCGCGAGCTCGACTGGTGGCTGCTCGACCTGCCCGACCACCGCGGCGTGCACCACGCGATGCGCGACATCAACGCCCGCTACCGCGAGACCCCCGCGCTGTGGACCCTGGACAACGACCCGGCCGGCTTCGAGTGGCTGGTGGCCGACGACGCGCACGCGGGCGTCTACGCGTTCGCGCGCCGCGACGGCCACGGCTCGGTGCTGGTCAGCGTCAGCAACTTCTCCGCGGTGCCGCACACGCAGTACCGCCTGCGGTTCCCCTCGCTCGGCGCATGGGACGAGGTGCTCAACACCGACGCCGACCAGTACGGCGGATCGGGAGTCGGCAACCTCGGTCGCGTCGAGGTGCCCGAGGACGGCCACGCGAACGTCGCGCTGCCGCCGCTCGGCACGGTCTGGTTCCGCTACGCGGGCTGATCAGGACGGAGAAGAGGCCCGCCGCGTCGAGCACGACGCGGCGGGCCTCTTCTCGCACCGGCGGGTCAGCTCGCGCGGAGCCAGGCCGTCGCGGCGCCGGGCAGGCGGTCGCCGTCGAGCGGCGCGCTGCTGATCAGCACCTCGCCGTCCGGCAGGGCCGTCGGCTCGTCGCCGAAGTTCGTCACGCAGATCCAGCCGTTCGGCCGCGCGAACGCCAGCACGTCCCCGCGCGTGAACTCCTCCAGCCACTCCAGGCGCTCGGCGGCCTGCAGCGCGCGCCGCAGCCGCAGCGCCTCGCGGTACAGCGAGAGCGTCGAAGCCGGATCCCCGTCCTGCGCCTCCACCGACGACGCGCCGAACCACTCGGGCTGCGGCAGGTGCGCGCCGTCGTCGCCGAAGCCGAACGACGAGCCGGTCGTGGTCCACGGCAGCGGCACGCGGCATCCGTCACGGCCCTTGTCGACGCCCGGGCTGCGGAAGTACGTGGGATCCTGCCGCGCCTCGTCGGGCAGGTCGCCCACCTCGTGCAGGCCCAGCTCCTCGCCCTGGTAGAGGTACGCGGAGCCGGGCAGGGCGAGCTCGAACAGCGTCGCGGCGCGGGCGCGGCGCAGCCCGAGGTCGCGGTCGAGCTCCTCCTCCGGCGCGCCCGCGAGGATCCAGGCGCGGCCCTGCTTGTCCTCCGACTCGGTGCTGCCGACGGGCTTGGCGAGTGGCGGCAGGCCGTAGCGCGTCGGGTGGCGCACCACGTCGTGGTTCGACAGCACCCACGTCGACGACGACCCCGAGATGCCCGCGAGCTCGAGGCTGTCGTCGACCACCTCGCGGAACGCCTGCGCGTCGAATTCGGCGGTCAGCAGGTCGAACTCGAAGGCCTGGCCGAGGCCCTCCGGGCTGGCGTAGCGGGGCCGGCGGTGCCGCTCGACCCACGCCTCGGCGACCGCCGTGCGCGGCGGCGAGTAGGAGTCGAACACCTTGCGCCACTCGGCGTAGATCTCGTGCACCTCGTCGCGGTCCCAGATCGGGTGGTCGCCGCCGCGCGCGATGGCTTCGAGCTGCGCCTTGGTCGGCAGCGGCTCCGTGAGGTCCTTCGTGAGCGCGTGCGCCACGTCGACGCGGAACCCGTCGACGCCGCGGTCCGCCCAGAATCGCAGCGTGTGCAGGAAGTCGGCGCGCACCTCGTGGTTCGACCAGTCGAAGTCGGGCTGCTCCGGCGCGAACAGGTGCAGATACCACTGGCCGTCCGGCACGCGCGTCCACGCCGGGCCGCCGAACAGGCTCTCCCAGTCGGTCGGCGGCTCGCCGCCGCCGGGGCCCTTGCCGTCGCGGAAGATGTACCGGGCGCGCTCCGGGCTGCCGGGGCCGGCGGCCAGCGCCGCCTGGAACCACTCGTGCTGGTCGGAGGAGTGGTTCGGCACGATGTCGACCACGACCCGGATGTCCTCCGCGTGCAGGGCCGCGACCATCTCGTCGAACTCGTCGAGCGTGCCGATCCGCGGGTCGACGTCGCGGTAGTCGGCCACGTCGTAGCCGCCGTCCGCGAGCGCCGACGGGTAGAACGGGCTCAGCCACACGGCGTCGATCCCGAGTGAGGCGAGGTACGGCACGCGCGAGATGATGCCGCGCAGATCGCCGATCCCGTCGCCGTTCGCGTCGGCGAACGACCGGGGGTAGATCTGATAGACGGTGGCCTGACGCCACCAGTCGGCGGGGGTGTCGAGCGGGCGCTCGTGGGGATGTGCGGCGGACGTGGCGGTGGTGGTCACTGCTTGTTCCTCTTACGGTCGGCGATCACTTGATGGCGCCCTGGGTGAGGCCGGAGAGGACCCACCGCTGGGCGACGAGGTACACGACGATCGACGGCGCCATCGCCATCAGATACGACGCGAAGGCGACGTTGTAGCTGTTGCTGAACTGAGTCTGGAACATGCTCTGCAGAACCGGGAGGGTCTGCAGCTCCGGATTCGAGATGATGAGCGACGGCATCATGAAGTCGTTCCACGACGCGAGGAAGGCGAAGATGCCGACCGTCGCGCTCATCGGCCCGAGCAGCGGGAAGATCAGCCGCCAGAACACCTGCCACGTGGTCGCCCCGTCCATCCGCATGCTCTCCTCCAGCTCGAGCGGGATCGATCGCAGGTAGGCGGTGAACAGCAGCGTGTTGAACGCGAGTCCGAACACGACGTGCAGGACGGCCACGCCGACCGGGTTGTCGAGGCCGAACAGGCCCGTGAGCTGGATCTGGGGCAGAGCGACGACGGGGAACGGGATGAACATCGCCGCGAGCAGGTAGAAGAACGACCAGCGGAACAGGCGACGGTCCCAGTTGCGCACGATCGCGTAGGAGGCCAGCGCCGACACCACGATCGATCCGGTCACCGCGACGGCGGTGATGACCGCCGAGATGGCGAGTCCGCGCGGGAAGTCCGTCAGCGTCCAGGCCTCGACGAAGCTGCCGAGCGTGAGCGGCGCCGGCAGGCTGAAGGCGTTGCCATCCACCGCCTGGCCGCCCGTCTTCAGGGACATCGTGACGGTCACGTAAAGGGGCAGGAGCACCGTGAGCGCGCACACGAGCAGGATGATCGTCGCCGGCCAGTTCACGGACTCCTGCCCGATGCGACCGCGCCGGGCGGTCGCGTCGGCCGTGACGATGGCCCTCGTGCTGTCGATCGCGGTCATGATCCGAAGCCCGCCTTTCCGCGCGTCGCGCGCAGCTGCAGCACCGCGATCGCGATGCTGATCAGGAAGAAGACGCCCGCGTTCGCCATCTGGTAGGCGTAGTCGCCTCCCGAGAAGCCGGTGAAGATCGCCATGGCGACGCTGCGGGTGGCGACGCCGGGGCCGCCGTTGGTGAGTCCGACGATGATGTCGTACGCGTTCAGGAAGCCCTTGAAGCCCAGGATCGTGTTGATCACGATGTAGCCCGAGACGAGGGGCAGGGTGATGTGCCACAGGCGCTGGGCGCCTGTCGCGCCGTCGATCGCGCCCGCTTCGTACACCTCGCCCGGGACCGTGAGCAGGCCCGCGATGTAGATCAGCATCGTGCCCGGGATCGCCTGCCACGCCGTCACGAACACCACCGCCAGCCAGGCGAGATCGGGGTCGGCCAGCAGGCTGCTCGCGAGCGGCTCGATGCCGAGGGCCCGGCCGAAGGCGGGGAGCGAGTTCGAGAACAGGAACTGGAAGACGAACGCGATGATGATGCCCGAGATCACCATCGGGATGACGAACACGGTGCGAAGCGCGGTGCGGAACCGGATGCGCGCGGTCAGGCCGAGCGCCAGCAGGAACGCCACGAGGTTGACGACGATCACGGTCACGAGGGCGAAGCCGAGCGTGAATCCGTAGGATCCGAGGATGCCCTCGTCGCGGAACAGGGCGATGTAGTTGCGCAGCCCGATCCACTCGAAGTCGCCGAAGCCGATGGAGTCGGTGAAGCTGTAGGCGATGCCGATGACGGCCGGCACCGTGATCGCGACCGTGAACAGCGCGAGCGACGGCAGCAGGAACAGGTAGTACACGGGGTCGATGCGTCGCCGCTCGGAGCGGACGGTCCGTCCCGATCCGGCCGTCACCACCGCACGGGTGGAGGTCATGGTCGACATGAGAGGTCCTCGTTCAATCTGTCGGGGTCACTGCCGGTACGCCAGCCGGGCCCAGTCGGAGTCCATCCGCGCGAGGACCGCCTCCGGATCGGCGCCGGTGACGATCGCCTGGAGGTAGTTCTCGGCCGGGATGGTGCGGGGGATGAACTGCGACGCGCCCATGTAGAAGCGTCCGGCGTCGTAGTACTCGCGCATCCCGATGATCCGCTCGTCGGTCACGGGTGCTGCATGCTTCGTGGTGCCGAACGCGAGGAACTCGGCGTTGTAGGCGTCCTGGATCTCGGGCTGCATGAGGTGCTGCAGGAAGGCTCGCGCCCCGTCCTTGCCGCTCGCCATCTCGGGCACCCAGAGCGACAGGTCGATGTTGACGCGCACCTTCAGATCGGCGGGATCGTCGGTCATCGGGAGGGGGAACGTGCCGAGCTCGATGTCCGTGCCCGCCTTCTCGATCTCGCCGAACGCCCACGGGCCCTGGAAGTACATCGCCGCCTGGCCCTGGGCCATCGCGGTGTTGCCGTCGCCGTAGCCGCGGCTGTCCGCGTCGTCGTTCGAGTACGCCGCGATCGTCATCATCCGCTCCACCGGCTCGCGCAGGGTGCGCTGGAAGGAGACCTCGGAGTCGGGGCCGACATCGGCGCCGATCTCGGTCATCGCGGCGTAGAAGGCGCGCACGTCGACCATGCCGCCCACCGAGTAGTCGAACAGGCCCTGCGCGACCGTCCAGGGGTCGCGGAAGGTGCTGTAGAGCGGGGTGACGCCGGCGTCCGTCAGGGCGTCGCACACGGCGATGAACTCATCCCAGGTGGTCGGCACGGCCAGGCCGTGATCCGCGAAGATGCGCCTGTTGTAGATGACCGAGGCGGCGGTCACCGAGTAGGGGATGACGCTCGTGCGGCCCTCGTAGGTCGCGTACCAGTCGGCGAGCTCGAGCACGTCGTCGCGGATCGTCGCCGCCTCGGGCAGGTCGCCGAGATCGCTGAGCGCCCCGCGCTCCATGAAGCGCCCCATCTCCAGGTTGTAGTTGAGGCACCCGAGGTCGGGCGGATTGCTGCGTACGAAGCTCGCGGACAGGTTGGTCGCGGTGTCGTGAAGGATGCGCCAGCGGTCCTGCGAGGCCGTGAAGTCGGCCGCGAGGTCGCGGAACCAGCCGATCGCCTCCGGCTTGCTCTGGTGGAACGTGATCGTGGTCCGTCCGGCTGCAGGACCGGCGGCGCATGCCGAGAGGCCGAGCATGGCGAGCGCCGCGCCGGATGCGGCCAGGAACGTCCGGCGGCTGAGGCCGGGCGGCGGGGTCCGATGCGGAGAGGACACCTTCGTCTCCTTCGTCTGTGCGCGGCATCGCGCGGGGCGGGTCGTCGACAGGATTGATTTAGGGAATAAATTTAGAACTTGGAGGAAGTATGTCCGAGGGCCGGGGATATCGTCAAGAGGTGGGCGTGAAGGCGACGGCGAGCTCGCCGCAGGTGCTGCGGCGGATGAACTCGGGGGCGGTGGTGCGCTTCGCGCTGCGCGTCGCGGAGTTCACGGCCGCCGAGGTCATGGCGGAGACCGGCCTGACCCGCGCGACCGCGCTCGGTGTGTGCGATGAGCTCGTCGCCCTCGGCTGGCTGGAGGAGCTCGAGGACAGCCGCGCCGCGGGGCTCACGAGCAAGGGCCGTCCGGCCCGCCGCTACCGGCTGCGCGACGGCGCCGGAGCCGTGGTCGGGATCGACGCGGGCGAGCACCGCTTCACGGGAGTCGTCGCCGACCTGCGGGGCCGCGCGCTCGCGCGCCGCACGCTTCAGCTCGATCCGACCTCCTCCGGACCGGTGCGGTCCGAGCTGGCGGCGAGCCTCGTCCGCGAGCTGCGCGACGAGGCGGGGTTGGATCGCGGCGACGTGCTGCTGACGGTCATCGGCGTCCCGGCGCCGGTGGATGCCCGCGGCTCCTCGCCTTCGGGCGACGGGTTCTGGGGCACCATGAACCCGGGGTTCGCCTCCCTGCACGGGACGGTCGTCGTCGAGAACGACGCCAACCTCGCCGCCGTCGCCGAGCGCGCGCAGGGGTTGGCGGACCTGGGCGATGCGGCGACCGTGCTGTCGGGCGAGCGGCTCGGCGCGGGCGTGATCCTCGACGGACGCCTCCTCCGCGGTGCGCGCGGCGGAGCGGGCGAGATGCGCTTCCTCGACATCGTCGAAGGGGCCGGATCGGCCGAGGGCATCGCGTCGCTTGCACGCTCCTGGGCGCGTGACGCGATCGCGGAGGGCGCGCGCGGCGCGCTCGCGCGGCTCGCTCCCGAAGCCGTCGCGGCGCGGGACGTGTTCCGGGCGGCGGCGGAGGGCGACGCGGTGGCGCTGCGCATCCTGGACCGCCTCGGCGCGCGCATCGCGCGACTCGCCGTCGTGCTCGCGAGCCTGCTGGACGTCGAGCGCGTGGTGATCGCGGGCGCCGTGGCCGACGCCATCGAACCTGTCCTCGAGCGCGCCCGCGCCGTGCTCGCCGACGAGTTCTCCCCGCCCGTCCCCGAGCTCGTCGCGAGCCGGCTCGGAAGCGACGTCGTGGTCGTGGGCGCCGTCGAGCTCGCGCTCGCGCAGCTGCGCGAGGAGCCGCTGCGCTTCGTTCCGCGGGCGTCCGCGCGTACCGCGCCGCCGACGGAATAGCGGAACGCCCGCCGCATGTGCGACGGGCGTTCTACGTTTCCGGGAACCATCCCCTCCGGGGCCGGCCCGCGAGGTGCGGGATCTGGTGGCTCGTGAAGGGATGTTCCCCTTTCGGTCGGACGCGAGGGAGGGGTGCGGCCGACGTCCGAGGTCACCGGGTCGTCTTGTTGCGACCGGTGATCAGGCCCCAGATCAGCAGCACGATGATCGCACCGCCGATGGCCAGGAGCCAGGTGGAGAGGTCCCAGAAGTTCTCCAGCCCGACACCGAAGATGGCCGATCCGAGCCAGCCTCCCAGGATGGCGCCGACGACTCCGAGAAGAAGTGTGACGAGCCATCCGCCACCCTGCCGCCCGGGCAGGATCGCCTTCGCGATCGCGCCGGCGATGAGTCCGAGGATGATGAATGCGATGAAGCCCATGACGCGCTCCCTTCCTGCGGGGATCTCCCGCTGAATCCAATGTACGAGCGCAGGCGAATACGCCTGAGGGGCTTGACATGGGCTGGGAATGTGCGCTTATGCGTTCCGCTGACTGGGAGGAGCGGGGCCCGGAGCGGGTCTCAGGTCTCAGGCGGGGCCGAGGCGCAGCACGCCGGGCGTCTCCGCGACGCGCAGATCGTCCACGATGCGCACCGTGCGGGCCAGCTCGTCGACCGATCCGAGCACGGTTCGGAAGCGCTCACGGTCGCCGCCCACGGCCGTGACCGTCACGAAGTGCGCGCCCGTGTCCCACGTGTACTCCGCGAAGGGCGGCGTGCCGGCGCCCGCGGGCGCGTCGATCACCAGGCGCTCGCCCATCCCGAGATACGCGCCGCGGAACGGCTCGGTGTCGTCGTATTCCATGGGCCGCACGGCGCGCGCCGCGCGCAGCTGCGGCGTGATCTGGTGGACCTGCGCCGTCACGACCAGCAGGTCGGGCTCGTCCTTCCACACCCAGGCCAGCAGCTTGCCGTCGGCGCGGCGCATCAGCAGGGGAGCGGCCTGGCTGATCGTCCACGCGAGCAGCCCGCTGCCGCGGCCCTGCCCGCCGATCATCCGGCTGCCGTGGCCGAGGAGCATGCGGATCGCGGCCTTGCGGTGCCGGCGGCCCCGCAGCCCGAGCGAGCCGGTGACGGCCACCCAGCGCGCGGGATCGGCGTCGGCCTGCAGTCGGGTCATGGATCCAGCGTATGGGGGAGGATGGACGCGTGGATGCCCTGAGCCGCGCCGAATCGCTGATCGCCCTGACCCCCGACTATCCGGAGCCCGGCGTGCTGTTCCGCGACGTCTCGCCGATGCTCGCCGACGGCGCCGCGCTGCGCGCCGTGGTCGAGGCCCTGATCGAGCCGTACGCGGGGCGCTTCGACATCGTGGCCGGCATCGAGGCCCGCGGGTTCCTGCTGGCCGGGTACGCGGCCGCGCTCGCCGGGGTGGGCATGCTGCAGATCCGCAAGGCCGGCAAGCTCCCGCGCCCCGCGGCGGCGGTGTCCTACGCGCTGGAGTACGGCACGGCCACGATCGAGGCCCCGGGCGTGCTGCACGCGGGCGAGCGCGTGCTCCTTCTGGACGACGTGCTCGCCACCGGGGGCACGCTCGCGGCGGCGCAGAGCCTGGTCGCCGAGCTGGGCGCCGTCGTGGCGGGGTCGGCCGTCGTGCTCGAGCTCACGGACCTGGGCGGCCGCGAGGTCGTCGGCGACGTTCACGCGGTCTTCACCGCCTGATCCGGACGTCCCCGTCCGTATCGATCCGGGCACGGAACGCCCGGGATATCCGGCATTCTGCGACCTCGCAGGATCGGGCACGGCACAATGTTTTACATCGCCGAAACGCGGGTGTCCGGCTGGTCGCTCCGCCGCACCCTACGGTGGGAGGACCGGCCCGTTCCTGCCGATCACCCTCCCGGCGCGAGACCCCCCGGAACCCCGGATGTCGGATCGCGCCCCGTCCCGCACGAGTGGAGACTCTCACATGACCCGCACCACCTTCCTCCGCCGCGGTCTCGCCGCCGCCGGCCTCCTGACCACGGGCGCCCTGGCCCTCGCCGCCTGCGCCGGCGGCTCGGCCCCGGCCGGCGACGCCGCCGAGGGTGAGGACGCCGGCCACGGCGCCATCACCGTGCAGCAGAGCTGGATCTCGAACGAGGAGTTCGCCGGCGAGTTCTACGCGCAGAAGTTCGGCTACTACGAGGAGGCGGGCTTCGACGAGGTCACGCTCGTCGAGGGTCCCTCGACCGGCGTCGCGGAGCTCATGGGCGGCACGGCCCAGGTCGCGCTGAACGACCCGCTCGCGGTCGGCTCGGCCGTCGCCAACGACGGCGCCACGATCAAGATGATCGGTGCCACGTTCCAGAAGAACCCGTTCACGGTGCTCTCGCTCAAGGACGGCGCGGACATCGCGACGGTCGAGGACCTCAAGGGCAAGACGATCGGCGTGCAGGACTCGAACCGCGCCGCGTTCGACGCGTTCCTCGAGGCCAACGGCATCGCGCAGGACGAGCTCGAGATCGTCGCTGTCCAGTACGACCCGGCCCCGCTCGTGAACGGCGAGGTCGACGGCTTCTACGCGTACCTCACCAACGAGGCGCTGACGGTCAAGCTGGCCGGCCACGAGATCACCAACCTGCCGCTCGCCGACAACGGGTTCCCGCTCGTGGCCGAGACGATCTCGGTCACGGACCAGTACCTCGCCGAGAACCGCGAGCTGCTGAAGGACTTCCTGGTCGCCGAGATCAAGGGCTGGTCGGATGTCGTGAAGGACCCCGAGCAGGCCGCGGACGACGTGGTCGCCGAGTTCGGCACCGACCTCGACCCGGTCAAGACCCTCGAGGCCATGAACGCGCAGCTCGAGCTCATCGTGACGGAGGACACCGAGGCCAACGGCCTGTTCACGATCACGGAGGAGATGCAGCAGGCGACGGTCGACAGCCTCGCGGGCGCCGGCATCGAGGTCGCGGCCGAGGACATCTTCGACCTCAGCCTGCTCGAGGAGGTCTACGCCGAGAACCCCGAGCTCGTCGACTACGCCGGCTGAGGCGGGGGAGAATCGAGACCGTGACCGACACGGCTTCGTCCTCGGCTGAGGACGCGCAGGCCGGTGCCCAGGACACCCTGGGGACCGGCCTGCACATCAGCGGACTGAACAAGGTGTTCCGGCAGGGGCGGCGCGACGTCGTCGCCCTGCAGGACGCGAACCTCCACACCGAGCAGGGCACGTTCCTGTCGCTGCTGGGCCCGTCCGGGTGCGGCAAGTCGACCATCCTGCGCATCCTGGCGGGGCTCGAGTCGCCGACGAGCGGCACGACGCGGGTGGACGGAAAGTCGCCCAAGGAGCTGCGGGCGTCCAACAGCCTCGGCATCGCGTTCCAGGACTCGGCCCTGCTGCCGTGGCGCAGCGTGCAGTCGAACATCCAGCTGCCCTTCGAGGTCGCGGGCAAGCCGGTCGACAAGGCGTACGTCGCCGAGCTGATCGACCTCGTCGGACTCACGGGCTTCGAGAACGCCAAGCCCGCGCAGCTGTCGGGCGGCATGCGCCAGCGCGTCTCGATCGCCCGGTCGCTCGTGATGAAGCCCGAGGTGCTGCTGTTCGACGAGCCGTTCGGCGCGCTCGACGACATGACGCGCCAGCGGCTGAACCTCGAGCTGCTGCGCATCTGGACCGAGAAGCCCGCGACGACCCTGCTGGTGACCCACGGCATCTCGGAGGCCATCTTCCTGAGCGACAAGGTCGCGGTGATGACCCCGCGGCCGGGGCGCATCAAGGAGGTCATGGACATCGACCTGCCGCGCCCGCGCACGCCCGAGATGATGCGCACGCCGGAGTTCCACGCCTACGTCGACCACGCCTCGGACCTGCTGTTCGGCGGCCAGGACGGCTCGGATGACTGACGCCCGCCGCGTCGTCGACCGGCGCCCCGTGCCCGCGTGGGCGTGGGGCGTCGCCGGCGTGATCGGGATCATCGCGCTGTGGTGGCTGCTCGCCGCCACGGTGTTCTCGAGCGTCGGGCCGGCCGGCGTGCAGGCGATCCCGACCCCCGCGCAGGTCGTGGCCGAGGCCGCGGAGCGCGGCTGGTCGTACTTCGCTCCCGAGTTCGGGATCACGCTGGTCGAGTCCGGCATCGGCTACCTGTGGGGCAACGCCCTGGCGCTGCTGTTCGCCGCGCTCGTCCTGATCGTGCCGCGCATCGAGGGCACCGTCATGCAGCTGGCGACCATCACGTACTGCCTCCCGATCGTCGCGATCGGCCTGCTGCTGAGCGTCATGGTGCCCGTGCCCAAGCCGGGCGAGCCGTGGCTGAACTCGGTCATCCTGGCCGCGCTCAGCGTGTTCTTCACCACGGTCGTGGGCGCCCTCCTCGGACTGAAGGCCGCCGACCGCAGCGCGCTCGATGTGGTCACGGTGTACGGCGGCTCGCGGCTGACCCAGCTCACCAAGGTGCGGCTCATCGCGGCGCTGCCGGCCATCCTGAACGCCCTGCAGATCGCGGTGCCCGCCGCGTTCCTCGGCGCCGTCCTCGGCGAGTTCTTCGGCAAGACCCGGATGGGCGTCGGTCGGGCCATGATGATCGCCCAGGTCGACGTCAACGCGCCGCTCGTGTGGGCGCTCGCCATCCTGTCCGGCATCGTCGCGCTGACGGGCTACTGGATCGTGGGGCTGATCGCGCGCGCGGTCACGCCGTGGGCGAAGGGGGCGTGAGGATGGCGAGCTCGAACGAGATCCGCTCCTCGCTGCGCCGCCAGGCCGCCGCGGCGACCGCCCGCGCGCTGGGCCGGGACCTGCTGAAGCTCGTGGTCACGCTCGTGGTCGTGACCGCGCTGTGGCAGCTCGCGCTGTGGGCCTTCGGGGTCAACACGTACATCGGCAAGGGCCCCGCCGACATCTGGGCCTACCTCGTGACCGACGCCGACGCGGGCGAGAACCGAGCCGTGCTGTTCGACCGGCTCTGGGTGAGCCTCGGCCATGCCGTGATCGGCTTCGTCGCGGGGCTCGTGGTCGCGCTCGTCGCGGCCATGCTGTTCCAGCTGAACCGCGGCGTGGAACACGCGCTCATGCCGCTCGCGATGCTGCTGCGGTCGGTGCCCCTCGTCGCGATGGCCCCCGTGATCACGCTGATCTTCGGCCGGGACCTGTGGTCGGTCGCCGTGATCGGCGGCATCGTCGTGCTGTTCCCGGCGCTCGTGAACATCGTGTTCGGCCTCCGCTCGGCGTCGCCGCAGATGCTCGACCTCGTCGCCGTGTACGGCGGCTCGGCGTTCACGGCCCTGCGCAAGGTCGCCCTGCCGTCGTCGCTGCCGGCGTTCTTCGCCGCGGTGCGCATCTCGGTCCCCGGAGCCCTCACGGGCGCGCTGCTGGCCGAGTGGCTCGCGACCAGCGACGGCATCGGCGGCGGCATCGGCCCGGCGATCTCGCAGTCCCGGTTCCCCGAGGTGTGGGCGTCGATCGTGCTCGTCACGGCCGCCGCGCTCATCCTGTACAACCTGATCCAGGCGATCGAGGACGTCGTCCTGACGCGCCTCGGGATGCACCCCCTCAAGAACCTCTGAGCCCCGTCACTCGAGCCACTCGGTGATGAACCGGTCGCTGGCGTGGATGTGGGTGGCGATGTAGTCGTCGCCGTCGAGGACCTCGTCATGGTGCGCCCGCGCGCGGGCGGCTTCGCGTACGACGCCGACGAGGTCGCGCTCATGGTCGCCGACACGCGCCGCGCGGTCGCGGCGGGCGCCCACGGCATCGTGATCGGCGGCACGCGCGACGGCCGGGTCGACCCCGCGATCGTGCGCCCCGTGCTCGACGCGGCGGGCGACGTGCCGGTCTCGTTCCACCGCGCGTTCGACACGCTCGCCGACCAGAAGGCCGGCCTGGACGAGCTCGCCGAGCTGGGCGTGATCCGCGTGCTGACGGCCGCCGGCGCCTCGCGCGCCGTCGACGCGCTCGACGGCCTGCGCGCCCTCGTGGAGCACGCGGCGGGCCGCATCCAGGTCATGGCCGGCGGCGGCATCGACCCGTCGAACGTCGCCGAGATCGTCGCGACCGGCGTCGACGGCATCCACGCCTCGGCGAAGGGGATCGTGTCGGACGCGGTCGCGGTGTCGCTCGGCACCGGCGCGCCGGCGGGAGAGGGCGGCTACGAGACGACCGACGAGGCGACCGCGATGCGGCTGCGCGAGATCCTGCGGGGCGCGTAGCCCCGCAGATCAGGCGCGGAGCACGACGTTGATCGGCTCCTCGCCGCGCGCCATCCGCTCGGCCTGCGTCGCCACCAGCTTGGCGATGCGCGGCCGCATGGCGCCCGAGCGGCCGCCCACATGCGGGGCGATCAGCACGCCCGGGAGCGACCACAGCGGGTGGTCCTGCGGCAGGGGCTCCGGGTCGAACACGTCGCTCGCGACGCGGATGCGCCCGCGGCGCACGTGGTCGACCAGCGCGTCCGTGTCGACGATGGGCCCGCGGCCGACGTTCACGACCAGCGCGCCGTCGGGCAGGGCCGACAGGGCGGCGTCGTCGATCAGGTGATGCGTCTCGGGGCCGCCGGGCAGGACGATGACCAGGATGTCCGCGGTCGGCAGCAGCTCGGGCAGCTCCGAGATCGGCCGGACCTCGATGCCCTCCTCCTTGCGGGCGCGCGACGCGACCGGGATCAGCTCCACCTCGAACGGCAGCAGGCGGTCGGCGATCGACTTGGCGACGCCGCCGAAGCCCAGCATCACGACGCGGCGGTCGGCGAGGCCCTCGGCCTGGAAGGTCTCCCACTCGCCGCGCTCCTGGTTGCGCACCATGCGGGGCAGCTCGCGCTGGGCGGCCAGGACGAGCGCGACCGTGAGCTCGGCCGTGGCGGTCTCGTGCACCGACGACGCGTTGGCGTACACGGTACCGGCGGGCAGCCGCTCCGCGACCCCGTCGTACCCGATCGCCTGCCCCTGCACGAGCCGGTGCTCGAACGTCGACAGTTTCTTGAGCGTCTTTCCCTGCTTCATGTACGGCGGCACGACGATGTCGATGCGCTCGCGCGGGGCGTCGCCCGACCCGTCCCACTCGATCACCTCGATCGGCAGCTGCGGGTCGAGCAGCGCGCGCACGTCATCGGCGAGCTGCGCGTCGGGAACGGACAGGACCACGGTCTCGGAGGTGTCGCTCACGCTTCGACCCTATCGGCGCGCAGACGACGAAGCCGCCCCGGGAGGGAGCGGCTTCGCGAGGCGTGCGGGGCTACGCGGCGGCGCCCACGACCGCCGAGATCGCGCTGGTGAAGAAGCCGAGGCCGTCGACGCCCGAGCGCATGGCCGCGGGGGTCTGCGGGCCGAAGCCCGGCTCGACCGCGTGCTCGGGGTGCGGCATCAGGCCCACGACGTTGCCGCGCTCGTTGGTGAGACCCGCGATGTCGTCGAGCGAGCCGTTCGGGTTCACTCCGAGGTAGCGGAACGCAACCTGGCCCTCGCCCTCGATCCGCTTGAGCGTCTCGTCGTCGGCGATGTAGCCGCCGTCGGCGTTCTTGAGCGGGATCACGATCTCCTGGCCCGCCTCGAACGCGCTGGTCCACGCCGTGTCCGCGTTCTCGACGCGCAGGCGCTGGTCGCGGCGGATGAACTGCTGGTGCGCGTTGCGGATCAGGCCGCCCGGCAGCAGGTGCGCCTCGACGAGCATCTGGAAGCCGTTGCAGATGCCGAGGATCGGCATGCCCTTCGCGGCCGCGTCCTTGACCTCGGCCATGATCGGCGCGTGCGCCGCGATCGCGCCGGCGCGCAGGTAGTCGCCGTAGCTGAAGCCGCCCGGCAGCACGAGGGCGTCCACGCCGTCGAGGTCGTGCGAGCCGTGCCACAGCGCGACGGGCTCGCCGCCGGCCAGGCGGATCGCGCGCTGCGCGTCGCGGTCGTCGAGCGAGCCGGGGAAGGTGATGACGCCGATGCGGGCGGTCATGCCTGCTCCTGAGCCTCGGCGAGCACCTCGACGCCCACGACGTCCTCGATGACGGCGTTCGAGAGGATCTCGTCGGCGACCTGACGCGCCTCGGCGAGCACCTCCTCGGTCACCTCGCCCTCGACCGTGAGCTCGATGCGCTTGCCGATGCGCACGTTCTGGAAGGTACCGTGGCCGAGGCGCGCGAGCGATCCGGTGACCGCCTTGCCCTGGGGGTCCAGCAGCTCGGCCTTGGGCATGACGTCGACGACGATGGTGGGCATAAGGGGAGCTCCGGATGTCGCGGGCGGGAGAGTCCCCACCATTCTAGTCGCCCGGCGGTCGCTCCCCGGCCGAGCCTCCACGCGACGGTGCGCACCCGCTTCGGTCACAACCCGGTCACGGGACTTGCGGCCGTGGGAGCGCTCCCATAGGCTCGCCTGCAGTCCGGATGGGAGCGCTCCCACGCACCGCGTGCGATGCGCACCCGCCTGCCCGTTCTGCACCGGGACCGCGCTGTGTCGCGCGGCCCTCACACACAAAGGAGTGACAGTGAACTCACGTGCCTTCCGCCGCGGCGCCGCCGCGGTGTCGGCTGTCGCCGCCGGCGCCATCGCGCTCGCCGGCTGCTCCGGCGGCAACGCGCCCGCCGAGTCGGCGGACCCGAACGCCCCGATCGAGCTGAGCATCGCCACGTTCAACGACTTCGGCTACTCGGACGAGCTCCTCCAGGAGTACATGGACGAGCACCCGAACGTGACGATCGTGCACAACAAGGCCGCGACGTCCAACGACGCGCGCGCCAACTTCTTCCAGAAGCTCGGCAACACCGGCCTGGCCGACATCGAGGCGATCGAGATCGACTGGACCGCCGAGATGATGCAGTACGCCGACCTGCTGGCCCCCGTGCCCGAGGAGCTGAAGGGCCGCTGGCTCGACTGGAAGGAGGCCGCCGCGACCGATGCGGACGGCAACCTCGTCGGCTACGGCACCGACATCGGTCCGCAGGCGGTGTGCTACCGCGCCGACCTGTTCGAGGCGGCGGGCCTGCCGACCGACCGCGAGGAGGTCGCCGGTCTGTTCACCACGTGGGACGACCTGTTCGCCGTGGGCGCCGAGTACACCGAGAAGACCGGTCAGCCGTTCCTCGACTCGGCCAACTCGGTGCTGCAGGGCCTCGCCAACCAGCTCGAGGTCACCTACGAGGAGGCCGACGGCACGGTCGTGGCCACCGAGAACCCCGATGTGCGCGAGATGTACGACACCGTCATCGAGAAGGCCGTCCCGATCACCGCGTACCCCGGTCAGTGGAGCGAGGACTGGTTCGCGTCGATGGCCAACGGCGAGTTCGCCGCGATGCTGTGCCCGCCGTGGATGCACGGCATCATCGCCGGTGAGGCGCCCGAGGTGACCGGCTGGGACATCGCCGACGTCTTCCCGGGCGGCGGCGGCAACTGGGGCGGCTCGTACCTTGTCGTCCCCGCGAACGGCGAGAACGTCGCCGCGGCTCAGGAGCTCGCCGCGTGGCTGACCTCGCCCGAGGTGCAGGCCAAGGCCTTCGCCAACGTCGGCGCTTTCCCGAGCCAGCCGGAGGCGTACGAGATGCCGGAGGTCACCGACGCGACCAACGAGTACTTCAACGACGCCCCGGTCGGCCAGATCAACGCCAACCGCTCCGAGGCCGTCACGGTCTCGCCGGTCAAGGGCCCGAAGTACTTCCAGTTCCACGAGGCCCTGAACCAGGCCGTCACCCGCGTGCACGACGGCCTGCAGTCGCCGGAGGAGTCGTGGGACGCGTGGGTCACCGAGGTGTCGGCGTTCTGAAGCCATGACCGCCACTGACACCACGACCCACGGGGAGGGGCGCTCCAGCGCCCCTCCCTCGGGCCCCCAGGCGGCGCCCAGCGCGTCGCCCTCCGGGGCACCGGCCCCCCGCCCCGTCCGGGTGCTCTCGTTCTCGCAGCGGCTCAGCCGCTGGGACCTGAGGCTCTCGCCCTACCTCTACATCTCGCCGTTCTTCATCCTGTTCGCGATCGTCGGGCTGTTCCCGATCGCGTACACGGCCGTGATCTCGTTCATGGACTGGGACCAGATCCGCCGCTCGGGCGAGTTCATCGGATTCGACCAGTACGTCTGGATCCTGACGCAGCCCAAGTTCTGGATCGCGCTGCGCAACACCTTCAGCATCTTCCTGCTCTCGAGTGTGCCGCAGCTGATCCTGGCGATGTTCATCGCCGTCATGCTCGACAAGCACATCCGGGCCAAGACCTTCTGGCGCATGAGCGCGCTGCTGCCGTACGTGGTGGCGCCCGTCGCCGTCGGCCTGATCTTCAACGCGATGTTCGCGGACCAGTCGGGCGTCGTGAACGGCTGGCTCGGCTTCTTCGGCATCGGGCCGATCCCGTGGCACGTCGAGCCGTTCTGGAGCCACGTCGCGATCGCGTCCATGGTCAACTACCGCTGGACCGGCTACAACGCGCTCATCCTGCTGGCTGCCATGCAGGCCATCCCGCGCGACTACTACGAGGCGGCGACGGTCGACGGCGCCGGCACGTGGCGCCAGTTCTGGAGCATCACGCTGCCCTCGCTCAAGCCGACGCTGATCTTCGTGATCATCACCTCGACGATCGGCGGCCTGCAGATCTTCGACGAGCCGCGCATGTTCGACCAGTTCGGCCGGGGTGGCGCGGGGCAGCAGTGGCTCACGATCACGCTCTACCTGTACGACATCGGCTGGGGCGAGTGGAACTTCGGTCGCGCCGCGGCGATGGCGTGGATCCTGTTCCTGATCATCCTGGCGATCGGCCTGGTCAACCTGATCGTGACGCGCTCGCTCGTGCGCGACGAGGGCGCCAGGGGGATGCGCCCGTCGCGCGCCGAGCGCCGCGCCGCGCTGCGCGCCCAGAGGAAGGAGGTGGCGCGATGAGCGCCGTCCGCCCCGATGAGGCCGTGGGCACCGCCACGGCGACCCTCGTGACCGGCCGCACCGGCCGCCGCGCCGTGCGCATCCGGGGAACCCGTCCGGGGTTCTGGGTGTACGCGGGTCTCGCGGTCGTGCTGTTCGCGAGCCTGTTCCCGCTGTACTTCTCGTTCCTGATCGGCTCGGGCGACGCCAGCACGCTGCGCGATCCGGACAAGTCGTGGATCCCCGGCGGCAACTTCATCCAGAACGCGATCGCCGTGGTGAGCCAGCCGGCCGTGAACTTCTGGCCGGCCCTGTGGAACAGCATCTGGAGCTCGACCGTGATCGCGGTCAGCGTGGTCGTGTTCTCGACGCTGGCCGGATGGGCGTTCGCCAAGCTGCGCTTCCGCGGCGGGCCCGCGCTGCTGGCCTTCGTGGTCGCCACCATGGCGGTGCCGCAGCAGCTCGCGGTCGTGCCGCTGTACGTGCTGTTCGCCGAGATCGGATGGACGGGCCAGATCGGCGCGATCATCATCCCGGGCCTGACGAGCGCGTTCGGCGTGTTCTGGATGACCCAGTACCTGCGCCAGACCGTGCCGGACGAGCTCATCGAGGCCGCGCGCGTGGACGGCGCCTCCATGATCCGCACGTTCTGGACCGTGGGCGTCACGGCGGCCCGGCCCGCAGCTGCGATGCTGTTCCTGTTCACGTTCGTGACCGCCTGGAACAACTTCTTCTGGCCGTTCATCGTGCTCGACCGGCAGAACCCGACGCTGCCCGTCGCGCTGGCGCTGCTGCAGTCCAACTACTTCGTCGACTATTCGATCGTGCTCGCCGGTGTGGTGCTCGCCACGCTGCCGCTCCTGCTGCTGTTCGTCTTCGCGGGCAAGCAGCTGGTCAGCGGTATCATGGCCGGCGCCGTGAAGGGATGATGACCCTATGACCCGCTCGTTCCCCTCCGAGTTCCTGTTCGGCGCGGCGACCGCCGCCTACCAGATCGAGGGCGCCGCCTTCGAGGACGGCCGCACGGCCTCCATCTGGGATCACTTCGCCCGCATCCCCGGGGCCGTCATCAACGGCGACAACGGCGACGTGGCGTGCGACCACTACCACCGCTACGCGGACGACGTCGCGCTCATGAAGGAGCTCGGCCTGCAGGCGTACCGGTTCTCGACGTCGTGGTCGCGAGTGCGGCCCGACGGCGGTCCCGTCAACGCGAAGGGCATCGACTTCTACAGCCGGCTCGTCGACGAGCTGCTCGAGGCGGGCATCCTGCCCTGGCTGACGCTGCACCACTGGGACATGCCGCAGGCGATCGAGGAGAAGGGCGGCTGGACTTCGCGCGACACGGTCGACCGCTTCGTCGAGTACGCCCTGTCGGTGCACGACGCCCTCGGCGACCGCGTGACGAAGTGGACGACCCACAACGAGCCGTGGTGCTCGTCGTTCCTGTCGTACACGGGCGGTGAGCACGCGCCCGGCCGCCAGAGCGTCCGCGACGGCCTGCTCGCGTCGCACCACCTGCTGCTGTCGCACGGCCGCGCGATCCAGGAGCTGCACGCGCGCGACGCGGCGCTCGACTTCGGCATCACGCTCAACCTCACCAACGGCGAGCCGGCGGATCCGTCCGACCCGGCCGACCAGGACGCCGCGCGCCGCATCGACGGCCAGTTCAACCGCTGGTTCCTCGACCCGATCTTCCGCGGGCAGTACCCGGCCGACGTCGTGGAGGACATCCGCGCGATCGATCCGGAGGCGGTGGCCGCGTTCGAGTCCGCCGTGCAGGACGGCGACCTCGCCGTCGTGTCGACGCCCATCGAGTTCCTCGGCGTGAACTACTACCACGGCGAGTTCGTGTCGGGGCATGAGACCGACCGGCCCGCTCCGGTCGGCGAGGCGCCGAGCGACCGCCCGAAGCGCTCGCCGTTCCCCGCGATGGAGGGCGTGCACTGGGTGGACCGCGGCTTCGAGCGCACGACGATGGGCTGGGAGGTCGACTTCGCCGGCCTGCGCAACCTGCTCGTGCGCGTCTCGGAGCAGTACGCCGCCCCGGCCGGGGTGCCGCTCTACGTGACCGAGAACGGCGCGGCGTACGACGACGAGGTCGTCGACGGCGAGGTGCACGACGCCGAGCGCGTCGCGTTCGTGCGCGGTCACGTCGCGGCGGTCCTCGAGGCGATCGAGGCCGGCGTCGACGTGCGCGGCTACTTCTACTGGTCCCTGCTCGACAACTACGAGTGGGCCTGGGGGTACGAGAAGCGGTTCGGCATCGTCCGCGTCGACTACGACACCCAGCAGCGCACGGTCAAGGACAGCGGTCGCGAGTACGCTCGCATCATCGCGTCCCGTGCGGTGGAGCCGGCGGGGGTCTGACAGGAGACGGATGGATCAGCGGATCGGGGACGGCCCGGCACGGGGTGCTCGAGGCACGGCCACGATCGAGGAGGTCGCGGCGCGGGCCGGCGTGTCCCGCTCGACCGTCTCGCGCGTGCTCGGCGGCGGCGCCCGGGTCAGCCCCGAGGCGCTGACCGCCGTCCGGCAGGCGATCGCGGAGCTCAACTACGTGCCCAATCGGGCGGCGCGGTCGCTCGCCAGCCGGCAGACGCACGCGATCGCGCTGGTCGTGCCGGAGGACACCACGCGGTTCTTCGGCGACCCGTTCTTCGCCGCGATCGTGTCCGGCATCAACGCGCGGCTGTCCCGATCCGAGCACGTGCTGAACCTGATCATCGCGTCGGACGACCCGGGCGACAAGGCGACGTCGTATCTGACCGGCGGGAACGTGGACGGCGCGCTCGTGGTCTCGCACCACACGAGCGACACCTATGTGGAGCGGATCAACCAGGCCGTGCCCGTGGTGTTCGGTGGCCGTCCTGTGCGCACCCGCGCGGACGACTACTTCGTGGACATCGACAACGTCGAGGGCGGCCGGATCGGCACGCGTCACCTGGTCGAGCGCGGCCACCGCCGCATCGGCACCATCACCGGCCCGCTCGACATGCCGGCCGGCGTGGACCGCCTGCAGGGCTTCCGCGAGGTGCTCGAGGAGGCGGGACTGGAGCCCGGGCCCGCGGAGGACGGCGACTTCACGACCGACGGCGGGGCCGAGGCGATGCGGCGCATCCTCGCGGCCGGTGATCCCCCCGACGCGCTGTTCGTGGCGAGCGACCTGATGGCCCGCGGCGCGATCGGGGTGCTCCATGCGCGCGGCCTGCGCGTGCCCGAGGACGTCGCGATCGTCGGCTTCGACGACTCGCCCGTGGCGGTCAACATGCCGCCGCACCTGACCACCGTGCGCCAGCCGTCCCGCCTCCAGGGCGAGGCGATGGCCGACGTGCTGCTCGCGCGCCTCGCCGGCGGCGACCCGCCGCACGCGACGATCCTGCAGAGCGAGCTCGTCGTCCGCGAGACCGCGTAGGGCCGGTCGTCGGATCCGCTGCGCGGTCGTCGGATCCGTGATGCAGAAGGGGCCGGCGCGCACGTCGCCGTGCACACCAGCCCCTTGCGTCCGTCGACCGGGCGGTCGATCCGACGACTGAGCGGATCAGTCCTGCGGGTCGCCGCCGAGCTGTCCGACCGGGGGGATGGGGCCGCCGTCGTCCGCGCCGGTGCGGCGCGCGCGGGCGATCAGGTTTCCCACGTGGTAGATCACGAGCGCCGCGACCGTGCCGAGCACGATGCCGCCGAGCTCGAAGCCGTCCCACTGCATGGTGAAGCCCGCGATGCCGATCACGAGCGCCACGGCGGCCGTGTACTGGTTGACCGGACGCGAGAAGTCCACGCGGTTGTCGACCCAGATCTTGATGCCGATGATGCCGATGAGGCCGTACAGCGCGGTGGTCACGCCGCCGAGCACGCCGGCCGGGATCGAGTTGAACACGGCGCCGATCTTGGGCGAGAACGCGAGCAGGATCGCGACCAGGCCGGCGATCCAGTACACCGCGGTCGAGTACACGCGGGTCGCGGCCATGACGCCGATGTTCTCGCCGTAGGTCGTGGTGCCCGATCCGCCCGCGAGGCCCGCGAGGGTCGTGGCCGCGCCGTCCGCGATCAGCGCGCGGCCCGTGTGCTCGTTCACCGAAGCGTCCGTCATCGTGGCGACGCCGCGCACGTGGCCGACGTTCTCGGCCACAAGCACCAGCACCACCGGCAGGAACATCGCAATGGCCGACCACGTGCCGGCCGACGCGAAGTCGGGGAAGTGGAACTCGGGGGCGCCGATCCATGCCGCGTCGCCCACCGCGCTGAAGTCGAGCTCGCCCGTGATCGCCGCGAACCCGTAGCCGACGATCACGCCGAGGAAGATCGAGATGCGACCGAGGAAGCCGCGGAACAGCACCGCGAACAGGATGACGGCGGCGAGCGTCACGGTCGCCGTGAGCGGGGCGCTCTGGTAGCTGCCCCACGCGACGGGCGCGAGGTTGAAGCCGATCAGCGCGACGATCGCGCCGGCCACGACGGGCGGCATCAGCTTGTCGACCCAGCCCAGGCCCGCGAACTGGACCACGAGGCCCACCGCGGCGAGCAGCACGCCGACCGCGACGATGCCCGCGAGCGCCGAGCCCATGCCGGCCGACGCGGTCGCGGCCGTCACGGGCGCGATGAACGCGAACGACGAGCCCAGGTAGCTGGGCAGGCGGTTCTTCGTGATCAGGAGGAACAGCAGCGTGCCGAGCCCGCTGAACAGCAGCGTGGTCGAGACCGGGAAGCCGGTGATGGTCGGGACGAGGAACGTGGCGCCGAACATCGCGACGACGTGCTGGACGCCCATCGCGATCGTGGCGGGCCAGCTGAGGCGCTCGCCGGGGGCGACGACGCGTCCGGGGGCGACCGTGCGGCCGTCGCCGTGGACAGTCCACAGGGGCATGGGGCTCCTTCGGGTGGAGGGGCGGGAAGGCAATCGATCCACGATACTGCCCGCGGCGTTTCGCGCCCGTGAACGACCGCGATCGGATCTCGCTCGAGTATTTCCGTTGATGCGAAGTCCGCGTCGACCCCCGTGCGGCGCGTGGCTACCATGTGCCGCGTCGGCCGCCTGGCCGGCGCCGCGTCCGGGTGTCGCGGTGATCAGCGCCGGCGGAGGCCGGCGTCCTCACCGCCGAGTCGTGCGCCGCGCTCGTCGGCTACGAGATCCCCGAGAAGCAGATCGAGCTGCCGACCCGCGGCGCCGTGGTCGAGACCGCGACCTGGCAGAGCGGGTACTGCGCCGTCACCGGATGGATCCGCGCGGTGACCGCACCGCAGGACATGCAGCTCCGGGTGAACCTGCCGGCCGAATGGAACGGCCGGGCGCTGCGGCGTGGGCGATCATCGAGGAGGCCTACGGCGTCGAGCCGGGGTGGTCGTACTTCATCGGCGGATCGCAGGGCGGCCACGAGGCGCTCGACGCGGCGGCCCGGTACCCGAAGGACTACGACGGGGTGGTCGCGAACTACCCGGCCTACAACGTCACGATGATGCACATCGGCGCGGTCAACTTCCGCGACGCGCTGCTGATCGACGACGGGGCCGGCTGGATGAACCCCACCGAGGTCCGCACGCTCACGGACGCGGTCTACGCCGCCTGCGATCCGCTCGACGGCGCGGCCGACGGGATCGTGAGCGACGTCGAGGCGTGCGACGAGGCGTTCGACCCCGCCACCCTCCGCTGCGCGGACGGCGCCGACACGGGCGACGACTGCCTGTCCGACTCGCAGCTGGCGGCCGTCGAGAAGATGACCACCGACTACGACCTCGGGATCGAGATCGAGGGCGACAGCGTCTTCGCCAAGAGCGCGCTGCTGCAGGGCGCCCTGTACCAGGGGTTCGCGGGCTTCGGAACGGGGCCGTACGCGCAGGGTCTGCAGTTCGCGGTGCTCGACGCCACGTCGCGGTACGGCGTCGCCGGCGGCGATCCCGCTCACGACACGTACACGTTCGATCCGCTGCAGCACGTCGACCGGATCCAGGAGCTCGGCGAGATCATGGACGTCACCGACGTCGATCTCACCCGGTTCCAGGCGCACGGCGGCAAGGTCATCCTGACGCACGGCACGATCGACGACTTCATCACGCCGCACAACACCGTGCGGTACTACGAGCGGCAGCAGGAGCGCTTCAAGGACCGCCTGGACGACTTCCTGCGGTTCTACATGGTGCCCGGCTGGGGCCACGGCCAGGGGCGCTTCGTCGCGCAGTACGACGGGCTGGGCGCGATCGTCGACTGGGTCGAGAACGGCGTCGCCCCCGAGGGGCTCGTGGCCCGCGACGGCAACCCCGGCGCCGACCGCACGCGGCCGATGTGCGAGTACCCGGCGTGGCCGCAGCACACCGGCGAGGGGTCGATCGACGACGCGGAGTCGTTCGTCTGCGTGACCCGCTGACACCGCCCTCAGGGCCCCGCGGGGAGGCGTGTCGAACTCCTCCCCGCGGGGCCTTTTCGTGCCCGGACCGGCCCTGATCCGCACGTGTGAATCGCGTGTATGCGCTCGTATCGAATGGCATTCGAACGCAGCCTATGCATAGCCTGGGAGGACGAGTCCGCATACGTAACGCACCTTGAGTCCGACGAGAAGAGTGTCATGAGCGATAAGACGACCCCGGCGGAGCCGGGGATCGAACGGAAGAAGCCCGTCACCAAACTGGTGAAGGAGGTGACCCATCCGGCGCTCATCCCAGGCATCGGCGTCGAGGACACGGGGCGCACCTTCTCCACCAACTGGCTGGTGTTCGGCATCGCGGGAGCACTCGTGCTCGCCGTCGTGATCTGGGGCTTCGCGGCCCCGCAGAGCATCAGCGAGGCCGGCTCGGCATCGCTGGGCTGGGTCATGGAGAACTTCGGATGGCTGTTCTCGCTGCTGGCGATCGTCACGATCGCGTTCATGCTCGTGCTGGGCTACGGCCGCACGGGCGGCGTCCGCCTCGGAGCGGATGACGAGGAGCCCGAGTTCTCGACCGTCTCGTGGATCGCCATGCTGTTCTCGGCGGGCATGGGCATCGGCCTGCTGTTCTGGGGCCCCGCCGAGCCGCTCGGGTACTTCCTCGACGTCCCCTACGGCTTCGACGCGGAGCCCGGCACGCGCGACGCGATGCACATGGCGCTCGCGCAGTCGATCCTGCACTGGGGTCCGATGGCCTGGGCCTTCTACGCGCTCGTGGGCGGCGCGATCGCGTACGCCGCGTACCGCCGCGGCCGGCCGCCGCTGATCTCGGCGATCTTCGCCCCGATCTTCAAGGAGCGCACCGAGGGGTGGGCGGGCGCGATCATCGACGTGTTCGCGATCATCGTGACGCTGTTCGGCACGGCCGTGACGCTCGGCATGGGCGCCCTGCAGATCGCGAGCGGCGTCGAGCACGTCGCCGGGATCGGGCCCGTCGGCAACGTCGGCCTGATCGCGATCATCACGATCCTCACGGCGGCCTTCGTCGTGTCGGCCGTGTCCGGCATCAAGCGCGGCATCCGCGCGCTGTCGAACATCAACATGGTGATCGCGCTGGTGATCGGCGTCATCATCTTCGTCGCCGGCCCGACGCTGTTCCTGCTGAACATCATCCCGTCGTCGGTGTCGGCCTTCCTCGCGGAGCTGTGGACGATGCTGATGCGCAATCCCGCCCAGGGCGAGGACGCCGCGACCTTCGTGTCGTCGTGGACCAACTACTACTGGGCGTGGTGGATCTCGTGGACGCCCTTCGTCGGCATGTTCATCGCGAAGATCTCGCGCGGCCGCACGCTGCGCGAGTTCGTCACGGTCGTGATCATCGTCCCCGCGGCGGTCTGCATCGTGTGGTTCGGCATCATGGGCGGCACCACGATGCTGTTCGAGGAGGACGGCCGCGGCATCAGCGAGGCGGGCGGGCCGGAGGCCATCCTGTTCGCGGTGCTCGGCGAGCTGCCCTTCGGCGCCGTCCTGTCGGTGCTCGCGATGATCTCGATCGTGCTGTTCTTCGTGACGTCGGCCGACTCGGCCGCGATCGTCATGGGCTCGATGAGCCAGCGCGGCAAGCCCGAGCCCTCGAGCTGGGTCACGATCGCCTGGGGCGTGCTGCTCGGCGCCGCGGCGCTCGCGCTGCTGCTCGCCGGCGGCGAGACCGCGCTGTCGGGTCTGCAGTCGATCATGGTGGTGACGGCCCTGCCGTTCGCCGTGATCGTGGTCGGGATCATGGTGGCTTGGGCGCGCGAGCTCGCGACCGACCCGTACATCCTGCGCCGGCGGTTCGCGCGCGCCGCGATCGCGCAGGGCGTGCGCCTCGGCATCGAGGAGCACGGCGACGACTTCGTGTTCGGCGCGACCGAGGTGGCCCCCGATCAGGGGGCGGGCGCCGCGATCGACACGGACGACCCCGCACTGACCGAGTGGTACGAGACCGCCACCGAGCAGCTCGAGATCGTCACGGCCGCCGACATCGCCCGCACGCTCGAGCCCGGGCACATCCAGCACAAGGGGCCGGATCACCCGGAGCACACCGCCTCGGGCGACGCGTCGCTCGTGGTCGGCGAGGGGCGCCGCGCCGCGCGCGAGGCCGACAAGCCGACGGTGGGCAGCGACTGACCCGCGGACGCGACAGGGGCGGGGATCCGGATCGGATCCCCGCCCCTGTGGCTTCTGGAGGCCGTGCGGTCAGGCCGTGAGCAGGTCGAGCAGCTCGCGGTAGCGCGCGACCGTGCGCTCGACGATCTCAGCCGGGAGCTCGGGCGGGGTGCCCTGCTTGTCCCAGTTCGCCGCGAGCCAGTCGCGCACGATCTGCTTGTCGAAGCTCGCCATCCGCTCCTTGGGTGACGCGCCGTTCTGCCACGCGGCCGCGTCCCAGTAGCGCGAGGAGTCGCTCGTGAGCACCTCGTCGGCGAGGCGGAGCACGCCGTCCTCATCCGTGCCGAACTCGAACTTCGTGTCGGCCAGGATCAGCCCGCGCGCCTCGGCCGTCGCGGCCGCACGGCGGTAGATCTCGAGCGAGCGGTCGCGCAGCTCGGCCGCGCGCTCGGCGCCGACCAGCTCGACCGTCCGCTCGAACGAGATGTTCTCGTCGTGCTCGCCCATCGGCGCCTTCCAGGCGGGGGTGTAGATCGGCTCGGGCAGGCGGTCGCCGTCCTGCAGGCCGCCCGGCAGCGGGATGCCGCACACCGTGCCGCTCTCCTGGTACTCGACCCAGCCCGAGCCCGTGAGGTAGCCCCGCACGACGCACTCGACGGGCAGCATGTCCAGCGCGCGCACGATCATCGCGCGCCCCGCGACCACATCCGGCACCGGCTCGCCCGTCAGGTGGTTCGGGATGGCCTCGCCTCCGTCCGCGCCCGACAGCTGGTCGAACCACCACAGGCTGAGGGTCGTGAGCAGCTCGCCCTTGCCCGGGATGCCGGGGGAGAGCACGTGGTCGAACGCGCTCACGCGGTCGCTCGCGACGACCAGCATCCGCGAGTCGTCGCCGTCGGCGGGCGCATAGAGGTCGCGCACCTTGCCGGAGTACACGTGCTTCCATCCGGGGATCTCGAGCGTCATGCGTCCATCATCCCAGTGCCGCCGCCCGGCGCCGTGCGGGCGCTGGCATCTCCTGCTTGGTGCCGCTGTCGATCGGTCCGTGTCCGACTTCGTGCCGCCATGACGGTGGGATTTCGGCGGGAAGCGTGAGACGTCACGGTCGAGTGGCAGTCCTGAGGAGGCTCTCGTGCCGGAACCTGGCAGATCGACACGAGAGCCATCCAATGTCAGAACGTGGCGTACGCCTCGTACTTCGTGCCTTCGGGCAGGGGGTTGAGGAACGTCACTTCGAACTGGACCTTGCCGCCGCCTGCGGGGAGCCGGTCGACGTACGTCTGCTCTGCGCCGAGCACTGCGCCGTCAGGGTTGCGCGCGATGACGACGACAGTGATGAGCTCCTGCTCGGTTTCGAACGTCCCGCTGATCGTGCCACTCACGCTCGTGCTGTAACCGTCGTTGACGGCGCTCAGGGACTCGAGCGTGAACGCACCGGTTTCGGCTGCGGGCGAGGAGATTGCGGCAGTCGCTCCAGGGCCACGGACCTCCAGGCTGGCGATTTCCGCCTGACCGACGTCGAAGAATGTCCCCGCGACAGCGATCCGTCCCGCGAGGATCGTCGTGTACGAGGTTGCGGAATCGAGAATGGTCCCGTCCGAGCCGATCGCCTCGATAGTCAGAGGGGAGCTGGGGAAGACGTGGTCGGCATTCGGGTTCTCCAGGACCGCGACATACCACCAGGAAGTCTGGTCGTAGTCCTGCCGGCCGAACGCCGTCTCGACCACCGCCAGCTCCTCGGCGGCTGCTGGCGCGGGGTCCTCCTGCGCTGACGCAGTGCTCGCCGGGTCGGGTTCGTCATTGGCCGCCGCCTCCTGTGTGGGCGCCGCCACGACGTCGTCGTCGAACGCCTCAGTGAACGCATTTGCGGCGGTCACGAAGAACACGATGACCCCGACGATCGTGCCGACGATGCTGAGGATGAGCGCGACGATGCCAAGCGTCTTCTTCTTGCCTTTGAGACACAGGGAGACGATCGCGAGCACGAATGCGATCGGAAGCAGGATCCACCCAAGAATGAACGCCCCGGGAATGACGGCGAAGAGGAACCCGAGCGCCGCGACCGCGAGCGCGACGGTCGCAACTACGTTGCGGCTGGCAACCGTCTCCTGAGCGCCGGCCGGAGCGTGCGGCGCGTACTCCGCAGGCGCGGGCGGTTCAGTCGGTGCGTTGAGCGGTGCGGTATATGCCTGGGCCCCGGCAGGCGAGGGCGGCGGCGGGGGCGTGGGGGAGGAGTTCTCGGACATCGGGGCCTCTCTGCGCAGGAGCGCGGTGGTGCTCGGGGACATGATGGGGAGTTCTCCCCATCGAGGATGACCATATATCGGTTTCTGGGCGTTCGATGAGAACGGGCCGGGCCGCCGGGGCCGCGCTGGCCCGTGGCGACCCCGGCGGGGCTCGCGGTCGCCGACGTGGCGGCGACAGGGACAGCGTCCGTCGCAGGGGACCTCGCGCACCTCCTCCATCCGGTCGGAGCCGCCCGGCCGATCGGCCGGACATCGCCGGACGGAGGGAGGAGGCCCGCGTCCGTGGCCGCCAATACGCTCGGAGCATGACCACCGCCGTGCGCCCGCGACCGGGCCGGATCGCGCGGCTGCTCGACGGCGGCTGGTCGACCGGGCTGTTCGTGCTCGGCGCGCTGTGGGACGTCCTGTGCGTGATGAACGTGCCGGGGGCGGCCGTCTTCCGCGCCGACGCGGAGCGCGTGGCGAGCATCACCGACGTGGGGACCCTGCTCGCGCTCGCCGCGCTGCTGGCCTGGACGACGGTGTACGTGCGCGCACGGGCGCCGCAGGTCGTGCTGATCGCGGGCGCGGTCCTCATGGCGATCGGCGTCTCCTACCTGCTCGCCCTCGTGGGCGTGTTCCACGCGCTGATGCGCTGGCCGAAGCGAACCGGATGGATCGCCGGGGTCACCGCCGCAGGCGTCGCGGCGTTCGTTCTGCGCGAGGTGCTCACCGACTGGGGCGCGGCGCTCCCGTGGCTGTTCGGCGCGAGGACCTCGGACCCGGGCGCGGTGGGCTGGACCGTCGCACCGTGGCTCCTCGCCCTGGTCTCGCTCGCGGCCCTCGCGGGCCTCGTGGCGCTGCAGCGCAGCCGCCGGACGGCCGATGCCCATCGCGCCCGCGCCGAACGCGAGCACCGACGCGCGGAGACCCTCGACGAGCAGCTGGCGAGGCAGGCCGAGCGCGAGCGGATCGCGCGCGACCTGCACGACGGCCTCGGGCACCGGCTCGCGTCCGCCGCGCTCTCGGCGAGCGCCTTCGAGGCGCAGGTCTCCGCGAACCCGACGATCGATCCGTCGCTCGGGGAGTGGGCCCGCGCCGTGCGCGAGCAGACCCGGGCCGCCCTCGACGACGTGCGCGGTGTCGTGGGCGGTCTCCGCTCCGAGGGCCGGTCTCCGGCGCCCGCGTCGCTGCGCCTGGTCGGACAGCTGCTGGGCGAGCTGCGCGCGGCCGGGCATCGCATCGACGCCTTTGTGATGGTGGAGGGCTCGGACCGGGTCGGGACGACCCTGGATGCGGCCGCCTACCGGATCCTCCAGGAGAGCCTCACCAACGCCATCAAGCACGCGCCCGGAGCGCCCGTCTCCGTGACGTTGGATGCGTCGCCCGAGCGCGGCGTGCGCATCCGGGTCGAGAACCCGCTCACGGTCGGCGGCGCCGGCGTGCCCGGCGGAGGCCACGGGATCATCGGGATCCGCGAGCGCGCGGAGTCCGAGGGCGGGACCGCGTGGATCGGAGCTCACGAGGGCAGGTTCATCGTCGACGTCGACCTGCCCTGGGTCGACCGCGCCTGAGGGTGTCCGCGCCCGTCGGTAGGGTGGCGACGTGCCCCTCGCCGACGCCGCGGACCCCGAGCCCCGACCGCCCGTGCGCGTGCTGATCGTCGACGACGAGGCGTTCCCGCGCAACGCGATCCCGGCGATCCTCGGGCCCTATCCGGAGATCGATGTGATCGGTGCGGTCGACGGCGGTGCCGCCGCGGTCGAGTTCGCGCGTGCGCATCGCCCCGACGTCGTGCTGATGGACATCCAGATGCCGGGCATGGACGGGATCGAGGCCACGCGCGCGCTGCTCGCGCAGGTCGACGCCAACGTCGCCGCCATGACGAGCATCGCGGACCTCGGGACGGTGAGGCGCATGTTCGAGGCCGGTGCGTACGGCTACATCCTGAAGGACACGGATCCCGGCGACATGGCGCGGGCCGTGCTGACGGTCGCCCGCGGCGACGCGTTCCTGGCGCCGCAGCACACGCGCCAGATCGTGGTGCAGCTCGCCGCCGACTCCGGGGCGGAGGCCCGCCGCGAGGCCGCGGCCCTCTTCTCCGCGCTCACCGAGCGCGAGCGCGAAGCCGCCCGGCTGATCGCGACCGGCGCGAGCGACGACGAGATCGCCCGCGCGATGCACCTGGGCGTCTCGACCGTGAAGACCCACGTGCAGCAGGCCCGGATCAAGCTCGGCGCCCGGAACCGCACCCAGGTGGCCGTTCTCGTCGAGCGCGCAGGAGAGACGCCCGCGGGCGTCTGACTCGCCCGGCGCCCGCGCCGCCCGGGTCGGCGCCCCGTGGTTGCATGGACGCGTGAGGTCACCCGAGAGGATGCGGCAGGACGCCCACGCGATCTGGGCCGCCTGGCTCGGCTTCGCGGCGGGCTCGGTGCTGGGGGCGGGGCTGCTGTGGGGCGTCGCGCGGCCGCTCGCGGGGGAGGGGTCGATCGGCATGCCCGCCGCCGCCGTGACCGCGGCCGTCGCGGTGGCCGCCTTCGCCGCCGGCACCCGGATGCACCGCGCCGCCGACACGGCCGGGATGCCGCCGTGGCAGGCGGCGGTCTCGCGGATCTCGGACGCGGCGGTCGCGCTCGCCCTCGGAGGGGTGTGCGGGCTGGCGGTGCTCTGCGCGGGCGAGGTCCTCGCGATCGGCCTGCACGGCCTCGACGTGCCGCCGCTCGGCGGCGGACTCCTGACCGGCGTCGCGTCGGCCGCGGCGGCGGGATCGGCGTTCGGGCTGGGCGCGCGCCTGCGCACGGACGACCTCGTCACGCTGCTGTTCGCGTTCCTCATCACCGGGACGCTGTTCGCGATGCTGACCGCGACCGATCCGCGGTGGTGGGAGCGGAACTTCTCGCAGCTCGGGATCGGCGACGGCGGCTGGGCGTTCAACGGCACGCTCGTCGTCGGCGGGCTGCTGCTCGCGACGGTCGGGGCGTACGTCGGCCGCGACCTGCATCGCATCCTCGGCGACGCGGCGCTGTTCCGGATCGGCGTCGTGGTCGTCCTGTTCGCCGCGACCGGCGCGGCTCTGGCCGCCGTGGGCCTGCTGCCGGTGCACCGAGGCCCCGTCGCGCACTTCGTGGCGGCGTTCGCCGCGCTCGCGCTGCTCGGCGCCGCGGCCGTCGTGACGGTCCTGGTCATGCCGGGCCCGCCGCCGATGCTCACCCTGACGACCATCGGCGTCGCCGCGGGGCTCGTGCTCGCGGTGCTGCTGTGGCGGCCGCTCGCGATCTACTCGGCGACCGCGCTCGAGGCGGTCGCGGTGGGTCTGGGCTTCGTGTGGCTCACGACGCTCATGCGCACGCTCGCGGCCCTCGCCCCCGACGAGCCGCGTCCGTCCGCCCGACCCCGGCTGCGCGCCGGGCGCTGATCCCAGGTCTCTCCCGCGACCTACTCCGCGACGCGGGCGGCGATGTCGGTGCGGTGGTGGCCGCCCTCGAGGCCGATGTGCGACAGCGCCTCGTACGCCCGCTCGCGGGCCGTGCGGAAGTCCGGCGCGGTCGCCACGACGTTGAGCACCCGTCCGCCGGTGGCGACCAGGCCGCCGTCGGCCTCGGCGGTCGCGGCGTGGGCGATGTGGACGCCCTCGACGGCCTCCGCCTCGTCGAGCCCGGTGAGCGGCCGGCCCGTCACGGGCTTCTCGGGGTATCCCTCGCTCGCGAGCACCACCGTCACGGCGACGTCATCCGAGAACTCGGGCTGCGGCTCGTCCTCGAGCGTGCCAGTCGCGGCCGCGAGCAGCAGGCGCGACAGCGGCGTCACGAGGCGCGGCAGCACGACCTGCGTCTCGGGGTCGCCGAAGCGCGCATTGAACTCGATCACGCGCACGCCGGCGTCGGTCAGGATGAGGCCCGCGTACAGCAGGCCGATGAAGGGCGTGCCCTCCTCGTCCAGGCGCCGGATGACCGGGAGCGCCACGGTCTCGGTGACGTGCGCCACGAACTCCGCCTCGCCGCCGAAGCGCTCCGCGAGCCACGGCAGGGGCGAGTACGCCCCCATGCCGCCGGTGTTCGGGCCGGCGTCCCCGTCGAGGGCGCGCTTGAAGTCCTGCGCGGGGCTGAGCGCCCGCACGGTGTCGCCGTCGCTCAGGAAGAAGAGCGAGACCTCGGGTCCCGAGAGGAACTCCTCGATCAGCACGGGCCCGCCGGGCAGATAGGTCTCGGCGTGCTCGATCGCCGCCGCACGGTCCTCCGTCACGATGACGCCCTTGCCCGCCGCCAGACCGTCGGCCTTGACGACGTACGGCGCGCCGAACTCATCCAGGGCGGCGGCGACCTCGTCGACCGTGCGCGCATGCGTCGCGCGGCCCGTCGGCACGCCGGCGGCGGCCATGATCCGCTTGGCGAACGCCTTCGACCCCTCCATCTGGGCGGCCGCGCGGCCCGGGCCGAAGACCGGGATGCCGCGTTCGCGCAGCTCGTCGGCGACGCCGGCGATCAGCGGGGCCTCGGGACCGACGACCACGAGGTCCACCGCGTGGTCGATCGCGAACGCGGCGACCGCGCTCGGGTCGAGCATGTCCACCTCGACCAGCGCGGCGTCGCGCGCGATGCCGGCGTTGCCGGGCGCCGCGAGCAGCTCGTGGCCGGCCTCCTCCGAGCGGAGGGCGAGGACGATGGCGTGCTCGCGCGCGCCGGAACCGAGGACGAGGATTCTCACCCGTCCAGCCTATCGACCGCCGATCCCGCGCCATACCGGCCGGGCGACACCCCGGCAAGCCACCTGACGCGCGCGGCGTCGCCGCCGTACGGTCGGAGCGTGGACGGCACGCGGCGGGTCCTCGCCGCGCTGGCCGCGATCGCGCTCACCGGCGCGGTCGGAGGCTGCGCGGCGGACATCCCCGTGGATCCGGAGGGCACGTACGACCGGGTCTCGGGCGGCGAGCTGCGCGTCGGCGCGTCGCCCGACGGCGAGCTCGTCACCGTCGAGGGCGCCACGACCGGGACGGAGCGCGTCGAGGGCGTCCTGGCGGACCTCGTCGAGGACTTCGCCGAGAGCATCGACGCCGAGGTCGCCTGGACGGTCGGCAGCGAGGAGAGCCTCGTGACCGCGATCGAGGAGGGCGACCTCGACCTTGCGATCGGCGGCATGACCGATCAGACCCCGTGGGCCGGCCGCGTCGGCGTCACGCGCGGCTTCGCCGACCTGCCGGGAGTCGAGCGCGAAGACCCGGTCGTGATGCTCGCGCCCCTGGGCGAGAACCGCTTCATCGGCGAGCTCGAGCGGTTCCTGGATGAGCGGAGCGCGGGATGAGGCCCCGCTTCGGCCGCACCGACCTGCCGCGCGAGCAGGCCGAGGCGATGCGCAAGGCGGTCGGCATCGAGGTCTTCACGATCTGCTACACCACGGTCACGATCGTCCTGATCGCCCTCGTCGTCGGCAGCTCGCAGGCCATGCGCACCGCCTGGATCGAGGACATGCTGTCGCTGCTGCCGCAGATCGCGTTCCTCGCGGCGCTGTTCTTCACCCGTCGCCGGCCCTCCCGGTCGTTCCCGTTCGGTCTGCACCGCGCCATGGGAGTCGGCCACCTCGTCGCGGGGATCGCGCTGCTGATCGTCGGCGCGAACCTCGCGGTGGAGGCGGTCCTGGGGTTCGCGCGGTCCGAGCATCCGACGATCGGCACCGTGAAGCTGTTCGGCACGACCATCTGGCAGGGGTGGCTCATGATCGGCGCGATGGCGCTGATCGTGATCGCGCCGCCGTTCTACGGCCGCTACAAGGCGAAGCTCGCCCGTCCGCTGCACAACAAGCTGCTGCACGCCGACGCCGACATGGCGAAGGCCGACTGGCAGACCAACGCCGCCTCGATCGTCGGCGTGGGCGGCGTCGGCCTCGGCATCTGGTGGTTGGACTACGCCGCGGCCCTGTTCATCTCCCTCGGGATCCTCTGGGACGGCTGGCGGAACACCGTCACCGCGGTCGAGGACCTGATCGACAAGCGGGTCACGACGTACGACGACCGCGCGGTCCATCCGCTCGTCGGCGACGTGCTGCGCGTGCTGCGGTCCACGCGCTGGGTCGAGGACGCGGGCGTGCGGGTGAGGGATCTCGGCCAGGTGCTCCACGTGGAGGCGTTCGTGGTGCCCCGCCGGGGCTTCCTCGGCGCCGGACGGATCGACCTCGCGGCGCTCGGGCGGCTTCAGCGGCGGATCATCGCGCTGGACTGGAAGATGCAGGACGTCGTCGTGATCCCGGTCGAGCGCCTCCCCGAGGAGGCGACCACCCGTCCGCCGGACGCGGGCTCGTAGGCTGAGGGGATGGCCCTCCGCAGGATCGACACCGGCGACGGGCGCGACGCGCTCGCCGCGGTCACGGCCGCCGCCGAGGCGGGGGCGAGACCCCCGCGCACCGCCCACGCGACGGCCGTGCGGTACCTGCTGCAGCTGCTGGCCGAGAAGGCGCCCGGCAACAGCGTGGAGGTGCGCGTGCCGCCCTTCGGCGCCGCGCAGGTCGTCCAGGGGCCGCGGCACACGCGCGGCACACCGCCGAACGTCGTCGAGATGGATCCGCCGACCTGGATCGCGCTCGCGACCGGGAGCCTGTCCTGGGCGGACGCCGTCGCGGCGGGGCGCGTGCATGCCTCGGGGGTCCGCGCGGACCTCTCTCCCCTGCTTCCGCTGCGGCCCTGACGGGCGCGCTCGGGGCGTCCGGAGTGGAGCGTTCGCGGGGCGGACGCACGACCCGTATTCAGGAACCGGTGGAACAATCGAGGTCATGCCCTCGCGCCCCGATTCCCCCCAAGATCCGGTCGTCGCCGAGCAGGTCTCGGTGCGACGCTCGCCGCGGTACGGCGTGTTCGCGGCCCTGGGTGCGGGGCTGGGGGTCGTGGTCGCGATGATCCTGTCGACCGCGTTCGACGGCACCAGCCAGCCGAGCCCGTTCACCGAGGTCGTCTACTCGCCGTCGCAGGCCTTCGGATTCATCCTGCTGTGGTGCGTGCCCGCGGGCATCCTGCTGGCGATGATCGTGGCGCTCATCCTGGAGCGCACGCTCGGCCGCCGCACGCGCCGCGTCTCGGTCGTCCACGAGACCGTCGCCGACTGACGTCGGGGCGCCTCAGGCGATCTCGCGCAGGATCGGCTGCATCGCCGAGTCGAACGCTGCGACGTCGCCGCGCAGACTGTCCGACACGGCGACCGTGAGGGAGCCGATCCACCAGATGCCGCGCTGCGAGAGCGGCAGCACCTGCACGTCGAGCCGGAAGTCGTGCGCGCGGCGGCCCGCCCTCCGCTCGAACTCCACGACGGCGCCCGCGTACCCGCGGTAGGAGCGCCGCATGCGGTCGTATCGGACGGCGGCGTCCTGCGCGTACGCGAGCGCCTCCGCGCCGTGGGGCGCCGCCGCGTCGCGGAGGGCGTCGGCGTAGGCGGGCAGCGCGACGTGCGTCCCGAAGCCGTCCAGCAGCTCGAGCGGCACGGGGGAGGGGTTCGCCTCCGGCTCGACCGTCATGTCCCAGTAGCGGCGCCACAGCCGCTCGACCGCGTCGTCGGCCTCGCCCACGCGCTCGACGCCGCGCAGGTGCGGCAGCTCGTCCGGATGCCGCACCCCGAGCGCCTGGCGCAGATACAGCGCCACGAGCACCGACGGACTGCAGTCCTCGCGGACGTGCCAGCCGGGGTCGGTCATATGGCTCATTATCGCCCGGTGTGCGGCCTCGGCGCCCCCTCACGCGGCCTTTCGCCCAGGTTGCGGCCGGTAGGCTGGGGGTGTGGTCCCCGAACCCACCGAAACCCATACCCCCCGCCCCTCCTCGACGTACGCCGAGGCCGGTGTCGACACGGCCGCCGGCGACCTCGCCGTCGAGCTGATGAAGTCGTCGGTCAAGGCCACGCACGGCCCCGAGGTCCTCGGCGGCGTCGGCGGCTTCGCCGGCCTGTTCGACGCCTCGGCGCTGCTCGGCTACGCCAAGCCGCTGCTCGCCACGAGCACCGACGGCGTCGGCACCAAGGTCGCGATCGCCCAGGCGATCGACAAGCACGACACGATCGGCCACGACCTGGTCGGCATGGTCGTGGACGACATCGTCGTCGTCGGCGCCAAGCCGCTGTTCATGACCGACTACATCGCCACGGGCAGGGTGTTCCCGCAGCGGATCGCCGACATCGTGCGCGGCATCGCCGAGGCGTGCGCGCTGACCGGCACCGCGCTGGTCGGCGGCGAGACCGCCGAGCACCCCGGCCTGCTGGGCCCGACCGACTACGACGTGGCGGGGGCCGCGACCGGCGTCGTGGAGGCCGACCGGGTGCTCGGAGCCGAGCGCGTGCGCGCGGGCGACGCGGTCATCGCGCTGGCCTCGAGCGGCATCCACTCGAACGGCTTCTCGCTCGTCCGCCACATCGTCACGCGCGCGGGCATCTCCTACGGCGACCAGGCGGCCGACTTCGGCACGACCTGGGGCGAGGCGCTGCTCGAACCGACGCGCCTGTACACGACCCCGCTGCTCGAGCTCATCGCGAGCCTCGGCGACGGAGTCCGCTCCCTCAGCCACGTCACGGGCGGCGGCATCGCGGCGAACCTCGCGCGCGTGCTTCCGCGCGGCACGTGGGTCGACGTCGACCGCTCGACGTGGTCGCCGTCGCCCGTGTTCCGCGTGCTGAGCGACATCGCGGGGACCACGCTCGAGTCCAGCGAGGGCACCTGGAACCTCGGCATCGGGTTCCTCGCGGTCGTGGCTCCCGAGAAGGCCGCCGACGCGATCGCGCAGATCCGGGCCGCGGGCATCCCGGCCTGGCAGGTCGGCGAGGTGCGCGACGACGCCCTCCCGGACGGAGACTTCGAACAGGGCGCCAAGGGCGTCGACGGCGGCGCCGTCCGGCTCGTGGGCGCCTACGCGGACAGCACCCGCGGTCATTGACGACAGATCGGATGAAGTAACCACCCCATGTGCGGCATCGTCGGAATGGTCGGGCGCGCCCCGGTCAACCAGGACATCTACGACGCTCTCCTCCTCCTCCAGCACCGGGGTCAGGACGCGACGGGCATCGCCACCGCCGAACCCAACGGCGTGATGCACACCCACAAGGCGCAGGGCATGGTGCGCGAGGCGTTCCGCACCCGCGACATGCGCTCGCTGCTCGGCAACGTCGGCCTCGGCCACGTGCGCTACGCCACGAAGGGCACCGCCTCCAGCGAGGAGGAGATGCAGCCCTTCTACGTCAACTCGCCGTACGGGATCATCCTGATCCACAACGGCAACCTCACGAACACGCGCGAGCTGACCACCGACATGGGCCAGCGCGACCGGCGGCACCTCAACTCGTCGAGCGACACTGAGCTGCTGCTCAACGTGCTCGCGAACGAGCTGCAGGCGACGACCAGCCCGGTCGACCTCGACCCCGACCGCATCTTCGAGGCGGTCTCGCGCACGCACCGGCGGATCGAGGGCGCGTACGCCGTGATCTCGATCATCGCCGGCTACGGCCTGCTCGCGTTCCGCGACCCCTTCGGCATCCGGCCCCTGATCCTGGGCCGCCGGGCGGGCGAGGACGGCAAGGACGAGTGGGTCGTCACGAGCGAGTCGCTCGTGCTCGAGAACGCGGACTACGAGATCGTGCGCGACGTCGCGCCCGGCGAGGCCGTGTTCATCACGAGCGACGGCGAGCTGTTCTCGAAGCAGTGCGCCGACGAGGCCACCCTGCTGCCGTGCTCGTTCGAGTACGTGTACCTGGCCCGCCCGGACTCCATCATGAACGGCGTCTCGGTGTACGAGTCGCGCCTGCGGATGGGTGAGAAGCTCGCCGCGACGATCGCGAAGCACGTGCCCGAGGGGCTGATCGACGTGGTCATGCCGATCCCGGACTCGTCGCGTCCCGCCGCGATGGAGGTCGCGCGCGTGCTCGGCATCGAGTACCGCGAGGGCTTCTACAAGAACCGCTACGTCGGCCGGACGTTCATCATGCCCGGCCAGGCCGTGCGCAAGAAGAGCGTGCGCCAGAAGCTCAACGCGATGTCGAGCGAGTTCAAGGGCAAGAACGTGCTGCTCATCGACGACTCGATCGTCCGCGGCACCACCAGCAAGCAGATCGTGCAGATGGCGTACGACGCCGGCGCGAAGACCGTGACGTTCGCGTCGGCCGCGCCGCCCGTGCGGCACCCGCACGTCTACGGCATCAACATGCCCTCGCGCAAGGAGCTCGTCGCGCACGGCCGCACGATCCCCGAGGTCGCCGAGTACCTCGGCTGCGACTACCTCGTGTACCAGGAGGTCGAGGACCTGCGCGACGCGATCATCGAGAGCGCGACGGGCGAGGCGACGTTCTCGGACCTCGACATGAGCTGCTTCGACGGCCGCTACGTCACCGGCACCGTCAGCGACGAGTACCTCGCGTGGGTCGAGAGCGTCCAGAGCTCCTGAGCTCCGCGCACACGCCCCGCATACGAAGACGGCCCGGTCATCCGACCGGGCCGTCTTGTCGTCTGCGAGACGTCGAGGGAGTGTCAGGCCTGCTGCGCCTGGAACTCGTCCTCGTCTTCGTCGTCGTACATGTCTGCCCACTTGTCGACATACTGATCGTCGCTCGGATGTCCGAGCTCACGCTCCAGTGCCGCATAGTCGACACTCGGGCTGAACGACTTCAGCTCGCGGGCGAGCTTGGTGTGCTTCGCCTTCTGACGGCCACGCCCCATGCGCGAGACCCCCTCACGTATAGCTGCCCGGGAACGTGCCCGGCGCGCTTGTCTGAACCCGGCAGGGGAGCCGGTGAAGAGTAGGATTCAGGATACCACGCGGCCCTGGCGCCTCGGCCGGCCGCGGCACCTGGAAGGGGTCGACAATGACCGATCAGCCGATGGACGAGTCCGACGCCCTGCGCCGGGAGGCGCCGATCGATGCGGCCATGCGCGGTGCCGTGATCGCGGGAGTGATCCCGGATCAGTCGCCACGCGTCATCAAGGAGGCCGCGCATTACGCGGCGCTGCTCGGCGCGCCGCTGGTGGTGACGCACGTCGACGTCACGCGGTTCGTGACGTACGAGGACCCGGAGGGCTACGTGCATTCCGCGCCCGTCGACATCAACGTGCAGGCCGGCGAGGGCGAGCTCGAGGCCGTCAGGAACGCGGCCGAGACGCACCTCGCGAACGCGGGCATCACATGGGAGGTGCGCCAGCTGGTCGGCGACCCCGCGCTCGCGATCAAGCACCTCGCGGAGAAGATCGACGCGAAGCTGATCGTGGTCGGCACGCGCAGGCGCGGCTTCGGCGAGTCGATCCGGGAGTTCTTCACCGGATCCGTCGCCGCGCGCCTGTCGCACCGCCAGCACCGGCCCATCCTGGTCATCCCGCAGGAGGAGCCGCTGCGCGACGACGAGGCGTTCCCCGAGGTCGAGGGCTGAGCGCCCGCACCTCCCTCTGACGCGCCGGAAGCCGGACGGAGCGATTCGTCCGGCTTCCGGGGGCGGCGTCAGCGGCGCAGCGACTCCGCCAGGGTCGCGGCGGCCGCGTCGAGCGCCGACTGGAGCGCGTCGACCGTGCCCGCGGTCAGCTCTCCGCCCCGCGCGACGTGGGAGCGCAGCTCCGCGCGCACACGGCCGCGGAAGTCGGCGATCGCCGCCTCGGCGCGCTGCAGCTGCTCGCGCGATGCGACGCGCACGTCGTCGGCCGGCGGGGACTGCGGCGCCGCTCGGGGCGCCTCGGTGGCGGCCGCCGCGAGATCCGCGCGCAGGCTGCGCATGGCCTCGCGGACACTGGTGCGCACCTCGTCGGCGATCAGCCGGACGGAATCCGCCAGCCCCGCCTCGATGCCGGTGATCTGGTCGGCCCGCGCCTGCACCTCGGCGCGTCCCGCGTCGGTGATCTCGTAGACGGTCTTGCGGCCGTCCGTCGTCTTGGTCACGAGCCCCTCCTCCTCGAGCCGCGCGAGGCGCGGGTAGATCGTGCCCGCGCTCGGCGTGTAGGTGCCGCCCGTGCGCTCGGCCAGCGACTGCATGATGTCGTAGCCGTGGCGCGGAGCCTCCGCGAGCAGGTTCAGCAGGTACAGGCGCAGGTCGCCATGGGAGAAGACGGGGGCCATCATGCCTCCTCGGTGACGGGGCGGTCGGGGGCCGGCTCGGCGGCGACCGGGCGCCGCAGCACGGTCACGTCGCCCGAGACGGTGTTGACGCGGACGTCGACGAACGACCCGGACAGCTCCCCGGCCGACGCGGTGACGTTCGAGGGGCCGCCGGACGAGCGCACGACGCCGTCGATCACGACGCGGCCGCTCGCGGAGCGCACCACGTAGTCGGCGGGGTGGCCCTCGTCCAGGCGCAGGGTGGCGGAGCCGCTGACCGTGTTGACGGATGCGGCGCCGATCGGGCCCTGCGCGTCGATCATGGTGGCACCGGAGACGGAGTCCACCGACGCGCGCCGGATCTCGCCGGCGACCGTGACATCGCCCGACACGGTGTTGGCGGTGAAGGCACCGGTCAGCCCGCGCGCCTGCACGTCGCCCGAGACCGCGTTGGCGCTGAGGTCGCCGGTGAGGCCGTCCACCAGGACATCGCCCGAGACCGTGTTCACGCGGGCCTCGGCCGCGAGGCCGGCGACGAGCGCCCCGGCGCTGACGACCCCGAGCGTCAGCGCGACGCTTCGCGGCACGGCGATGCTGATCTCGGCGCGCGGGCCGCCGGGACCGAAGTTGCGGAACACCTCCAGGAAGTTGTCCCACCGCAGCTGCGGGTGGTCGATCTCGAGCTCGTCGCCCGTGACCTCGATCCGGAGGTCCTTCACGGTCACGCCGTGCACCTCCACGCGGGTGCCTGGCTCGTCGTGCCCGATGATGTCGACCTGGCCGCCGACGAGTCCCACCTTCAGGCGGCGGATGCCCTCGACGTCGATGACCCGCGTCTCGCCCGGGTGCACGATCCACTTCTCCAGAGTCATGGCTCTGCCGTCCTTTCCCAACGGAACTCGAGATATATCTCGATAGGTCCAGGAAACGAGATATATCTCGAGTTGTCCAGGCCTGTCAGGGAATCCTCGGGAACGGGTGCTTGACCTTGACGCAACGTCAACATCTACGGTCGAAGCATCAGGAGAAGGAGATGACGGATGGGCCCACGCAGCGGAGGCTCCGGGCGTCGCGAATGCGACGGCTGGAGTAGCTGCCGGGGAGACTGGTCGATCCAGCAGATCGCCAAGCTCGCCGGCACCACGAGCCGCACCCTGCGGCACTACGGCGAGCTGGGCCTGCTGCCGCCATCGCGCGTGGGCGCGAACGGTTACCGCTATTACGACGGACAGTCGCTCGTGCGGCTGCAGCGCATCCTGCTCCTGCGGGGGCTCGGACTCGGGCTGCCGCAGATCGGGGAGATCCTCGAGCGGGAGACCGACGAGCGTCGCGCGCTCGAGGCCCACCTGGAGTGGCTGCGCAGCGAGCGGGATCGCATCGCGCGCCAGATCGACGCCGTGACCGGCACCATCCGCGGACTCGAAGGAGAGGAGGCCCTCGTGGCAGAGAAGATGTTCGACGGCTTCGACCACACGCAGTACAAGGACGAGGTCGAGGCGAAGTGGGGCGAGGACGCGTACGCCCAGGGCGACCGGTGGTGGCGCGGGATGTCCGAGGCCGAGCGCGCCGCCTGGAAGGAGCGGGCCGCCCGGCTCGGCGCCGACTGGATCGCCGCCGCGGAGTCCGGCGTGGACCCGGCCGCGGACGAGGCCCAGGATCTCGCGCGCCGCCACGTCGAGTGGCTCACGGGCATCCCGGGGACGCCCGCCGCCCATCCCGGCGGGGACGTGAAGGGCTATGTGATCGGGCTCGGCGAGATGTACGTCGCCGACGAGCGCTTCGCGCGCAACTACGGTGGCGCGGACGGCGCGGCCTTCGTGCGCGACGCCCTCCGCATCTACGCCGAGGCGAACCTGTAGTCGCTGAGCCGTTGCCCCGAGTTGTCGGATCGAAGCGGCAGCTCGGGGCAACGCGTTGGGGGAGGCTCGTCCCCAGGCTCGGCGGTCGGCGCCGGCGGTTCACAGCCGTCGGTCGGCGCCGGTTCGGGCCCTGCGCCGCGAAAGGATCGGCGCATGCCCCGCTCGCCGAAGCCGCTGCCCGAGCGCCTGCGCGGCCGTGCGTTCCGTCGGGACGAGGCCGCGGAGGTGTCGGACGCGCGGCTGCGCCGCGGCGACCTGTGGAGCCCGGCTCGCGGCGTGCGGCTGCCGGTGGCGCGCGACGGCGCGGACGACATCCTGCGTGCGCGGGCGCTCCTCATCCCCGAGGGCGGCGCGTACAGCCACACGAGCGCCGCGCATCTCCATCGGATCCCGCTGCCGCATGACCGCGACGGCGTCGCGGTCGTCCACGTCACGACGCCGCGCGGGACGCGGGCGCGGCGCGGGCGGGGCGTGGTCGGCCACCAGCGTCGCCTCGTCCCGGACGACGTCGTGGTGCTCCACGGGGCGCCGTGCACGCGCCTGCTCCGCACGTTCTGCGATCTGGCGGATGTGCTGACGTTCGCCGAGCTGGTCGCGGTGGGGGACTGGATCGTGGGCCGCGGCGCGACCGGGGTGATGCCGGCCCGGATCCTCGAGGCGATCGGCGCGGCCGAGCTCGCGGCGGGCCGGCGTGACCTGCTTCGGCACGTCGTCGCTCGCCTGAACCCGCTCGCGGAGTCGCCCAAGGAGTCGGAGCTGCGCGTGCTCCTGGAGGACGCCGGCTTCGCCGGGCTCGTCTGCCAGCATCGCGTCTTCGATCGCGGCGAGTTCGTCGCACGGATCGATCTCGCGATCCCCGGGCTGCGGGTCGCGATCGAGTACGAGGGTGACCATCATCGCGATCAGCGGCAGTGGCGTCGGGACATGCAGCGCCGGCGGCGGCTCGAGGCACTCGGCTGGATCTACATCCCCGTCTCGCAGGCGGACCTGGAAGACCCCTCCCGCGTGATCGCAGACGTGGCGGCCGCATCCGGTCGCGAGCCTGAGCGCGTTGCCCCGAACTGCCGGATCGAAGCGGCAGCTCGGGGCAATGGCCGCGCGTGTTGCCCCGAACCGCTGGAACGAACCGGCAACTCGGGGCAACGGTCGGGCGGGCGGGCGACGGCGGCGTCGCGTCGCTCGCCCTAGGCTGGGCGGGTGACCAGGGCGCCGATCCGGTGGGGGCTGCTGCCGCTCGTCGTGGCCGGCGGCGTGCTCGGCGTCGCGCTGCGCCAGGCGCTGCTTCTGCCGTTCGAGGGCGGGTTCTCGTTCACCGCGCTGGCCGCCACCATCGCCGTCAACGCCGTCGGATCCGGACTCCTCGGGTTCGTGGTCGGCCGCGTCGGCTCGACCGGACCGCGGCGGCGCGCGTTCCTCGGCACGGGCGTGCTCGGCGGCTTCACGACCTACAGCGGGTTCGCGGTCGCGGAGGCGCAGCTGCTGCAGGCGCAGCTCGTCGTGCACGCCGTGGTCATCGCGATCGCGGCGCTGCTCGTCGCCTCCGCGGCGGCGTGGGCGGGGCTGGCGGCCGGGGTCGCGCTCGCGCGGAAGGCGGAGAGCGCGTGACGCCGCTGCTGTTCGCCGGCGTCGCGCTCGCCGGGGGCGTCGGGGCGGGCCTGCGCTGGCTCGCCGACGTGCTGCTCTCCCGAGTGCTTCCCGTGGGCTTCCCCTGGCCCATCCTGGCGGTCAACGTGACGGGGTCCTTGGCGCTCGGCGCGGTCACCGGCGCCTCGCTCGACACCGCATGGATGGCCCTGCTCGGCACTGGGCTCCTCGGAGGCTTCACGACCTTCAGCACGGTGGCGGTCGACGCCGAGATCCTCCGGACCGAGGGCCGCCCGATGGCCGCCGCGATGAACGCCGTCGGGACGCTCGCGCTCTCGGCCGTCGCCGCGCTCGCCGGGCTCGCGCTCGGCGCCCCGCTCGCCGCCTGACGATTCACGGCAGAGCCATAGGGTCCCGCCCCGGGGGCCGCGAGGCCGCATGCCAGAATGAAGCCGGGATACAGAACTGTATCGGGGGGTCTCCGCCATCCGTTCGCGTCCGTCCCGACTCCCGCCAACGAGAGACAGCCGTGTCGAAGCTTGCCATCCTGAGTCTCAAGAACCGCGCGCTCATCGCGCTCATCACGATCTGCGCCGGGGTGTTCGGCGGGCTGGCGCTCAACAGCCTGAAGCAGGAGCTCATCCCCGCGATCGAGCTGCCGCAGCTGATGATCATGACAACCTATCCCGGCGCCTCGCCCGAGGTCGTCGAGAACGACGTGTCCACGCCCATCGAGACCGCGATCCAGGGCGTGGCCGACCTCGAGACCACGTCGGCCACGAGCACCACGAACGCCTCGATCGTGCAGGCCGCGTTCCGCTACGGCACGAATCTCGCGACCGCCGAGCAGAAGCTGCAGCAGGCCATCAACCGGATCTCGGCGCAGCTCCCCGAGAGCGCCGACACCCAGGTGCTCGCCGTCAGCTTCGACGACCTCCCGGTGATCCAGGTCGCGGTCACCGGGTTCGACGACGCGGAGTCCGCGCAGGCCGAGCTCGAGAACGTCGCCATCCCCGACCTGGAGGACATCGACGGCGTCGCGTCCGCCGCGATCGTCGGCGGCATCGGCCAGCGGATCACGATCACCCCCGACCCCGCCGCGCTGGCCCAGCGCGGCCACACGCAGCAGGCGATCGCCGACGCGCTCGAGCAGAACGGCGTGCTCTTCCCGGGCGGTGACATCACCGAGGACGGCGAGACCCTGACGGTCCAGACCGGCGTCAAGGTCTCGTCGGTCGACGACATCCGCGCGCTGCCGCTCGTGGGGTCGTCCGCGCCGGCGGTGGATCCGACCACGGGTCGGCCGATCGCGCCCCAGGTCACGACCATCGGCGACGTCGCCGAGGTCGAGCAGACGACCGACCCGATCACGTCCGTCTCGCGCGTGAACGGCGAGCCCGCGATCTCCCTGTCGATCACCAAGGTGCCCGCGGCCAACACGGTCGAGGTCTCCGACGCCGTCCAGGCCCTGCTGCCGCAGCTGCGCGACGCGTTCCCCGGCGCGGAGTTCACGGTGGTCTTCGATCAGGCGCCGTTCATCGTGCAGTCGATCGAGACGCTCGCCACCGAGGGCATGCTCGGGCTCGCGTTCGCGGTCGTGGTGATCCTGGTGTTCCTGGTGTCGCTGCGGTCCACGATCGTCACGGCCATCTCGATCCCGACCAGCGTGCTGGTCACCTTCATCGGTCTCCAGGCGTTCGGGTACTCGCTCAACATGCTCACCCTCGGCGCGCTGACGATCGCGATCGGCCGCGTCGTGGACGACTCGATCGTCGTGATCGAGAACATCAAGCGCCACTACGTGCAGGGCGCCGACAAGGGCGACGCCATCCGCCTCGCGGTCCGCGAAGTCGCCATGGCCGTCACGGCGTCGACCATCACGACCGTGGCCGTCTTCCTGCCGATCGTGTTCGTCGGCGACATGGTCGGCGAGCTGTTCCGCCCGTTCGCCATGACCGTCACGATCGCGATGGTCGCCTCGCTGCTGGTCTCGCTCACGATCGTGCCGGTGCTGGCGTACTGGTTCCTTCGTCCCGGCAGGCCGCGCCTGGACGCCGACGGCGAGCGCATCGATCCCGAGCATCCGGATGCGCCCCCGTCCCGCCTGCAGAAGGCGTACCTGCCGATCCTGCGCTGGACGCTGAGGCACTCGTGGATCACGGTGCTCGCGGCGATCGCGGTGCTGGTCGGCACGATCGCGGCGGCGCCGCTCATGAAGGTGAACTTCCTCGGCGACAGCGGGCAGAACACGCTCACCGTCTCCCAGACGCTGGACCCGACCGCGAGCCTGGAGACCAAGGACGAGGCGGCTCAGCGGGTCGAGGAGGCGCTCGAGCGCGTCGACGGAATCGAGACCATGCAGGTGTCGGTCGGATCGACCGGATCGCCGCTGCGCGACGCGTTCACGGGCGGCGGCAGCGTGACCTACTCGATCGTCACGGATCCGGATGCCGACCAGGAGCGGATGCGCGAGGACGTGCAGGAGGCCGTCGCCGACCTGGAGGACGTCGGCGAGATCGCGGTCGCGGCGGCCGCGGGGCTCGGATCGACCGACATCGCCATCACCGTCACCGCGCTGGGCGAGGACGAGCTCGAGGAGGCGACGCGCCTCCTGGTCGAGGAGCTCGACGGTCGCGACGGCATCGGCCGGGTGACGGACGACCTCGCCGCGTCGCTTCCGTACATCGCGGTCGAGGTGGACCGGGCGGCCGCGGCCGAGCGGGGTCTGTCCGAGGTGGCCGTGGGATCGCTGGTCTCGAGCACCATGCAGCCCCGCGAGGTCGGCACGGTCGAGATCGACGGCACGTCCCTCACCGTGTACATCGCGGCCCAGGACCCGCCCGCGACCGTGGACGAGCTGCGCGATCTGCGCATCCCGACCGCCGCGGGCATGGTCGCGCTCGCCGACCTCGCGACGATCGAGGAGCGCGAGAGCCCCACGTCCATCACGACCGAGCAGGGCCGCCGCACGGCCACGATCACGGTGCCGCCCGCGACCGACGACCTGAACGTCGCCACCGCCGCCGTCGCCGACGTGCTCGCCGAGGTCGATCTCCCCGCGGGCGCCGACGCGGAGGTGGGCGGAGTCGCGGAGGAGCAGACCGAGTCGTTCCAGCAGCTCGGCCTCGCGATGCTCGCGGCCATCCTGATCGTGTACGTGGTCATGGTCGCGACCTTCAAGTCGCTGCGGCAGCCGCTGCTGCTGCTCGTGTCCGTGCCGTTCGCGGCGACCGGCGCCATCCTGCTGCAGATCGTCACGGGCGTGCCGCTCGGGGTCGCGTCGCTGATCGGCGTGCTGATGCTGATCGGCATCGTGGTGACCAACGCGATCGTGCTCGTCGACCTCGTGAACCAGTACCGCGAGCGCGGCCTCACGGCGCACGACGCCACCATCGCCGGGGCCTCCAACCGCCTTCGTCCGATCCTGATGACCGCGCTCGCGACGATCTTCGCGCTCACCCCGATGGGCCTCGGCATCACGGGCCACGGCGGCTTCATCTCGCAGCCGCTGGCGATCGTCGTCATCGGCGGACTGCTGTCGTCCACCGTGCTCACGCTGATCGTGCTGCCGACCCTCTACAACCTCGTCGAGGGAGCGCGCGAGCGCCGGGCCGCGCGGCGCGCCGGGTCCGACGCGACCGCCGTGCCGGAGACGCCGGTCGAGCCGGTCGTTCCCGCATCCGTCACCGCGACGGCGCCGGCCGCCGTGATCACGGTCCCGGCGACGTCCGCCCTGCCCGCCGCCTCGCGCGTGCAGCTGCGCCGGCGCGATCGGGAGGGAGACGCCCCGTGACGGAGGGCATGGCGGGCCCGGACGAAGTCGATAGGCTTCTGGACATGAACGCCGGTCCGACGGTCTCGATCGTGATCCCGGCCTTCAACGAGCAGAGCACCATCCGCGCCTGCGTGCTCGCGGCGATCGACCAGACGGATCCGGCCGACGAGATCATCGTCGTCGACAACCGCTCGACCGACGCGACGCGCGACATCGTGCGGGCGCTGCAGCGCGAGCATCCGCACGTGCCGCGGGTGCTGCTCTCGCAGGACGAGGTGCAGGGCCTGATCCCGACCCGCAACCTGGGGCTGGACTACGCGAGCGGCCAGGTGCTCGGCCGGATCGACGCCGACACCGTCCTCGAGCCCGACTGGGTCGAGCAGGTGCGCCGCATCTTCCGGGACGAGACCGTGGCGGCCGCGACCGGGCCGATGATCTACTACGACATGCCCCTGCGTCGCTGGGGCCATCGAGCCGACGACGCGCTGCGTCGCGCCGTGCACCGCCTGGCCCGCGACTTCCACTACATCTTCGGCAGCAACATGGCCCTGCGGGCCGAGGCGTGGCGGGACATCCGGCCGCACGTGTGCCGCGACGCGGCCGACGAGATGCACGAGGACATCGACATCTCGATCCACCTGCACGAGCGCGGCCATCGCGCCGTGTACCGGTCGGCGATGGTGGCCGGGATGTCCGCCCGCCGCCTCGACGACGCCCCGCGCGACTACTACAGCTACGTGATGCGCTGGGAGCGGACGTACGACGCGCACGGCATCCGCGACGCCAAGCTGCGCGCCCCGATGTGGGTCTTCTCGGTGATCTACCCGCTGCTCAAGGGCGTGCGCTGGTCCGTCAAGCGCCGCGGGACGACGGCGCTCACCCGCTGAGCGGGGTGCGGACGGCGCCCGGCCAGGCGTTCTCCCAGCGGGCCCCGCTACTCTGAAGGGTCGGCTTGGGATGCCGCGCGAAGAGTGCGCGGGTGTGTGTGGTCCTTACAGGCCGCATGACACCTATCGAGAGGTTCCTTTTCGCATGCCCAAGAACAAGAAGCCGGCCGGCGGCCGTCCCGCCCAGAACTTCGATCCGCGCTACGCCAAGAAGAAGACCGGCGGCCCGTTCCGCGGCATCGACGGCGGATCGCGCGGGCCGCGCCGCGACGACAGCGCCGGCGACCGCCCGCGCTACGAGCGCGCCGAGCGTCCGCGCTTCGACCGCGATGCGCGCCCTGCGCGCGACGGCGAGCGTCGCGATGCGCGCCCGGCCTACGGCCGTGGCGAGGAGCGTCCCCGCTACGACCGGGTCGAGCGTCCGCGCTTCGACCGCGATGCGCGTCCCGCGCGCGACGGCGAGCGCCGCTTCGACCGCGACGCCCGCCCGGCCCGCGACGGCGAGCGTCCTCGTTTCGAGCGTTCGGAGCGTCCGCGCTTCGACCGCGACGCCCGTCCCGCCCGCGACGGCGAGCGCCGCTTCGACCGCGATGCCCGTCCGGCGCGTGAGGGCGACCGTCCGCGCTACGACCGTCAGGACCGTGGCGAGCGTCGCGACTTCGCCCCGCGCGAGGACCGACCCCGCTTCGAGCGCTCGGACCGCCCGCGCTTCGACCGTGACGCGCGCCCGGCGCGCGACGGCGAGCGCCGCTTCGACCGCGACGCGCGTCCGGCCCGTGACGGCGAGCGCCGTTTCGACCGCCAGGACCGCGGCGAGCGTCGCGACTTCGCGCCGCGCGAGGAGCGTCCGCGCTTCGCGCGCGACGAGCGCCCCCGTCGTTCGTTCGACGAGGACCGCCCTCGCCGCGACTTCTCCGACCGCCCGCGCGGCGAGCAGGCCTGGCAGGAGCGCCGCGAGGAGCGCCCCGCGCGCACCCAGGCGCAGGAGCAGCGCATCGACGTCGTGCACGAGCGCCTCGAGGCGCAGGCCGTCGTGGCCGAAGAGGTGACGGAGACGACCTTCGCCGACCTCGGCTTCGGCGACAACATCGTCCGCGCGCTCGCCGCGCTGGGCGCCGAGCGGCCCTTCCCGATCCAGGCGTCGACCGCCCCGTCGATCATCGAGGGCCGCGACGTCCTCGCCCGCGGCCGCACCGGCTCGGGCAAGACCATCGCCTTCGGCGCTCCGCTCGTGGAGCGCGTGCTGCGCAGCAAGGCGGGCGTCAAGCGCGAGTTCGGCCGTGCGCCCGTCGCGCTCATCATGGCCCCGACCCGCGAGCTCGCGCTCCAGATCGACCGCACCATCCAGCCGATCGCGCGCAGCGTGGGCCTGTTCACGACGCAGATCTACGGCGGCGTGCCCCAGGCGCGCCAGGTGGGTGCGCTCAAGAAGGGCGTCGACATCATCATCGGCACCCCGGGCCGCATCGGCGACCTGCAGCGCCAGGGCAAGCTGGACCTCTCGCAGATCCAGATCTCGGTGCTCGACGAGGCCGACCACATGTGCGAGCTCGGCTTCCTCGAGCCCGTGCAGGAGATCCTGCGCCTGACCGCCGAGGGGGGCCAGAAGCTGCTCTTCTCGGCGACGCTCGACCGCGAGGTCGCCGCGCTCGTGGACGAGTTCCTCGTCGACCCGCAGGTGTACGAGGTCGCGGGCGAGACCCAGGAGACCGGCACGATCGACCACCGCGTGCTCGTGATCGAGCACCGCTCGAAGGCCGAGATCCTCGACTCCCTGGTCGACCGCGAGGGCAAGACGCTGGTCTTCACCCGCACGCGCGCCTACGCCGAGATGCTCGCCGAGCAGTTCGAGGACGCCGGCGTCGACGCGATCGCGCTGCACGGCGACCTGAACCAGGCCAAGCGCACGCGCAACATCGAGCGCTTCTCGAAGGGCCGCGCCCGCGTGCTCGTCGCCACGGACGTCGCCGCGCGAGGCATCCACGTCGACGACATCGACCTGGTCATCCAGGCCGACGCGCCGGACGAGTACAAGACGTACCTGCACCGCGCCGGCCGGACCGGTCGCGCGGGCCGCACGGGTCGCGTGGTCACGCTGATCCCGCGTCAGCGTCGCCGCCGCATGACCGAGATGCTGGAGCGGGCCGAGATCGCCGCCCCGTTCGACGAGGTGCGCCCCGGCGACGACCTGCTCGACGAGCTGGCCGGCGGCCCGACCGTGGCCGAGCTCTCGGCCTGACCCGTCCCGCACGCACGACCGGATGCCGCCCTCGCATGACGAGGGCGGCATCCGTCGTCTGCGGGCGGAATAGGCATGACGCTCGTGGCTTTGGCTCGGGCGCGCCTGAGAATTCCGGTCATGTATTGCGCACGAACTCCGATCTCATATTCTTCCTTTAGCGCCAACGCGTCGTCGGCGTGAAGAGGCCACCGACTGTGTCGGTAGAAGTGGAGTATCGCGGTGAACAGCATCGAGCGCAGGCCCCGGCGGATGTGGGCGGCCATTCTTGCGATAGCGGTGGCCGCCGGCGCCGCAATTGCGGGTCAGGCGCCTGCGATGGCCGATGGCCGCGAAGTGGGCGGCTACGGCGCCCGCTACTACCTGAACGACTCATGGTCGGCGACGGCGAACCATGAATTCAACTACGGCAAGGCCGAGGATCGTGTCTACACCGGCGACTGGAACGGCGACGGAAAGGACACCCTGGCGGTCCGGCGCGATCGGACGTATTACTTCTCGAACAGGCTTGGCGGTAATGCGACCACGGTCATCAACTACGGGAAGGCATCGGACACCGTCCTGGTCGGAGACTGGAACGGGGACGGCGTGGACACGCTCGCGGTGCGCCGCGGTCAGACGTATTACATCTCCAACAGTCTCAGCGGCGGCAATGCCAGCGTCGTCTTCAACTACGGCAAGGCATCCGATGTCGTTCTGGTCGGTGACTGGAATGGTGACGGCAGGGACACCTTGGCGGTTCGTCGCGGAAATGTGTACTACATCTCGAACAGCCTGACGGGAGGCAGCGCGAGCGCGGTCATCAATTACGGTCGGTCTTCTGACCTCGTCCTCGTCGGCGATTGGAACGCGGACGGAGCGGACACCCTCGCTGTGCGGCGGGGCAACGTGTACTACATCTCGGATTCGCTGAGCTCCGGCTCCGCATCCCGTGTTCAGGCCTATGGTCGTGCATCCGACACCACGCTGGTCGGGGACTGGAACGGCGACCGCAGGGACACGCTCGGCGTGCGCCGATACGTCGCGCCGGCGCCTCCGACGTTCGAGCAGCAGCAGGCGATCGAGAAGGCGCGCGATTACCTCGACTTCACGGCATTCTCCAGGAGCGGTCTCATCGGTCAGCTCGAGTACGAGGGGTTCTCCACCGCCGATGCGACGTATGCCGTGTCCTACCTCGAGAACAGGGGTGAGGTGAACTGGCGCGACCAGGCGGTCAAGAAGGCACAACAGTATCTGGACTTCATGTCGTTCTCGCGTCAGGGACTCATTGACCAGTTGGAGTACGAGGGGTTCTCCACCGCGGATGCCACATACGCGGCGGACAGGGTTGGGTTCTGAACTGGCCTGACCCGCCCCCCGCACGACCGGATGCCGCCCTCGCATGACGAGGGCGGCATCCGTCGTCTGCGGGTGCGGCATCACGCGAACTGCAGGATCATGCCGTCCTCGGGCTCGGCGGGGATGCGTCGCAGGCTGATGCGGAGATCCTGCTCCGGCACGGTGTAGGCCGGACCCTGCGTGAGCTGCTGCAGCGTCTCGACGAGCAGGTCCACCGTGGCGAGCTCGCCCGGGCACCGGTGGGAGGCGAGGTGCTCGCCCACGCCCTGGGCCACCACCGCGTGGGGCGAGGCGGTCGCGAACCGTCCGGGGTTGAACACGTCCGGCCGCTCCCAGAGCTCGGGGGAGTGGTCGGTGCCGTAGAGGTCGAGCATCATCCACTGGCCCTCCTCGAACCACTCGCAGTGGAGCTCGAACGGCTCGGTCGCGATGCCGCCGACCATCGGGAAGAACGGGTAGAACCGGCGGACCTCGTCCGCCGTCCAGCGCGTGGCCGCCGCGTCGCCGCCGCGGGTCTGCGACGCCCAGTCCGGATGCCGGTGCAGCGCGTGGGCGGCGAAGGCCACGAAGCGGGCGACGGCGACCGTGGGCCGCAGCAGGTTGAGCATCTCGACGGCGGCGACGTCCTCGTCCAGCGGGCGACCGCCCTCGGTGTGGTGCGCGAGGCGCCCCGCGATGGTCTCGTGGTCTCCCGCGGCGCGGCGCTCGCGCACGACGTCGCGCGCCCATGCCTCCGTGCGCCGACGGCGGAGGCGCGCCTTCCAGTTGAGCGGGCCGACGCTGCCGGCGCGTGCGATCATCTCCGTCAGCTCGCCGGACAGCTCGGTCTCGCGGCCGCGGTCGACGCGGATCCCGGTCCATTCCAGCGCCGCCCGGGTGAGCGCCCGCGCGGCGACCTCCGCGGCCGGAACCGCCCCATGCCCATGCTCCGCGACGACCTCGGGCCACGCATCCCGGAACGCCTCGACCAGCCCGGCGCGCTCACCCTGCGCCAGCTCGAGCATGAGCACCTTCCGCTCGCCGTGCCGCGGTCCCTCCAGCTGCTGCACGCTGCCCTCGTCCTGCAGGAGGTGGACGACCGAGCGCGGGATGGCGCCTCGCCTCTCGAAGGCATCCGGCTCGCCGAACACGTGCGCCGCCTCGGCGCCGCGCGCGACCACGACGGGCCGGGCCAGCAGCCGGGTGCGGAACGCGTCGGCGCCCACGTCGCGGAAGCCCCGCTGCCCGAAGACGTAGCCGTCGCGGGCGAGCCGCCACGTGGCATCCCATCCGGGCAGGTCGGGCACGCCGGTCACGCGGGAGGGGGAGGGCACGATCTGCGTCATGCTCCCGACAGCACCACGCCGGGCACCCGGCGGGTAGGCGCTTGACAAGCGGGCGGCCGGGCTCGAATAGGCTCGTGCCGTGAACGCACAGAACCGCATCGACCCCACGGGTGACCAGGTCCACCTCCGCCGCGAGGGCGGCGCCGGCGAGGTCACGGCGCACATCGCCCAGGTGGGAGCCTCGCTGCGCGGCCTCTCGGTCGGCGGCGTGGACCTCGTGCCGAGGTACCCCGAGGGCGCGCCGACCCCGTTCGGGAGCGGCATCGTGCTCGCGCCGTGGCCCAACCGCATCCGCGACGGCCGCTGGAACGACGGCGGCGCCGAGCGTCAGCTCGACATCACGGAGCCCGCGCGCGACAACGCCATCCACGGGCTGCTGCGCTACGCGCCCTACGCCGTCGACACGAGCGAGGACCGCGCGACGCTCACGGCGATCGTCTACCCGCAGCACGGCTACCCGTACACGCTGCGCACGAGCGTCACCTACGCCCTCGTCGACGACGGCGTCGAGGTGACGCACGAGGTGGTCAACGTGGGCGAGGGCGACGCCGCCGTCGCGCTCGGCACGCATCCGTTCTTCTGCATCGGCGGCGTCCCGACCGCCGACCTCGTCGTCACCGTCCCCGCCGAATCGGTCTTCGAGGTCGACGACCGGCTGCTGCCCACGGGCGAGGCGCCCGTGTCGGGCGAGGTCGATCTGCGCGGCGGCGTCCGCGTGGGCGACGTCCAGCTCGACACCGGCTTCGGATCGCTGGCGCGCGGCGCCGACGGCATCGCCCGCTCGACGCTCACGGCGCCTGACGGCCGGTCCGTCACGATGTGGCAGGACGAGAACTGGGGGTACATCCAGGTCTTCACGACCGACGCGTACCCCGGCCACCCGCTCGCGATCGCGATCGAGCCGATGACGGCGCCGACCGACGCCTTCAACTCGGGCCGCGACGTGCGCCGCCTGGCTCCGGGCGAGTCCTGGACGGCGCGCTGGGGCGTGACGTACTCCGGCTGATCCCGCGGCCGGCACGCGGAGAGGCCCCCGGAGCGCGAGCTCCCGGGGCCTCTCCGTGTGCGAGGGACTACTTCAGGCCGTCGAGGGCGAGCACGTCGTAGGTCTCGCCTCCGACCGCGAGGGTCGAGTCGTCCACGACCTCGCCGGCGGGCACCTCGCCGGTGCCGTCGTCGGCGAACGCGTCGTGGATCGCCACGACCGTGTCGACGCCCTCGCCGCCCGCCATGTCCACGGCCGCGTCGCGGATCGCCGAGTCGACGCCGAAGTTGGCCGAGCCGTCCAGCTTGACGTAGCCGCCGCCCTGGCCCGCGAGCGCCTTCGACGCGAGCGTCTCGCCCTTGCCGGCGACTGCTGGGACTGGCTGAGCGGCACGTTCTCGGGCCGCCCGTCGATCAGCGGCTTCGAGTACTGCGCCAGGTCGGTGTACGCCTTCGCGTGCTGCCGCGCCCACGTCACGTTGCTGCTCGTCATCGACAGCGCGAAGGTCTCCAGGCCCTCCCAGCCGAGGTGCGACGAGTTGCGGTTCGTGAGGCCGACCAGCACGTCGCCCGCGTCCTGGTAGCGGCTCCGGAACTGGTACGCCCCCGCGTGGTCGTCCATGAGCGCCTGCGTGAGCGCCGGGTTCGTGATGGGCTCGGATCCGGACGCGTCCTCGGGCCAGTCGATGAGCGGGAACGGGCCGAGAGAACCGGCGTGCTCCTTCGATCCGAGCGACCCGACCGAGCGCTCGCAGTGCCACACCCAGGCGTCGCGCTGGCTCTGGGGGACCAGGCGGGCGATCATGCCCGCGGTGGGGAAGCGTCCCTGCATCGACGTCGCGCCCCACTGCAGGCGCTTGTGGTTGGGGGTGTTCGCGAGGCTGTGCAGGTACAGGTTCGTGAACTGCGGCCGCTCGATCGAGGCGTCGAGCGCCGTGATGCCGGCGTCCTGCGCGGCGTAGATGCCGGGCAGCGCGATCTGGAGCGTGTAGTTGACGTACTCCAGGCCCTCCTGCATCCAGCCCGTGTCGGTGTAGGCCGCGTCGAGGTGCAGCCCGACCTCGTTCACGAGCATCGGGATGCGCGTCTCGCCCGCGTCGAACCAGCCGTCGCCGCGCGTCGCGAGGCGCAGCGCGAGCTCGCCGCCGCGCGTGACGCCGGTCCAGTTCGAGGCGCGCGTGTCGTCGTCCATGTTGAAGTGGTGCGCGACCTCCATGGCCGCGGCCAGGCGGCCGAGGATGCGGTTCGCGTTCGCGCGCTGCTCGTCGGTCCAGCCGTTGCAGGCCCAGTCGTACGCCTGGGCCAGCACGGGGGCCGGGTTGGCGTCCTCGAGCGGCTGCCGGGTGCCGAGCGGCAGCTTCGCCTCGGCCGCGACGATGCCGTCGTACGCCTTCTGCGGGTAGGACGCGTCGCCCGTGACCTGGTAGGCCAGCGCGGCCTCGGCCGCGTAGCGGCCCTCACCCTCGCCGAAGCCCTGGCCGTACGGGTTGGGGGTGGCGGTCAGGCCCCCGGCGACGCGTGCCAGGATGCCGTTCCAGATCTCCTGCGGCTCACCCGGCACGGCGATCTGCTCGCGCACCTTGGCGAGCTTGTCGTCGTCGATCCACAGGCGCGGGTGCGCGAGGTCGGCGACCTTGGCCGAGGCGACGACCTCGCCCGCGGCGTTCACAAGCGCGTAGGCCGCGGGCGCCGATCCCGGAAGGGAGACGGCGCCGCTGAGGCCGGTCGCGCCCGCCTCGACCGTCGCGGACCCGATCCGCTTGGCCGACTTCAGCGATCCGCTCGCCAGGGTCGCGGGGCCGGAGTACAGCGTGTAGGTCTCGGCCGTGCCCGCGGCGACGCGCCACGCGACGCGCACGCCGTCGGCCTCGGCCGTCGCCGTGAGGACGTCCTTGAGCTGGCGGTCGACGAACGTCGCGGGCGTCGCGGCTGCCGCGGCGTCGGTCGTGGCCAGGACGGCGCCGGCGGCATCCTTCGCGACCACGCGGTAGTGGTAGGTCGTGCCCGGCTGCGTGGTCGCGTCCTCGGCCATGGTGATCGCGGGCACCGAGCGCACGAGCGTGTCGCCGGAGGGCTCGAATCCGGCCTCGGTCGAGCGGTGGATGTCGTAGGACGCCGGCGTGCCCGAGAGCCCCGCGAACGTCCACTTCAGCTCGACCTCGCCCGTCGGCTGCACGGCGGGCGACGTGATCGCGACGTGCTCGACGCTGTCGACCGCGACGTTGTCGATCGAGAGCCGGCCCGAGGCGCTGTCGAGCATCGGCTCGATCACGAGCGTCGCCGTGCCGGCGGGCACCTCGACGTACTCGCGCACGTGCTTCCAGGCGTGCGTGCCGGAGGTGACGCCGACGCGGGTCAGGGTGCCCGTCGGGGCCCGCGCCAGCCACGGACTGCGCGCTGATGCCGGTGCCCCGCGCCCGCCACACGCTCCAGTCCGCGGGCTCGCCGGAGGCGGTCACGACCTCGAAGCCCGGGTTCTTCACGGTCAGCGCCGCGGCGTGGGCGGGGACCGCGCAGGTCAGGATGAGGGCGACGGCTGCCGCCGTGGAGCCCAGGATGCGCAGGGCGGGGCGTCTGGCCATGGAGGGCCTTCCTTCCGGGGGATGGGTCTTCGTCGAACCGGCGGCTTCGGGGGCCGTTCGCCGCCGGACCGGACGGCGACGTCGGGGCTGTAGGCGGTGCCCCGAGGATAAGAAGGCTCGTAAGATCCGGTCAATCGAAGCGCTCGGCTCGAAAGAAGCGAAAGTCGACGGGGGTTTGGCAGGTCGCCCCCCGGGCCGGGTGCTCATCAGGGGGCGACCTGCGTCGGTCGGGTGGCGCTCGCTGGGGGCGCGCCACCTGGTCCGCGCGCACGGCGGGGCCCTGGTGTCCGGCCGACCTCGGGTTCGTCGGCCGCGGGTTTGGGGAGACCTCGACGCCGCCCCAGCCGTGCGATGCCTGAGACTAGGGAGTGCTCGGGCGGCATGTCAACACCCGTCGAGCGGTTCGAAAGATCCGAAACCTGCATATCGATATGCCTGGTCGGAGGGCAGAACTTTCAGTCGCCGCCGGGGTGATGCGGCGGACCCGGTGGGCGACAATGGAGACCATGAGCCACGCCGGGAGGGCTGCCGCGCGGCGTCGGCTGCGCGCGCGGCGCAGAGTGCGCGCCGTCGCGCTGCTGATCCTCGCCGTCGCGCTCGGGATGGGGGCGTTCGCCGTCCTCTCGCCGCTGCTCGCGGGCGCCGAGAAGGCGAGCGCGGTGCCTTCCCTCGTCGACCAGCCGCCGGTGGCGGCCGCGCTCCCGGCCCCGCGCGTGGAGCAGGTCGAGGCATCGGAGGCGCCCTGCGAGGCGCCGGAGGTCGTCGCCGCGCTCCGCGACTCCGATGCGGACGCTCTCGTGGCCGCGTTCGGTGGCGGGGAGTCGCTGCGGCAGGCGGTGCTCGACGGCGCGGCGCCCTGCGTGCGCCTGGACGATCCGGCGATGCCGTGGGTGGTCGTCAACAAGCTGCGTCCGCTCGATCCGATCGACTATGCGCCGCGGGAGGTGCGCCGGCCCGCGGCGCGCGTCGCCGACGTCGGTCTTCGTGCCGACGCCCTGGCCGCCTTCGAGCGGCTCGCCGACGCCGCGGCCGAGGGTGCCGGGAGGATCGCGCTGTACAGCGGGTACCGCTCCTACGACACCCAGGTCTCGACCTATGCGGCGCAGGTGGGCGCGCGCGGCGGCGGGGCGGACGCCCTGTCCGCCCGTCCCGGTCACAGCGAGCATCAGCTGGGGCTGGCCGCCGACGTCGTGGCGTGCGGCGCGTGGGGGTGCGGCGACATCTATGAGGTGGGCGGGACCGCGCAGGGGCGCTGGCTCGCCGAGAACGCGTGGCGCTACGGATGGATCGTCCGCTACGAGGCCGGGCGCAGTGTGACGACCGGCTACGACGCCGAGCCCTGGCACCTGCGCTACGTGGGCCGGGGCATCGCCGAGGCGTACCAGGCGGGCGGCTTCCACACGCTCGAGGAGTTCTTCGGCCTGCCTGCCGCGCCGGACTACGACTGAGCGCTCAGAACAGCGTCGCGGCCTCCGGGATCGCGCGTCGCTCGGTCGCCCTCGTCGCCGCGGCCCGCCCGCGCGAGGTCGTCACGACCCGCGACGCCGTGGCGGCCGCCGGCGCGGGCCGGCGCCACGGATCCCCGTCGGAGCGGCCGTCGAGCCGGTGCGCCCGGATGAGCGGTCGGATGCGCTGCGACAGCATCGTCCGGTACGCCTGCGGCGCGTTGACGGAGGCGCCCGGATACAGGCCGCGGTAGGCGGGCAGGAGCTCCGGATGCTCGCGCGCGAGCCAGCGCATGAACCACGGCTTCACCCCGGGTCGCAGGTGCAGCGCGCCGTGCACGACCCGGGCCGCGCCCGCGGCCTTCACCCGGGCGAGCGCGGCGTCGAGCGCCTCGGGGGAGTCGGAGAGGTGGGGGAGGATCGGCATCAGGAACACCGACACCGCGAAGCCCGCGTCGGCCGCCGCGCGCACCGTGTCGAGGCGGGCCTGCGCCGTCGGTGTCCCCGGCTCGATCGCCTGCTGCAGCTCGTCGTCGTAGACCGCGATGGAGAAGGCGAGCTGGATCGGCACATCCTGCTTCAGCCGCGTCAGCAGCGGCAGGTCGCGCCTCAGCAGCGAGCCCTTGGTCAGGATCGAGAAGGGCGTGCCCGACTCCGCCAGAGCGGTCGTGATGCCCGGCATGAGCTTGTAGCGACCCTCGGCCCGCTGGTACGGATCGGTGTTCGTGCCGAGGGCGACCGGCTCACGGCGCCACGACGAGCGCGCGAGCTCCCGCCGCAGCACCTCGTCGACGTTCACCTTCACGACGATCTGCGAGTCGAAGTCGCGCCCGGCATCCAGGTCGAGATACTCGTGCGTCCCCCGGGCGAAGCAGTTGTGGCTGATCACGCCGTTCGCGACGAAGTCCCCCGTGCCGGTGGTGATGTCCACCATGTCGATGTCGTGCCCGAGGTCGTCCACGGACACGACACGCAGATCGGCGGCGGTCTTCACAGCGTCGCCGATGAGCTGCTGCTTCCCGCTGAGCGCCGGCCGGGTGGCGTCGAAGAACCGCTGCCGCATCGGCAGCCCTCCTGTCACTCGCACGGACCGCACGCCATTGGGCCGGGGTGGTTCGATGACGCACGGGATGCCGACGGCCTCCAGGGACTCAGCGGTCAGGGAGAGCAGTTCTTCATCCTTGTTGCTGATCCGCAGGACGCCTCGCGAGCAGCTCCCCTCCGCATCGAAGATTCCGGCGAGGAAACCCGCCCGCCATTCGCGGGACCGCGTTCGCGGGATCGTGATCAGATGCTCGATCGCCGCGACGTCTTCCACGCGTGCGGTGTGGATCGCGATCATCTGCTTGCGTGCGCCCTCCGCGGCGCTGAAGGTTCGCGTTCGCGTGGGAACGCCGGAACGATCGAGGAAGTCCCGCGATCGGTCCAGGGCGGCGCGGTCGGTCTCCGTGAGCGCCAAGCGGAACATGTGGATGTCGCGGATGCGATCCGCGCTCCGATACGAGCGATGGAAGATCATCCCGTCGCCCCGGATCATGCCGGCGAGGTAGCCGCGTCGGTAGTGCGGCGTCGGCGATGCGGAGTCGGGCGGCGGCCCGCCGATGCCGAATCCCATCAAGCGGTTGAGGGCGGTGAGGTGGGGGCGCTGCTCGGGGCCCGTGGTGGCGCCGTGGACATGCTTCCAGCCCCTGTCGGTCAGGAACCGATGGTCGCCGCTCGCCGTGATCTCGGTGCCGTCGGCCAGCGTGACGCGATACGCGCGCTTTCTCGACGGCCACTTCGCGCGGACCGTCGTGCGCACGTAGCGTCGGTAGGCACCGTGCCGCTCGGTGCCGACGATCTCGTCGCCGACGCGGATCTCACGAAGCGGAACCTGGCGGCCGTCGGCCCGCAGGATCAGGGTGTCTGGGCTGAGGCAGTACACGCAGGCATGGGTGCATCCGCGATACGGGTTGATCGTCCAGTCGAACGGCATGCTGCTCGAGCGCGGCACATGGTTGAGGGCCGACTTGGCGGCGACCTCGTGGAACGTCACGCCCGCGAACTCGGGCGTCGTCACCGACCGGACGAGTCCGTCGAGCTGCTCCATTCCGGGCAGCGCGTCGGGGTCCGAGACGCCGAGCTCCTGTCCCTGCCATCGCATGGATTCATCGAACACCCGTTCTATCGCCAAGTCAAGCGACATCAGAACACATGTGCGAAGCGATCCGGCCCTGGTGGCGCGGGTGCGCGCGTGCGAGACTGCGGGCATGACCGCGCGACTCGCCCTCCGAACCCTCGCTCCGATCGTCCTGGCCGGATCGCTGCTGATCGCCGGCTGCTCGGCCGGCGGCGAGGAGGAGGCGCCCGAGGGGGCGACCCCGCCCGCGGAGTCCTCCGCGCCCGCGGAGACGCCCGCGGACGAGGCGCCGTCGGGCGAGGTGGTCGATGAGGCCGTGCTCGAGGGGTACGTCGTGGCCGCGGGGCTCGAGCCGATCGACATCGAGGCCATGGGTGGGGTCGAGGGGCTCAGCGGCCTCTTCGCGGATGCGGAGATCGAGCCTGCCGAGTGCGCGGCCGCGGTCGAGAGCGGGCTCGCCATCGCCGAGACGAGCGAGAGCAGCATGGCCGTGGGCGTCGACGAGGCGACCGGCCAGTCGGGCGGAGTGGTGAGCTTCGCGGAGGCGTCGATCGCCGACGGCGCCGTGGAGTCGGGCCTGTCGAACATCGACGGCTGCGGCGAGATCACGATCACCATGGCCGACGGGACGTCGGTGACGAGCACCATCAGCGAGGTCCCGGTGTCGATCGACGGCGCCGACTCGGCGTACGGGGTGCAGACCGACTCCGTGATCGAGGGCACCGGCGCGATGAGCTCCGTGACCGTCACGGCGCTGGTCGACTCGCTCGTCGTGACCGGCAGCGCGATCGGCGGTGCGGAGGCGGCATCGGGCGCAGAGGACGTCGCCCAGCGGCTCGTGGACGCGATCGCGGCGGGCTGACCTACACCTTGCGGCGTCGCGGCGTGAGCCGCACCTGAGGCATGGTCGGGGCGGGGATGCGCTCGTCGCCGTGCGTGACGACGTGGCCGAACCGCTCGGACCCGGCCTCCCACTCCTCACGCGCCTCGACGATCTCGTCGTGGTCCCGGCCCACGAAGTTCCACCACATCACGAGGTCGTCCGCGAACGGCTCCCCGCCCAGGAGGAAGAACATCGCGCCGCCGATCGTCGAGACCTCGATGCCGTCGCGGTTCACGCCGAGGTAGAGCAGGTCCAGAGCCCCGAGCGATGTCGGTTCGCCGGTGCGGCCCGCGTGCGCGACGAGGTCGCCCTCCACCCCCGCGATCGCGTACTCCCAGTCGCGGCGGAACGGGATGCGCACGCGCGATCCCGGCGCCAGCACGACCTCCGCGCCCACGATCGGCGTGTAGACGGTGGCGGGGGACACGACGTCCCCGAGCTCGCCGACGACCACCGTGGCGTCCGCGTCGGCGCCCTCGAGGGCCGGGAGCCTCAGCGTCGGCAGGTCGGCATGGCGCTCGAAGTCCGGACCGCCGTGGCGGCGGCTCTCCGGGAGGGCGATCCACAGCTGCAGCGCGTCGAGCGGGATGGGATCGTCGCCGACCGAATACTCCGAGTGGGAGATGCCCCGGCCCGACGTCATGATGTTCAGCACGCCGCGGCTGATCGTGACGTCGCTGTCGATGCTGTCGCGGTGGCGGACCTCGCCCACCAGCGGCCACGTCACGGTCTGCAGTCCGATGTGCGGGTGGGGCTCCACCCGCATCAGCGCCTCCTGCGGCCCGAAGCGGTCGAAGAAGCACCATGCGCCCACGGTCGGCAGGTCGCGCTGCGGCAGCGAGCGGTGAACCGCCATGGCCCTGACGCCGCCGAGCGGCACCTCGCGGGGCTCGAGCAGCAGCTCACGAGGGCCGTCGCACGCGTCGGCGGTGAGGTCCCACTCGTCGGTCGCGGCGTCGAGGCGCGTCATGCCGGGGACTCGCCCTGCGTCGCCGCGTCGAGCGGGGTGCCGCCCGGCCACTCCACGACCGCGCCGGCCACCTCGTTCTTCTGCAGATACGCCGCCACGAACGGGCACAGGGGGATGATCGTGTCGCCGCGGCGCGCGACGTCCGCGAGCGCCTCGGAGGCGAGCGTGTCGCCGAGCCCCTGCCCGCGGAAGGCGGGATCGATCTCGGTCGCGATCATCCGGATCCGGCCCTGGCCCTGCTCGAACCGGATGAAGCCGGCGACCGTGTCCTCGTGGGTCGCGTCCGACAGGTGCAGCTCGTACCGGCTCGCGTCGTCGTTGCGGGTCACTTTCAGGTCTGCCATGCGGGCTCCTTCCGTCGGGCTCCCACGCTACGGCGTGGCGCCGACGCGGGGAAGGCTCGTCCCCAGGGCCGGAGGGCGCCGGGTCGCCGGCGACGCCCAGGGGACGTGTCGGAGCCCGCGCCTAGACTCGAGCGCGTGACCCCGAGCACCCCCGAACCGAGCAGCGCCCGCGCGGGCGCGGCCGGCTGGGGGTCCTGGGCGCCGACGGATCCCGACGACCAGGGCGGCCCCGGCGACTGGATGCCGTACGAGCCGCCGCCCTACGACGAGCCGCCCTTCGACCCGTATCTCGACGCGCCGCCGCCCGACGACTGGGCGCCGCCCGCTGCGGATGCCTCGGGCCCGGCCCGCCGCTCGGCCCGCGTCGCGGCGCCGGGCGTCGCGAGCGGTGTGCGCCCGTCGGTCTACGCGACGCCCCTCGAGGCGCTCAAGACCGTCTACGGCTACGACGCGTTCCGCGGCGATCAGCGGCAGATCGTCGAGCACGTCGTCTCGGGCGGCGACGCCGTCGTCCTGATGCCGACCGGCGGCGGCAAGAGCGTCTGCTACCAGGTGCCCGCGCTCGTCCGCGAGGGAACGGGCCTCGTGGTCTCGCCGCTCATCGCGCTGATGCACGACCAGGTCGACGCGCTCGTCGCGAACGGCGTGCGCGCCGCGTACCTCAACTCGACGCAGGCGCCGGACGAGCGCGCGCGCGTCGAGCGCGCGTACGTCGCCGGCGAGCTCGACCTGCTGTACGTCGCCCCCGAGCGCCTGAACGGCGAGCAGACGCTGCGCCTGCTCGAGCGTGGCACGCTGAGCGTGATCGCGATCGACGAGGCCCACTGCGTGTCGCAGTGGGGCCACGACTTCCGTCCCGACTACCTCGCGCTCGGCGGCCTCGGCGAGCGGTTCCCCGGCGTGCCGCGCCTGGCCCTCACGGCGACCGCGACGCCCGAGACGCACCGTGAGATCACGGAGCGCCTGCGGCTGCCCTCCGCCCGCCACTTCGTGGCGAGCTTCGATCGGCCCAACATCCGGTACCGGATCGACGCCAAGACCGAGCCGCGCAGGCAGCTGCTGGACTTCATCCGCTCCCAGCCGGAGGGCGCGGCGGGGATCGTGTACGCGCTGAGCCGCAACTCGGTGGAGCAGACCGCGACCTACCTCGCCGGTCAGGGCATCGACGCCATCCCGTACCACGCGGGGCTCGACGCGGCGACGCGGGCGCGGCACCAGTCCCGCTTCCTCCGCGAGGACGGCGTCGTCGTCGTGGCGACCATCGCGTTCGGCATGGGTATCGACAAGCCCGACGTCCGGTTCGTGGCCCACATCGACCTTCCCAAGTCGGTCGAGGGGTACTACCAGGAGACCGGGCGCGCGGGCCGCGACGGCCTGCCCGCGCAGGCCTGGATGGCCTACGGCCTGGGCGACGTCGTCCAGCAGCGGCGGATGATCCAGCAGTCCGACGGCGACCGCGCGATCCAGCAGCGGCAGGGGCAGCACCTCGACGCGATGCTCGCGCTGTGCGAGACGGTCGGATGCCGGCGCCAGAACCTGCTGGGTTACTTCGGGCAGCGGTCCGAGCCCTGCGGCAACTGCGACACGTGCCTCACGCCGCCCGAGACCTGGGACGGGCTCGTTCCCGCGCAGAAGCTGCTGTCGACCGTCGTCCGGCTCAAGCGCGAACGCAACCAGGCGTTCGGCGCCGGCCACCTCATCGACATCCTGCGCGGCGCGTCGACCGACCGGGTGCGCAAGCTGGGCCACGACTCGCTCGCCACGTACGGCATCGGCGCCGACCTGTCCGAGCAGGACTGGCGCAGCGTCATCCGCCAGCTCCTCGCGCGCGGCCTCCTGGTCGCGCAGGGCGAGTACGGCACCCTCGCGCTGAGCGAGGCGAGCGGCGGCGTGCTGCGCGGCGAGACGCCCGTGCCGTTGCGCCGCGATGTGATCGGGCGGGCCTCCCGCTCGGGCGGCGGCGCTCGCAAGGCGTCCGCCGCCGACCAGCTCGCGCCCGAGCACCGCGATCTCTTCGAGGCGCTGCGCGCGTGGCGCGCGGACCAGGCGCGCGAGCAGGGCGTCCCCGCCTACATCGTCTTCGGCGACGCCACTCTGCGCGCGCTCGCCGAGCACCGCCCCGCCTCCCTCGAGGCACTGTCCGGCATCAGCGGCATCGGCGAGCGCAAGCGCGAAGCCTACGGCGCCGCCGTGCTCGCCGTCATCGCCGCGCACTGACACCGCCTCCGCTCGCGCCGGCGGGGCCCACGTCTGCCGTGCGCTCGACCCGCCCGAACGCGCGCCGCCGGCCACCGCGCAGGCGGCTGATGTCCCAGTCGGCATATGGCCCATGAACCGGGACCGCGAACCCTTCGTCGGCTAACGACACGCCGGTGTCCCGGAATCCAGGTGGACGGAAGTCCGATCTCGACGCCGATCGATCTGGGTGCCCAGACCGCGGATGCCGATGGCAAGGTCACCTTCCGGTGGACGGTGGGCGCCGGGCGGCGGCTCACACGGAGTGAGATGACGCCACGGCATGAGGCGTGACGCGGCGGCGGTCCGGATGATCCGGGCCGCCGCCGTCGTCTGTCCCCGTCCGCCGCCGCTGTCGTGCGCGCACAATGGTCCCGCCGCACGTCGGCGCCCGCGACTGTGGCTCAGTGACAAGGTCCTCGCGCCCGGCTTGTCGCAGACCTACGGTGATCACATCGCCCCCTCCGTCCCCGTCGAGGCGGGCCCGGCCCATTCCACGATCCCCGTGAGAGGCAGACATGGCAGACACCGCTGTTCGCCCCCAGACCGCCGACCCGACGCCCGCCCACAAGGCCGGGCCCGAGACGGCGCCCCGCATCGACGTCCCCCTCGTCACCGACCGGCTGCTCGGCACGTGGGCGGACGTCCGCCGCGCGTCGCGCGAGATGCTGAAGGACTCCGCGTTCTGGCGCGTCGACGGGCTCACCCACCACGAGCACCGCGCGCGCGTCTTCGAACAGCTCGGCAAGCTGGTCGAGCACAGGTCCATCTCGCGCGCGCTCCCGGTCGAATACGGCGGCGAGAACAACAACGGCGGCAACCTCGCGAGCTTCGAGGAGCTCGTGCTCGCCGATCCGAGTCTTCAGATCAAGGCGGGCGTGCAGTGGGGCCTGTTCGGCTCCGCGATCTACCAGCTGGGAACGAAGAAGCACCACGACAAGTGGCTGCGCGACGTCTTCGAGCTGAAGATCCCCGGCGCGTTCGCCATGACCGAGACCGGCCACGGCTCGGACGTCGCCGCGATCGGGACCACCGCGACCTACGACGCGGCGACCGAGGAGTTCGTGATCCACACGCCGTTCCGCGGCGCCTGGAAGGACTACCTCGGCAACGCCGCGGTCGACGGCCGGGCGGCGACCGTGTTCGCGCAGCTCATCAGCGGCGGCGTGAACTACGGCGTGCACTGTTTCTTCGTGCCCCTTCGCGACGAGGACGGGCAGTTCCTGCCGGGCGTCGGCGGCGAGGACGACGGCGTCAAGGGCGGCCTCAACGGCATCGACAACGGCCGTCTGCACTTCGACCACGTGCGCGTGCCGCGCGAGAACCTGCTCAACCGCTATGGCGACGTCGCGCCGGACGGCACTTACTCGAGCCCGATCGCCAGCCCGGGCCGCCGCTTCTTCACGATGCTCGGCGCGCTCGTGCAGGGCCGCGTCTCGCTCGACGGGTCGGCCACCACGGCGGCGGCGCTGGCGCTGAACATCGCGATCACCTACGGCAACCAGCGCCGCCAGTTCGCCGGCGCGACCGGCGCCGAGACGGTCCTGATGGACTACGCGAAGCACCAGCGTCGCCTCCTGCCGCGGCTCGCGATCACGTACGCGCAGGCGTTCGCGCACGACGAGCTGCTGCAGAAGTTCCACGGCGTGTTCGGCGGCGAGACCGACACCGAGGAGAACCGCGAGGACCTCGAGACCCTCGCGGCCACGCTCAAGCCGCTGTCGACCTGGCACGCGCTGGACGCCATCCAGGAGGCCCGCGAGGCCTGCGGCGGCGCGGGCTACCTCGCCGAGAACCGCCTCGTGACCCTGCGTCAGGACCTCGACGTGTACGTCACCTTCGAGGGCGACAACAACGTGCTGCTGCAGCTCGTCGGCAAGCGCCTGCTCGCGGACTACGCCAAGCAGCTGCGCAGCAAGGACCCCAAGGAGATCGCCGCCTTCGTCGTCGGCCAGACCGCCGGCAAGGTGTTCCACGGGGCGGGCCTGCGGCAGCTCGGGCAGGCGGTGGCGGACTTCGGATCCACGGCGCGATCCGTGGAGCTCGGCCTGCGCGCCAAGGACCAGCACGAGCTGCTCGCCGACCGCGTGCAGAGCATGGTCGGCGAGCTCGCGGCGCGCCTGCGTCCCGCGCCCAAGCTCGACCCGGTCGCGGCCGCCGACCTGTTCAACGAGAACCAGGTCGAGCTGCTCGAGGCGGCCCGCGCCCACGGCGAGCTCCTGCAGTGGGAGGCGTTCACCGACGCCGTGGCCTCGATCCCCGACGAGGACACCCGCCAGGTGATGATCTGGCTCCGTGACCTCTTCGGGCTGACGCTGATCGAGAAGCACCTCGCCTGGTACCTCATGCACGGCCGCCTCTCCAACCAGCGCGCGATGGCCGTGCAGCGCTACATCGACCGCCTCTGCCGCCGCCTGCGCCCGCACTCGCAGGACCTCGTCGACGCGTTCGGGTTCGCGCCCGAGCACGTGCGGGCTCCCATCGCGTCGGGTGCCGAGCAGAGCCGCCAGGATGAGGCCGCCGCGCACTACGCCGAGCTGGTCGCGACCGGGCAGGCGCCCGCGCGCGAGAAGAAGCCGCCGCGCGAGAAGAAGCCCGCTCGACGCTGATCTTCCATCGCGCACGCGGGTCCGGGGAGTTCCCGGGCCCGCGTGCGCGTCCGTGCGGGGGAGAGGTGCCCTGGTCGGGGCCGGGGAGGCGCTGAGCGGGCCGATTAGGATACCGGTCAGGAGTCGGCGAGGGGGTGCGCGATGAAGACTGTGTCCTGGGCGCGGGTGCGTCCGCGCACGCTCGCGGGCGCCTCAATCGTCACGGTCGCCGCGCTCGGCGTCACGACCATGGCCGTCGCGTACGAGGGCAACCCGACCACCGAGCTCGACCTCCACGACGGATCAGTCTGGATCACCAAGGCCGATGAGCAGTGGGTCGGCCACTTCAACAGCGAGTCACAGGTCCTGGACGGGCGCCTCGTCACGCCGTCCGCCGACTTCGACGTCCTGCAGGACGGCGACCGGATCCTCATGCAGGACCTGGGCGACGGGACGCTCGGCCCCGTCGACAACGTGGGGGTGTCCCTGGGTGACCGGGTGCAGCTGCCCGGCGGAGCCGAGATCGACTACGCCGCCCGCACGATCGCGGTCCTCGACCCCGCCGAGGGCGAGCTCTTCGTCATCCCCTACGACGGTCTCGCGTCCTTCGCCGTGGCCGACGCCGATCCTGTGCTCGAGAAGCTGGGGGAGAACGCGGCCGTCACGGTCGGCCGTGACGGCACCGTGTACGTCGCCTCGCCGTCCGAGGCGACGCTGTACACGGTCCCCGTGACGGAGCAGGGCGAGGCCGAGAAGCCGTCCGAGCGGGCGCTCGAGGGCGTCGACGAGTCGTCGCAGCTGTCCGTGACCTTGGTGGCCGGCCGCGCGGTGATCCTCGACGAGACGACCGGGTCCGTCATCATCCCGGACGGGCCGACGGTCGCGCTCGAGGAGCCCGAGGACGCGCGCCTCGCGCTGGACGCGGCCGACGGGGACGCGGTCGTCGTCGCGACGCGCACCGAGCTGCTGAGCATCCCGCTCGACGGCTCCGAGCCCGAGGCCGCTCCCGCCGGAGCCCTGACGGGCACCCCCGCCGAGCCCGTGTGGCTCAACGGCTGCGCTTACGGCGCGTGGATGGAGTCGGGACGGTTCGTGCGCGACTGCGTCGGCGAGCAGCACGACCTCGCGATGCCGATCCCGGAGTACAAGGCCGAGGGCGAGCTGCGCTTCCGCGTGAACCGCGACGTCGTGATGCTCAACAACGTGCTGAGCGGGGCGGCCTGGCTCGCGAGCGACCAGCTGCAGAAGGTCGACAACTGGGACGACCTGACGCCCCCGAAGGGCGACGGCGTCGAGAACCCCGACCCGACCACGGTCCAGGTGCCGGATCCCAGCCCACCCGACCGTGGCGAGGACAACACGCCCCCGGTCGCCAACCCCGACACGTTCGGCGTGCGCGCCGACGCCGCGACGATCCTGCCCGTGCTCGACAACGACAGCGATCCGGACGGCGACGTGCTCACCGTCACGCTGCCGGACGGCGCGCCCGACGGCGTCACGGTGACGCCGATCAACGACGGCACGTCGCTGCAGATCACCGTGCCGGACGGCGTGTCGAGCGTCGACTCCTTCACGTACGAGGTGAACGACGGCCGCCCCGGCGGCACGGCTCAGGCGCAGGTGCGCGTCGAGGTCCGAGGCGAGGACGAGAACACGCCGCCGAAGCAGCTGCGGCAGATCGCCATCCCCGTCGAGTCGGGCAGCTCCGTCACCTACAACGTGCTGCCGGACTGGGTCGACCCCGACGGCGACAACCTCTACCTCGAGTCGGTCACGCCCGCCGAGGGCGACGAGGCGGAGTTCACGGCGGACGGCCGCATCACCTACCGCGCCATCTCGGGCGACCAGGGCCTGGTCGACGTCAACATCGTCGTCTCGGACGGCCGCTCGAGCATGGCGGGGCTGCTGAAGCTCGACGTGCGCGCTCCCGGGTCCACGCCGCCGCTCGCGACCGCCGACCACCTGGTCGTGCGCGCGGGGCAGCAGGGCACGGTCTCGCCCCTGGCCAACGACCTGAGCGCCAGCGACGAGCCGCTCGAGCTCACCCAGGTGAGCGAGGTGCAGGGCGCGACGATCGTCCCCGACTTCGCATCGGACACGTTCACCTTCGAGTCGGACACGGTGGGCACCTACTACGTCGACTACCTCGTGACGACGTCGGGGACCACGCCGGTGCCGGGCCTCGTGCGGGTGGACGTCATCGAGCCCGTCGAGAGCGAGGAGCCGCCCGTCGCGGTGCGCGACGTCGCGCTGCTCCCGGTCGGCGGCGACGCACTGGTGAACGTCCTGGCCAACGACTCCGACCCGGCGGGCGGCGTGCTCGTGGTGCAGTCCGTGGACGTGCCCGACGATGCAGGCCTCGCGGTCTCGGTGATCGGCCATGAGACGCTGCGCGTCACGGACCGCGGCATGACCGGCGAGGGCGGTCAGGTCACCATCCGCTACACGATCTCGAACGGCGTCGCGCCGTCGGTCCAGGGCGAGGTCGTCGTGATCGCCATGCCCGCGCCGGCCAAGCTGCGTGCGCCGATCGTCAACGAGGACACCGCCGTCGTGCGCGTCGGCGACGTCGTGACGATCCCGGTGCTCGACAACGACTACCACCCGAACGACGACGAGTTCCACCTCGATCCGGAGTCGGTCCGGCTCGACACGGAGGGCGCCGGCGAGGCCTTCGCGGCCGAGGACGACGTGCGCTTCCACGCGGGCGACGAGCCCGGCACGGCGTACGTGACCTACACGGCCGTGGACAGCACGGGACAGCGGGCGACCGCTCCGGTCGCGATCCAGGTGCTCCCGCTCGACGAGGAGAACAACAACGCCCCGCGGCCCGAGGACGTCGAGTCGCGCGCGCTGGACGGCAGCACGACGAGGATCACGATCCCGCTCGACGGCATCGACCCCGACGGCGACTCGGTCGAGCTGGTCGGCATCGACTCGGGCCCGAAGCTCGGCACGATCCTCGAGAGGGGAGCGAACTACCTCGACTACGAGGCCTCGCGCGGCTCGACCGGCGTGGACACCTTCACGTACCGTGTGCGCGACAGCCTCGGTGCCGAGTCGACCGCCACGATCCGGGTGGGCGTCGCGCCCGCCGCCGCGCAGAACCAGGCTCCGTTCGCGGTGCGCGACAGCCTCGCGATGCGTCCCGGCCGCGTGGTGGCGGCCGCGGTCCAGGAGAACGACTCCGACCCCGACGGCGACACCATCGGCATCGTGCAGGGGACGGACGGGCTCGTGCTCGGCGAGAACCCGCAGGTCGAGGCGGAGGCGGTCGGCGAGCGCGTGGTCGTGACGGCGCCGGACCACGAGCTCGAGACCTCGCTGCAGTACACGATCGAGGACGAGCACGGCGCGCAGGCGAAGGGCGTGCTGCAGGTCACGGTCGACGAGGACGTGCCGCTGCAGGCGCCGATCGCGCGCGACGACCGCGTGCTGCTCGAGGACATCGATCTCGAGGAGCAGACCGCGCAGATCGACCTGCTGCTGAACGACGAGGACCCCGACGGCACGGCGACCGCCGAGACGCTCGGGATCCAGCTCGCGCCCGACGACTCGGCCCAGCTGCTCGCGGACGGGATCGTGAGCGTCCAGCTCGAGGAGCGCCGCCGCCTGATCAAGTACACGATCACGGACCAGGACGACCAGGTCGCGCACGCGTTCATCCACGTCCCCGGCCAGGAGGATCTGCGTCCGAGCCTGATCTCGACCGAGCCTGTGGAGGTCAAGAGCGGCGAGCGCATCGACCTCCCGCTCGCGGAGTACGTCCGCTCGGCGGACGGCGGGGATGTGCGCATCACGGAGGCCGAGAAGGTCTCGGCCGGCCGCAGCGACGGCTCGTCGCTCGTGATCGACGAGCGGACGCTCACCTACCGGTCGGCCGACCGGTACGCGGGCAAGGACGCGATCACGTTCGAGGTGACGGACGGCGACGGACCCGACGACCCGAACGGGCGCGTGTCGACGCTGTCCATCCCGATCACGGTCACGCCGCCCGACAACCTGCCGCCCGAGATGCTCGGCGGCGCCGTCACGGTCGGCGCGGGCGACTCGCAGCCCGGCACGCTCGAGCTCTCCGGCCTCGCGACCGACATCGACGAGGACCCGCTGTCGTTCTCGCTGGGCGAGGTGCCGGCAGGTCTCCAGGCGACCATCGCCGGAGGATCCACGCTGGAGGTCCGGGCCGACGCCGACCAGAAGGGCACGGTCGCGTCGATCCCCGTGACCGTCGACGACGGCCAGGACAATCCGACGAGCCCCGAGCCCGTCACCTCCGAGATCGAGGTCACCGTCACGGCGTCCACGCGCGAGCTGCCCACGGCCAGCGACGACACGTTCGACACGTGGAACCAGGGCGAGACGCGCTCGGTCGACGTGCTCGCCAACGACTTCAACCCCTTCGAGGGCGAGGCTCCGCTCGAGGTGATCGACGCTTCGCTCGAGACGGGCGAGGGCACGGTCCAGTTCGACGGCAGCAGCGTGACGGTCACCCCCGCGGAGGACTACCACGGGCGTTTCGTCGCCCGCTACACGGTGCAGGACGCCACGGGCGACCCCGACCGCACGGCCGAGGCGCGCGTCAACGTGACGGTGCAGGGGCGGCCGGACGCTCCCGGCAAGCCGCGCGTGACCAACGTCCAGAGCCGTCAGGTCACAATGACGTGGCTGCCGCCCGCCGACAACGGCGCGAACATCACGGGCTACAAGGTGACCGCGGTCAAGGGCGGCGAGTACGAGGCCGACTGCCCCGAGACGACCTGCACGCTCACAGGCCTGACGAACAACGTGACGTACGCGTTCACGGTCACGGCGATCAACAGCGTGGGCGAGTCCGACACCTCGCCGGTCAGCCAGGACGCGCGGCCGGACGTGCGGCCCGAGCGCCCGCTCGCGCCGCAGATCCCGGAGTTCCGCGACAGCGGGCTGCTCGTGACGTGGAAGGCGCCCCGCACCGAGGGCTCTCCCATCACGAAGTACGAGCTCGAGATCACGCCGACGCCGCCGAGCGGCATCAACGTCAAGACCGTGCCGGCGGGCACCACCCAGCTCTGGTGGGACGGCCTGCAGAACGGCACCGCGTACTCGGTCCGCGTACGCGCGCACAACAGTGCGCCGGACCCGTCCGAGTGGAGCCCGCAGTCGCCCACGAACATCCCTGCGAAGCCGCCGGCGGCGCCCGGCACCCCCGTGGCGCAGCGTCAGAGCAGCATCGGCCCCACGCCGGGCGGCGTCGAGGTGACGTGGCCCGCGGTGACCGGTCCCGAGGCGGGCGGCGACGCGGTCGACGCATACCAGGTGCAGGCATACCGGGGCGGCAGCCCGTACGGCTCGCCGCAGACCGTGGGCGGCACGCGTGCGGTGTTCTCCCTGCCGGCCAGCAACTCCGACTACACGTTCACGGTGAAGGCGAAGAACAAGGCCGGATGGGGCGGCACGAGCGCTCACAGCGCGCCGCTGCGCCAGTTCACGTCGCCGACCGCTCCGGGCAAGCCCAGCGTGCGCGAGGGCGACGGGCGGATCGACGCGTCGTGGGCGCCCGCGACGGCCGAGGGCGCGAACGCGAACGAGATCCACTACCAGTACAGCGTCAACGGCGGAGCGTGGCAGGGCGTCGGCAACTCGACGTCGACGACGATCAACGGGTTGAACAACGGCTCGACCTATCGCGTGGTCGTGCGCGCGATCGCGGTGGCCAACGGGGCCACGTCGGAGCCCGGCCCGAACTCCCCGCCGTCCGACCCGGCGACCCCGTACGGGCCGCCGCGCAACCCCAGCGTCACGGCGGATCGCGTCGGCGACGGCACGCAGATCCGATTCACGTGGAACGCGCCCGCGCCGAACGGCCGGCTGATCGTGCGCGCCGAGGCCCGGTTCTACGACGGCAAGGGCTGGCAGAACGTGCCGCTCGACGGCTCGACGACCCGCAGCTACGGCTACAGCGCCACCGGCAAGATCGGCGTGCGCGTGTACGACTCCGCGGGCCAGGTCAGCGGCGAGGCCATCGCGCAGGCGACGACCCGCGACCCCCCGCAGCCGTCGGTCCGCGTCTTCCAGCAGGGCAACGCGGGCAACGAGCCGAACTGCGATTCGGGCAACTGCCAGTGGATGTGGCTCGGGTACGAGAACCTCCCCGCCGGCAACTACACCGTGCAGTGCTACAGCGGCAACAGCGGGCAGTACTACGCGACGTGGCGGGGATACCTGTCCGGCACGGGCAGCAAGAACATGGGGTGCTACTACGGCTTCACGGGCACCCAGGTGCACCTGAAGGTGGAAGGCCCGTACAGCGCCAAGACGCCCTCGATCACGTGGCGATAGCAGACGACGAAGGATGACGACATGACGATGACCCCCGAACAGGCGGCCTGGTTCCAGGGCACCTTCGGCCGCCTGGTCGACAACGTCGACAAGGCGCTGATGGGCAAGCGCGAGGTCGTGGGCCTCGTGCTTGCGGCGATGCTCGCCGAGGGTCACGTGCTGCTCGAGGACGCGCCCGGGACGGGCAAGACCAGCCTCGCCAAGGCGCTCGCCGCCACCGTGCAGGGCACGTCGAGCCGCATCCAGTTCACGCCCGACCTGCTGCCGAGCGACGTGACCGGCGTGACGATCTACGACCAGCAGTCGCACACGTTCGAGTTCCACCGCGGCCCCGTGTTCGCCTCGATCGTGCTCGCCGACGAGATCAACCGCGCGTCGCCCAAGACGCAGTCGGCGCTCCTCGAGGTCATGGAGGAGTCGCGCGTCACGGTCGACGGCACCCCGCACGAGGTGGGGCGCCCGTTCCTCGTGATCGCGACGCAGAACCCGATCGAGCAGGCGGGCACCTACAAGCTGCCCGAGGCGCAGCTCGACCGCTTCCTGATCAAGACCTCGATCGGCTACCCCACCCTCGACGTGACCGAGCGCATCCTGGCGGGATCCGCCGAGCGCAACCCGTCGGCCCACCTGAGCGCGATCATCACGACCAGCGCGGTGTCCGACATGGCCGACCTGGCCTCGACCGCGCACGTCGAGCCCGCCGTGCTGCGCTACGCCGCGGAGCTCGCCGAGGCGACGCGCGAGGACAGGGACACGCGCCTGGGCGTCTCGGTGCGCGGCGCGATCGCGATCGTGCGCCTGGCCAAGGTGTGGGCGGCGGCGCAGGGTCGCCACTACGTGATCCCCGACGACGTGAAGTCGCTCGCGCAGCCGGTCTGGGCGCACCGTCTCGTGATGGACCCCGAGGCCGAGTTCGTGGGGACCACGCCCGAGTCCGTGATCGCCCGAGTGCTCGAGAAGGTTCCCGCGCCGCAGGCCCGCGCCGCTGCCGTCTGAGCGCCACGACACCGACGGATGACCCTCATCTGACCGCATGACCACCGCAGCCGAGCCCGCGACCGCGCCCGTCCCTCCGGACGACCGCGCGGCGTCGGGCGAGCGCGCGTCGACGGCGGCGGAGCCCGCCCAGGCGAGCTGGCGCGAGGTCGGGCTGTACCTGCTGGAGCGCGCCGGCCACGCGCTGCGGCGCGCCGCGGCGGTCGTCCGGCCCATCGGCTGGGTCCTGATCGCGGTCGCGGCGCTGCTGTGGATCGTCGGCCCGTGGATGGGCTGGCGCGAGGTGACGGTCGCCGCCGTCGTGGTGACCGTGGTGCTCGGGCTGTGCCTGCTGTTCCTGGTCGGGCGCACGACCTACGACGTCACGCTGGACCTGACGCGCACCCGCGTGGTCGTGGGGGAGCGCGCGGTCGGCGCCCTGACCCTGGCCAACTCGGGCGGCCGGGCCATCCTGCCGTCGCGCGTGGTGCTGCCGGTCGGCGCCGGGCGCGGCGTGTTCGGCGTAAAGCACCTGGCCCCCGGCGAGGAGGTCGAGGAGCTCTTCGCGATCCCCACGGTCAAGCGCGCCGTGCTCCCCGTCGGCCCCGTCAGCATCGTGCGCGGCGATCCGCTCGGCCTGTTCGAGCGCGTCGACAGCCGCGACGAGCCGGTCGACCTCTACGTCCACCCGCGAACGGTGCGTTTCGAGGGCCAGTCGCTGGGCTTCGTGCGCGACCTCGAGGGCATGGTCTCGCGGGAGCTGGCGCGCGACGACATCGCCTTCCACGCCCTGTCGGAGTACCAGCCGGGCGACGATCTGCGGCACGTGCACTGGCGCTCGACCGCCCGCACGGGCACGATCATGGTCCGCACCTACGAGCAGACCCGGCGCTCGCACTTCGTGATCGGCCTGTCGACCAACGCGGCCGAGTACGCGGACGAGGACGAACTGGAGCTCGCCGTCTCGGCGGCCGGCTCCCTGGGCCTGCGCGCGCTCCGGGACTCGTACAAGGTGGATGTGCGCACCCAGTCCGGGCGCCTGCGCACCGAGTCGCAGAAGCACCTGCTCGATTCGCTCTCGGGAGTCGAGCCCTCGCGTCCGAAGGCGGGCGGCACGACCGCGCTCGCCGGATCCATCGCCGCCGCCGCCCCCGCGGCGAGCGTGGTCGTGCTGGCCTGCGGCAGCCGCGTCACCGCCGCCGAGCTGCAGGCCGCGATCTCGCGTCTGCCGCTCGGCTCGCGCGTCCTGGCCGTGGTCGCGGCGCTCGGGCAGGAGCCGGGCCGGCGTCGCATCGGCGAGGCCGACGTGATCACTGTCGGCGACCTCGACCAGCTCGCCCCCTCGCTGCGGAGGGTGCTCGCATGACCTCCACCCTGCTCCCGCCGCCGACCGAGGCGCCGGTCTCCCCGCCGCCCGCGCCGCCGCAGACGTCGCGTCGCGCGGCGCGCATCGCACCGGTGCGCCTCCCGGCACGCCGGTGGGCACTGGACCTCGGCGCCGTCGCGCTGCTGCTTCTCGTGTCGGTGATCGGCTTCTGGCCGACGTTCGGCGGCCCCGTGGTGCTGCTCGCCGGGCTCGGCGCCCTCGCCCTGGGCCTCGGGATCGCCGTCGTCGGCACGCTGCGCCGCTGGGGCGTGCTCCTCCTGGCCGCCGCCGTCGTGGTCGCGTACTTCGTCTTCGGAGCCGCGTTCGCGCTGCCGCACACCGCGCTGCTCGGCGTCATCCCGACGCTGGAGACCCTGCGCCTGCTGGCGGTGGGCGTCGTGACGTCCTGGAAGTCGCTGCTCACCACGGTCGCGCCCGTGTCGTACGAGGACGGCCACCTCATCGTGCCGTTCCTCCTGATCCTGATCTTCACCGTCCTGGCCGCGAGCCTGGCCCTGCGGGTCCGGCCGCCCGCCTGGGCGCTGCTGCCGGCGGGCGCGTGCCTGGCCCTGCAGATCGCGCTCGGCACCTCGGAGCCAGCCGCGCCGATCGTGCAGGGCGTGATGCTCGCGGTCGTGGCGATCGTGTGGCTCGCCCTGCGCGAGGCGTGGGCTCCCACGCGCAGTGCGATCTCGCTGTCGTCCGAGGACGAGCGCACGGAGGACCGCCGCCACGTGCTGCGCCGCGTGGGCGCCGCGGCGGGCGTGCTCGCCGTGGCGTGCGCGGCGGGAGGCGCATCCACGGTGCTCGCCCCGCCGAACGAGGTGCGGTACGTCATCCGCGACGTGATCATCCCGCCGTTCGACATCCGCCAGTTCCCGAGCCCGCTGCAGGACTTCCGCATCTACGTCGACAAGTTCGCCGACACGCCGCTGTTCACGGTCACGGGGCTGCCCGCCGGCGCGCGCGTGCGCCTGGGCACCATGGACGCCTACTCGGGCGTGGTCTACAACGTCGCCGAATCGTCGAGCGCGTTCACGCCGCTGCGCTCCAACATGGCCGGGGACGCCGAGGGGCGGACGGCCGAGCTGCGGGTCGAGATCGGCGCGTACTCGGACGTGTGGCTGCCCGACGCCGGTCACGTCGACGCGGTGCGGTTCGAGGGCGCCGACGCCGAGGACCTCCGCCGGGCGACCTACTTCAACCCGTCGACCGGCACCGGAATCGTCACGACCGGGCTCAGCGAGGGCGACGCGTACACGGTGACGGCGGTCATCCCGGACGAGCCCAGCGAGTCCGAGCTCGCCGAGGACCGCTTCGCCGACGTGGAGATCCCGCGGCCGAACGCGGTGCCCGAGAAGCTGGGCGAGCTCGCGTCCGACGCGATCTCGGAGGCCGAGGCGCGCACGCCGATCGAGAAGGTCAAGGCCCTCGAGACGTTCCTGTTCGAGTCGGGGTACTTCAGCCACGGCATCGAGGAGGGCGAGTACTCGCCCTCGGGTCACGGATCCGCGCGCCTGGCGAGCATGGTCAGCGCCGATCAGCTGGTGGGCGACGACGAGCAGTACGCGACGCTGATGGCCCTGATGGCGAACGAGGTCGGGATCCCGGCGCGCGTCGTGATGGGCTTCCACGCCGGCGAGGACGCGCGCGGCGAGCTCGTCGCGAACGGCGACAACCTGCACGCGTGGGTCGAGGTGGCCTTCGCCGAGTCCGGATGGGTCGCGTTCGATCCGACCCCGGACGAGGACAAGGAGCCCAAGGACCAGACCACCCAGCCCAAGACGGATCCGCAGCCGATGCCGCTGCAGCCGCCGCCCCCGCCCAAGGAGGAGGCGGATGAGCCGCCGCTCGTGCCCGAGGACCGCGAGTCCGAGGACGAGGCCGACCCGCTGCCGGGATACCTCGGACTGATCCTCGCGATCGGCGGCATCAGCCTCGGCACCATCGCGCTCCTGCTCGCGCCGTTCGTCATCATCGGCGGGCTGAAGGCGGCGCGGCGTCGGAAGCGGCGCGAGGCGCCCGTTCCCGCCGACCGCATCAGCGGCGGCTGGGAGGAGCTCACGGACCGGGCGGCCGACTTCGGCCGCGCCGTGCCGATCGGCGCCACGCGGTACGAGCAGTCGGCGCACCTCACGCCCGCGCTCGAGGAGCCGCGCGTCACGACGCTCGCCCTGCGCGCGGACGCGAGCGTGTTCGGTCCGGGGGAGCCCACGCCGGGCGAGATCGAGGCGTTCTGGGCCGAGGTGGACGAGGTCGTCGGGGGGATGAACAGGAAGGCCTCGTTCTGGACGAGGCTGAAAGCGCGGCTGAACGTGCGGTCGCTGGCCAAGGGCTCGTCGCTCGCGACGCGCGTGCGGTCGCTGCGCGAGACGGTCTCCGCTCGGCGGAAGGAAGGCTGACATGACCACGCCCAACCCGTATGGACCCCCGGCGCCCGGCTCGGTCCCCGGCCCGCCCGCGTACCCGTCGCACCCGGCGCCGCCCGCGCCGCCGCAGGGCGCGGGGTCCGGATGGCCGCAGCCGGCGTGGCCCGCCGCGCCGCAGCAGCCCGCCGGCCGGCCGGCCGCGCCGGCGGGCGGGCCCATCGCGGCCCCGGGCGCTCCCGCCTCGATCGGGCGCCGCGCCGCCGCGTACGCGATCGACGCCGCCATCGTCGGGGCGGCGTGGCTCGTGCTGAGCGTGGTCGCGAACCTGCTCGCGCAGGCGCTCGGCTACGTCGCGCTCCTCATCGTCGGCGCCGCCGCGATCGTCCTGCTGCTCGGGTGGTTCCTCGTCTACACGTACATGCAGGGCGGGCACGGCTCGATCGGCATGAGGCTCATGAAGCTGCGGCTCGTGCGCATCGAGACCGGGCAGCCGCTCGGCTTCGGCGGCGCGCTGCTGCGCAACGTCATCTGGGGCCTGGCCACCGCGATCGTGGTCGGCTTCTTCTCGGTGTTCTTCGACTCCAGCGGACGCCGGCAGGGATGGCACGACAAGGTCGCGCACGCCTTCATGCGCGACGCCGAGGACGCGCGCACGACCTCGCCCGCCGCCGCGCCGGCCGCCCCCGCCGCGGCCCCGCGCCCGCCGCTCCCGGGCGTTCCGGCGGCCTCCGCCGCACCCGTCCCGCCCGCTCCGGCGGCGCCCGCCGCTCCCGCGGACCTGCCGCCCCGCCCGCCGCTGCCGCCGCGCGGCGGCGTCCCGAGCCCGGGCAACCTGTCGTCGCTGTTCACGACCACGCCGCCTCCCGCGCCGGCCGGCCCGTCGGCCGCGGCGCCCTCCGAGGGGCTCATCGCGTTCGTGCCGGGCGTGACGCAGGACCCGCCTCCCGCGCCCGCGGCGGCCGCCGCACCGGCTCCCGTGGACGAGCTCGAGGACGACACCATCCTCGTCCGCCGCGACGAGCCCGACGTCGAGGACACCCGGCTCGTCGCGCGCGCCCCGTCCGCGGTGCTGGAGTGGGACGACGGCACCCGCCACACCGTCACCGGCCGCGCGGTGTTCGGCCGCAACCCCGCCGGCGACGAGGGCGTCGAGACGGTCGCGGTCCGGGACGAGACGCTGTCGCTGTCGAAGACCCACTTCGAGCTCGACGTGACCGGCGAGGGCGTGTTCGTCGTCGACCGTCACTCGACCAACGGCGTGACGGTCGTGCGCGGCGGCGAGCGCATCCCCGCGACGCCCGGCGAGCGCGTCGCGCTCGAGGCCGAGGATGCGCTCGAGATCGGGGACCGCATCGCTACGCTCAAGGCCGCCGGATGAGCGAGCCCATCGTCGCCCTGAGCGGCGCGGCCACCGATCCGGGGCTGCGGCGCTCGCTCAACGAGGACTCGTTCCTCGCCGTGTCGCCGGTATTCCTCGTCGCCGACGGGATGGGCGGGCACGACCGCGGCGAGGTCGCCTCGGCGACCGCGATCGACGAGTTCCGGGCCTTCGCCGGGCGCGCGAGCCTCACGATCGACGACGTGCGCGGCGCGCTCGGGCGCGCCCGAGCGCGCGTGGACGGGCTCTCGGTCGGCTCGGACGCCGGGGCGGGAACCACCCTCACGGGCGTCGTGATCGCCGACGTCGCCGGGGAGGGCTACTGGCTCGCGCTGAACCTGGGCGACTCCCGCACCTATCGCCTGGCCGGCGGGCGGCTCGAGCAGATCAGCGTCGACCACTCCGTCGTGCAGGAGCTCATCGACAGCGGCGAGCTCACGGCCGAGGACGCCGCGCGCGACCGCCGCCGCAACGTGATCACGCGGGCGCTCGGCGCGGGAAGCGACGCCGAGGCGGACTTCTGGATGATCCCCGCCGCGGGCGGCGACCGCATCCTGGTGTGCTCCGACGGGCTGCCCGGCGAGCTCCCCGCCGAGCGGATCCGGACCATCCTGGCGGTCGAGTCGCACCCGCAGGCCGCCGCCACCCGCCTCGTGCAGGAGGCCGTGCTGCACGGCGGTCGCGACAACATCACCGCCGTGGTCGTGGACGCCGTGGCGGTCGCCCGGCGCGGGGGCGCGTCGCCGGAGGGCGGCGCGGACGCCGACGCCGACGACGACGTCGACTCGGACACGCTGCCGCGCGAGCCCGTGGGAGGGATGGCCTGATGCGGGTGACCTACGAGCCCGGCGGCATGCTCGCCATCGTCGCGGACGACGGCATCGCCGTGCTTCCCGGCGGTCTGCCGCAGGAACTCATCGACGACGTGTGGGTGGGGCTGGACGCCGGCGACGGCGTGAACGCCGTGCTCGATGCGCTGTCCCAGGCGTCCGGGACGGGGCTCGCGGGGCTCCCTCCGTTCGCGGTCGCGCTGCTCGAGGACGACGCGGTCCGCACCGCCGTGCGCGGCGACCTGCGGATCACGGCGGAGACGCTGGACGGCCCGCTCGAGCTGACCGGCGGCGACACCGACGCGTGGAGCGTGAACCTCATCGAGGACGCCCTGTCGGTGCACGTCCGCCCGGCGGGCGAGCGTCCCGCGATCGCGTCGGAGCTGCCGATCGCGTCGGGCGCCGTGCTCGCGGGCGGCGTCCGCGCCGTGTTCTTCGAGACCGATCCGGAGGACGGCGCCGAGCGCGTCGCGCCGCGCGCGCACGGCCACGATGCGCGGGATGCGCCCGTGCCCGACGACGTCGTGGCGGTGGACGACGGGAGCGCGGTGTCCGCCGAGACGCTGCTGCCTCAGGAGATCGGGCTCGTTCCGGCGGAGCCGCCGAGGCGCGAGGCGCCGGCGCGGCCGTTCGACGCGTTCGCCGTGCGGCCCGAGGAGGGCCCGGCCGAACCCGCGGACGACGTGTCGGGCGAGGAGCCCGGCGACGAGACGCTCGGCGCCCAGGAGACCCTGCGCGACGCCGAGACGCTGGGCGACCACGACGGCGAGACCATCACGGCCGCGCAGCTCGCGCGGCTCCGCGCGCGGGCGCAGGAGGCGCACGAGGCGCAGGACGCGCACGGCGAGTTCGCGGAGGAGCCGGCCGAGCCGCAGCCGCTCGGCGACCACGACGGCGAGACGATCTCGGCCGCGCAGGCCGAGAGGCTGCGGCAGCGCGGCGAGCTGCCCGAGGTGCCGCGCGGCCCCGGGGCCACGGCCGAGGTGCCGATCGCCGACGGCCCCATCGACGCGGTGCCGCCGCACCTGGATCCGGCGCCCGTGCCGCGCTTCGACGTCCCGTCGCTGCCGTCGCCGTTCGCTCCGGCGCCGTCTTTCGGGCGTGCGCGCCTGTCCACCGGAGAGGTGCTCGAGCTCGACCGTCCGGTCATCGTCGGCCGGCGCCCCCGCTCGTCGCGCACGTCGGGGGCCGACATGCCGCGCCTGGTGGCGGTCGAGAGCCCCCAGAACGACATCTCGCGCAACCACGTCGAGATCGTGTCCGACGGAGAGACCGTGGTGGTGACCGACCTCCACACGACCAACGGGACCACGCTGCTCCGCGGCGGCAACGATCCCGTGCGGCTGCACCCCGGCGAGCAGACCCTGGTCGTCACGGGCGACGTCGTGGATCTGGGCGACGGCGTGACGATCGCGTTCGAGGACCTGCCGTGACGCAGCGACGCCCGCCCGCGCCGCCGCCGCGGCTGCCGGGCTTCACGCACCTCGAGCTGCTCGGATCGGGCGGCTTCGCCGACGTGTACCTGTACGAGCAGGAGCTCCCGCGCCGCCGCGTCGCCGTCAAGGTGCTGCTGCCCGAGCGCATCGTCGCGTCGGCCGCGCAGTTCACCGCCGAGGCGAACGTCATGGCGATGCTGTCGACGCATCCGGCGATCGTCACGATCTACCAGGCGGGGGTGTCCACCGACGGTCGGCCGTACCTCGTCATGGAGTACTGCCCGCGGCCCAACCTGCAGGTGCGCTATCGGCGCGAGCCGTTCTCGCCCGCGGAGGCGCTGCGCGTCGGGATCCAGGTCGCCGCCGCGGTGGAGACCGCGCACCGCGCCGGCGTGCTGCACCGCGACATCAAGCCCGCCAACATCCTGGTCACCGAGTACAACCGGCCCGCGCTGACCGACTTCGGCATCGCGTCGACCTCGAACGCCGACGTCGAGGCGACGGGCATGTCCATCCCGTGGTCGCCGCCCGAGGCGTTCGCGTCGCCGCCGCAGAGCGGACCGCGCACCGACATCTACCAGCTCGGCGCCACGATCTACACGCTGCTCGCGGGGCGCTCTCCGTACGAGATGCCGGGCCAGCGCAACGGCAGCGCCGAGCTGATCGGCCGCATCGAGCGCCTGCCGCTTCCGGCGATCGACCGGCCGGATGTGCCCTCGTCGCTGTACGCCGTGCTCGCGCGCGCCATGGCGAAGGACCCGGCGGACCGCTACCCGAGCGCCGTCGCGTTCGCGCGGGCGCTGCAGAAGGTGCAGATCGAGCTCGCCCACGCGGTCACGCCGATCGACATCCTCGAGGAGAGCCCCCTCGACGACGTCCCCGAGGACGACGACGACGGCATGACCCGCGTGCGCGGCATCACGGACATCGCGCCGATCGAGACCGCCACCCGTCCCTCGGCGACGACGGCCCCCGTCGCGCCGCCGCGCCCGACCCCCGCGCCCGTCGCGGACGACGACGCGACCATCGTGCGCGGACCGCGCGTGGTCGCGCCCATCGACGATCACACGATCCTGCGCCCGCCCGCGCCCGGCTCGACGCCCGCCGCCCCGTGGCCGGCGCCGGCGCCGCACACTCCCGAGACCGTGATCGAGCCGGAGGCGCGCCCGCGGCGCTGGCCCTGGATCGTCGCGGCGTCCATCGTCGCGCTGGCGCTCGTCGGCATCGCGGCGGCGACGGTCCAGTCCTTCCTGTCGCCGGAGCCGGCGCCGACCGAGTCGTCGTCCATCACGGACCCGCAGGATCCGACAGGCGGCGAGGCCGTGCCGCTGGTCGTGGACGCGCAGGGGGTCATCGAGGGAGAGAACGCGGTCTTCACGTGGCGGAACCCCGAGCCCGAGGAGGGCGACTACTACCAGTGGGTGCGCCGGACGCTCGATGGCACCGGCGCTCCCGAGCAGACGGACGTCCCCACCGTGACGATGCCGACCGAGGGACAGAGTCAGGTCTGCATCGACGTCACGCTCGTCCGTGAGGACGGCACGTTCTCGAACGCGCCCGTCACGATCTGCGCGCCGGAGTGATCCGCGCGGGCGGCGGCTGAGCCCGGCCCGTCAGACGGTCGGCGCGGCGTCCAGGTGACGCGCGCCGTGCGACAGCACCTTGACCACGATGCCGCGGCGCGACAGCGCCGAGACCGTGCGGGTGCCCTCGTCGACGTCGCGGCCCAGCGCCTGCACGTTCGTCACGACGAGCACGTCGCCCGGCTTGAACGTGTCGAACAGGCGGTTCAGACGGTGCTCCCACGACTCGAGGATGTCGGGGGCGGGATGGCGGAACCCCTCGATCGGCACGCCGAAGCGGGTCAGGTCCTCCCGCTGCTGCACCACGGACGGCATGTCGTCGCGGGCGACGACCAGCCCCACGAGACGCGAGCCGGCCGGCCGGGCGAGCCACCAGTCGCGGTCGCGCTGCAGCTCGGTGAAGCACTTCGGGCACTCCACGGCGGCGTGCGGCAGGTGCAGCGGGGCCGTGTCGGTGGCCTCCGCGTGTGCGTCGTGCGCGATGTCCGCCATACCGGCCTCCTAATCCATCCCCGTGCCCATGTCAATTGTGCCTGCTCGGCCGCTCCGGCGAGTAGCGTGTCGCCATGACGTTCAATGAGAACGCGAATGTCGGCAGCACCCGTGCCCGGCGCCGTGGCCGCACGGCGGCGATCGCCGGAGGCGGCGGCGTGGGCGTCATCGGCATCGCGGTGCTGCTGTTCAGCCTCTTCACCGGGCAGGACCTCACGGGGCTGCTCGGCGTCACGGGTGGCGGTCAGTCGCAGCAGCAGGGCGGCGGCGCGATCATCGAGGACTGCCAGACGGGTGCCGACGCGAACGAGGACGACGCCTGCCGCATGGTGTTCGGCGCCGAGGCGATCGACCAGTTCTGGGCCGAGAACCTCGAGGGCTACCGCGAGCCGCAGCTCATCATCGTCGACCAGGCGACGTCGTCCCAGTGCGGCACCGCGTCCAACGCCACCGGGCCCTTCTACTGCCCGCCCGAGGAGACGGTCTATATCGACCCGACGTTCTTCGGGCTCCTGCGCGAGCGGTTCGACGCGTCCGCCGGATCCCTCGCGCAGCTCTACGTGCTGGCCCACGAGTACGGCCACCACGTGCAGAACCTGATCGGGGTGTTCCAGCAGTACCCGAACAACGGCAGCGGCCCGGACAGCAACGGCGTGCGCACCGAGCTGCAGGCCGACTGCTTCGCGGGCGCCTGGGTGGCGGCGATGACCAAGCAGGTGGATGCGGATGGCGACCCCTACCTGAAGGAGCCGACTCCGGAGCAGATCGCGGATGCGCTGAACGCCGCCGCGACCGTCGGCGACGACCACATCCAGCGGGAGTCGGGCGGCCAGGTCAACCCGGAGAGCTGGACGCACGGCTCGAGCGAGCAGCGCCAGCGGTGGTTCGACACGGGCCGCGAGGGCGGCGTGCGTGCCTGCGACACGTTCGCGGTCGCGGGCGACCAGCTCTGACGGGCGCGTCGCGCAGGCGTCAGATGAGGTTCAGCTCGCGCAGCTTCGCCTCGACGTCGGCGTTGCTCGGCTCGACGTGGTGCGAGGCGTCGGGGTAGACCACGACGGGGATGTTCGTGCGGCCCGAGATGTCCTTCGCGACCTCGGCGGCGGCCGGGTCGGCTTCCAGGTCGATGTAGGTGTAGTCGATGCCGAGGCCGTCGAGCTGCGCCTTCGTGCGGCGGCAGTCGCGGCACCACTCGGCGCCGAACATCGTGATGCCGGGGGCGGGGGCGTCCTGCGAGGTCATGCATCCAGCCTACGGCCGTGATGCACAGCAGGCTCCGGGCGGCCGGCATCCGCGGGCATGACACGATGGAGACAGCCCGCGCGCCGCGGGGGAGGCACACACGAGAGGGCCGGCGTGGACGTCACCGTCATCGTCCCCACGCGCAACGAGCGCGGGAACGTCGCGGAGATGGTGCGGCAGCTCGGCGACGCCCTCGCCGGACGCCGGGCCGAGATCCTGTTCGTGGACGACAGCGAGGACGGCACGACCGCCGAGATCGAGCGCGTCGCGCAGGATGCGCCCCTCCCGGTGCGGTTCATCCACCGCGCGGCGGGGCAGCGCGCCGGCGGGCTCGGCGGTGCCGTCGTGGCCGGCATGAAGGCGGCCGCCGCGGACGTGTGCGTCGTGATGGACGGCGACCTGCAGCATCCGCCCGCCCTCGTGCCCGCCCTGGTCGACCGGCACGCGCGCGGCGACGCCGACGTGGTGGTGGCCTCGCGCTACATCGGCGGCGGCGACTCGACCGGGCTCGGCACGACGCTGCGGTTCGGCGTCTCGCGGGCCGCGACCCTGCTGACCAAGGCGATGTTCCCGCTCCGGCTGCACGGCACGAGCGACCCCATGACGGGCTTCTTCCTGGTCGACCGCTCGCGCGTCGACCTCGAGGCGCTGCGGCCCAGCGGCTTCAAGATCCTGCTCGAGCTGCTGGTGCGCGGCGACCTGCGCACGGCCGAGGTGCCGATGCGCTTCCACCAGCGGGTCGAGGGCGAGTCCAAGGCGAGCCTGCGCCAGGGCATCACGTTCCTCGTGCACCTCGCGCGGCTGCGCTTCGGCAAGATGTCGCTGTTCGCGCTGATCGGCGCCACGGGCGCCGTCGCGAACATCGCGATCGTGTGGCTGCTCACTTCGCTCGGCATGGGCTACATCTGGGCCGCGATCATCGCGGCCGAGGCCACCATCATCGGCAACTTCCTGCTCGCCGAGCGCTTCGTCTTCGCGGACATGCGCGGCCGCGCCGCCGGCCTCAGGCGTCGCTTCCTGGCGTCGTTCACGTTCAACAACGCCGAGGCGGCCATCCGGATCCCGGTGCTCGCGCTCATGGTCGAGTCGTGGCAGATCTCGAGCGTGCTGGCCACCGCGATCACGCTGGCGCTCGCGTTCGTCGGCCGCTTCGTGTTCCACTCCCTCGTGGTCTACGCTCCGCGCAAGCCGCGCGAGCCCGGCACCGAGACGGCCGGCCAGCGGATCATCCGGATGATCGACGAAGAGGCGATGCGCCCCGGCGAGCTCTGAGGCGCCGGGTCCTGCCGGCGCCCCCTCAGGAGGAGATCTCCCCGATCGAGGAGTGAACCGGCGCGGCCGATCCTCGCTCGTGGATATCTCCTCCGGTGGCGTCGCCTCGCAGGCCCGGAGACGACGAAACCCCCGGCGAACCGGGGGTTTCAGGTGGTGGCTCCGACGGGCGTCGATCCCGTGACCGCACGATTTTCAGTTACATTCCGCGGGTCAGTGGGTGCTCGTTCATGCTCACTTCCCGCGTGATGACGCGGATGTTGTGCTCGTTGGTCGCGGCTGGTAGCGGGTCGTTTCAGCAGGGTCCCCGGCACGGGACCGGCACGAGGTCCGGTCTCGAGGTCCGGTCTCGAGGTGTGGTCTCGAGGTGTGGTCCACTGTTGCCTCAGGCCCGTGTCCTGGTGTAGACTGTGCTCGAGTTCATTACCTATCGGTACTGAATCTATCGAGGCTTCGGACGCTGAGCCCGCGTATGCGAATCAGCGTCCATTTTCTTTTCTGCGTACGAGGATCTGCACGCATCGTGCTTCGTTCCACGCAGGCGCCGTGCGAATCTTTCCGATGCTGTTGTCTGCGACAAAGCAAGTGATGAACTGCCCGCGGAGATAGCCAGTGTTGGTCAGTCCGAGGCGCACGATGACCACGAAGTCGTCGACGGCGATGCTCACGCAACTCGTCTGGTCATGTGTGCGGCGCTTGCTGTCCCAACCCGCTCTCCGATCAGCTGTAGAGCTGGCAAGGATCGCGCCAATCTCATCCATGTGTCGGGCTCGAGGGAGCGAGAACTGATTCTTGACCCCGTCCCGATTGGTGCTCTCAAAGAACGCGTGATCGAATCGATGGCGGTCGAAGTAGACCGGCGCGTTTCCGACGGAGGTTCGGAGTGGGAGCGGAGCGCGCGTGAGATTCTCGAGATAGTACGCGCGGTAGTCCGCTTCACCGGGCAGTTCGAGGGTCACTCGTGCCCCTCCTGGAGTCGAATTTCGAAGATATTGAACTTCCGTTCGGCCACGTACGTGGGGCCGAGGCGATGGCCGAGCCGTGCCTCGACGTCTGCAACTACAGTCGACTTCGCTGTCGATGAGCCTGTGCTGCCATTCGCTCGCCACTGGGTCGCACCCATCAGGACGTCGCACAGCTGGACGGGTGTGGACTGGTTGGACGGGACAGCTTGCAGCGATCGGACGATCGATCGACGGTTCGCGTTCTGAAGCACCGTGTGCAGCGTCTGCAAGCGGTTTCGATCACGGTTCACTTTGTCATCGCAGAAGATGGCATACGCCGTCGAAGGGGCGATCCAGTGTGTCAGAAGTTGATAGTAGAACTTGTAGAAGCCGAGTTCGGCGTCTGACTGATGGAACCGCTCGTGATTCAGCCGGCCAGCATCAATGACGATCGCGCGAAAGCTGAGTGACTCGGTGGAGAAGAAGTAGTCGACGAGCGCGCGATAGAAGTCCAGGCGTGCAGGCGACACCTTGTTCCATTTGAACTCACCCCACGTGTCGTGGCGAGCGCGGAGCGCGGTGATGTCCTGCTTGAAGGTGCTTCGGAACTCGGCCGGCATCCAGACTGAGCCAATCACCGACTTGCCGACATTGGGGTGGGACCCGACGAAGAGCTCCGGCCGGCTCTCATCGCAATAGACCTCGCATGTGGCGAGAGCGTCTGGCATTTAGGTCTCCTAGGGGGTCGGCGCGGCGCTATTCGCGCACCCTCCACGATATCTACATGACTCGACACTGTCGCCGAGGGCGGAGCGCGCGCGGTCGAGGAGCGCCCGGACCGGAGCGGAGCGAGGACCGGACGCACCGCAGGCCGCGGGTGCTCCGGCGCAGCCGGCCGGAGGCCGGCCTTGAACGAGTAAAGAAAGTTCTCACAGCTCAGACCGACGACCACGTGTTGCAGGTACGCACCACTGGGTGCTCGGTGAGGGGTGAGCGTCGGGAGCGATCTCGTGATTGGGCTACTCGCGTGCCTTCTCGACGCTGGGTAGCCAGGGCTCGAAATCTGGGTTGGCCGCGGCCTCGTCCATCGCGGCGTCGAGTTCGGGTGACAGGCCTCGAAGGTCCTCGAATCCTAGAGAACTGATGCCGGCCCGCAGCGCATCGAGATCCGGCCACGGAGAAATGAGCGCCTTGACGGCTGCAACTGTCTTAGATGTGTAGCGCTTCGCGAAGACCTGGGTGATGACGCCCTGGGCAGCGGCAATCCTTCCGATGGGCGGCTTCGGCTGGTGGAACCGGTGAACGTAGGCGTTGAAGACGCTGCGGTAGTCGCGCGTTGCTTGGTCCGCGGTCTCCGCGGCGCGCGACAGGTTGATGAAGGCTTCGTTGTGGTTGCGCGGGGTCGTGCCCGCGATGCCCGAGGTGTCCATTTCCTCGGCGGCCGTGGCCGCGCGTTCCTTCAGGCGTTGCAGGACTCCGCTCACGGGCTCGGGAACGAGGCCCCATACGGGGTTCGGCAATCTGTCGGCCACTGCAGTACCTCCCCTCAAGAGCTTACGGCGCCCGTCTGCGACTGTGTGGCTGACTCGGGCGAGCAAACAGTAAGAAAAAGGTTGACAAGGTCAGCCAGTGAGTGTGAGACTCAGAAAGTGAGCAAAAAGCTCACTAACTGAGAGGAACTAGTCATGGCACTTCAGGCAGGAATCCCGGTCAGCTTCGAGGCGTACTTCCCGCGTGGCGCGTACATGGTGGGGGAGGTCGAGGCAGTCGTGAAGTGGTCGGACGACGGCCAGCGGCAGGGACAGGATCTCGACAAGAACTCGGGTCACCCGCTCTGGCAGGTGCGGGTGATCGACGCCGATCCTGAGGCCCGCAAGGGTCAGAACGAGGTGACGGTCAAGATCGCGAGCATCGCGGAGCCGACGGCACCGCCGGAGGTCAACGGACTCCCGTTCCGCCCGGTGTTCTTCGAGGGGCTCACCGTCACTCCTTACGTCAAGGAGAGCGGCGGACGTCCGCGCGTCGCGTACTCCCTCCGTGCGCGTGACATGAAGCCGGCGGCCAAGCCGCGCGGAGGCGAGTGATGACCTGGTCGTGGCGCCTTGAGCGCACGTACTGGGGGCACGAGGTACCGCTGCTGCTCCGCCGCGGATGGTGGTTCCTCGCGCTCGTCTTCGTTCTGGCGCTCTTCGGCGCGGTGCCGTTTGTCCGCGAGCTGATCAACTGGCTGCTGGTCGGTGGGCTCGCGTTCGTGGTCCTGCGTCGCGTACTTGCCGCCCGCCAACTCGACGCCCTGCCCCTTCGGCGGTGGCAGCGACGTATGGCGGAGTGGGTGCTGGCCTCGTGGCCCGCTCTCGCTCGTAACCTCCGCCTCGAGGTCAGGGACCTGGCGGGCAATCCGGTCGTGGCAGGTGTCGGACGTCCGTCGTGGCACGGGCAGACGTGCATGCTTCCGGTCTCGCTGCCACCCGGACTCGCTCGCGAGGACCTCGTTGCGGCGGCTTCTCGGATCGCTCAGGCTTTCGACGCTGTGCGTGTGACTGTCGTAGGACATCAGCTCGGAGCGCTTGCGCTTCGCATTGAGTACGTCGACTCGCTCGCGCAACCGTTCAGCTTCCCGCTCGGCATTCCGTGGGACGGCGCGTCCGTGCCGATGGGGATCACCGACGGCGGAGGCGAGTGGCGACTCCCGCTCGGCCCGCACACCCTTGTCGCGGGTTCATCGGGCAGTGGAAAGGCGTCCCTGGTCTGGGGGCTGCTGCTGGGTCTGGTTGAGCCGATCCACTCGGGGCTCATCGAAGTCTGGGGTATCGATCGCAAGGGCGGCATGGAGCTGGCCATGGGGCGCGATCTGCTCACGCGGTTCGCCACGGACGCCGCGCATTCTGTGCAGCTCCTAGAGGAAGCCGTCGCGGCGATGCAGGAGCGCGCGCGAACTCTCGCCGGCATTACCCGGCAGCACCGCCCGAGTGTTGAGAGCCCGACCGTGATCGTGCTGATCGATGAACTGGCCGCGCTTACGGCGTATGAGACGGATCGGGACCTGCTGCGGCGCGCAAACGCCGCTATCGCGACCCTGGCATCACAGGGGAGGGCCGTCGGCTTCGTTCTATTCGCGTGCCTCCAGGACCCCCGCAAGGAGACTCTGCCCGCTCGAGGCTTGTTCACACAGACGGTGGGGCTGCGTCTGCGTGATCGCGTGGAGACCGCGATGGTACTCGGAGACGGCGCGGTCGCAGCGGGTGCGGCGTGTCACGAGATCTCACCGGCGATGCCCGGCACTGCCTATGTCATGCCGGAGGACGGTTCTCCGCCGCAGCGCGTCCGCGCAGCCTTTGCATCTGACGAACAGATCCAGGAGGCCGCGCTCGCCTACTTCGCGCCCCATCCCCGACCTGTCGTACTACCAGCGGCTGATGAGGAACCCAGGCCGAGGAGGCCGCGTGGTCGTCGAGCAACAACGAACGAGACCGAGGAGGAATCATGACTATGAAGAAGCGAATCATCGCGGGGGCCGTCCTTGGCGGACTTGCTCTCGCATCGATCGGGGGCGTCGCCGGCTGGACGCTCGCTCCTCGCTCGGCCGCGGCGGCTCCGAGCGATCAGACGCGCCCGATCCCGTGCAACCTCGGCATCGAGTGGGACGACGATGCGAACATGTTCGCGACGTCGTACGCCGAGCCCGCGTACGTCACGGAGCTCGAATACGGCCGCCTGGCGAATCAGTCGTGTGATGACGGACACATCCTGCTCTGGCAGCAGGCGCGTCACTCGCAGGGGCTTGACCATCGCGTGTGTCGTCCGATCGTCCAGGACGATCCCATGGGCAACATCATGTTCGTCGGATGCACGGACCCGAGCGAGGTGGTGGACGGTGAGCCTCGCTGAGTCCGTGGCCGCGCGGCTGCGGAGCGCCGATTTCGATAACTGGATGGCCGGCGCCGCACGGACCGGGTTCTGCACCAAGCCCGTGCGACTGGCTGGCGCCTCCACCACACTCAATCCCCACTCCGGGGAGGTGATACGCGAGTTCCTCGGAGCGACGCAGCCGGACGGTCTCACGTACACCCGCTGCGGCAACCGTCGGGCCCGACGCTGCGAGTCGTGCAGCCACGAGTACAAAGGGGACACCTGGCACATGATCACGGCTGGCGCGGCCGGCGGGATGAAAGGCGTGCCGGAGACCGTCGGGGATCACCCGATGGCGTTCGTGACCCTGACGGCGCCCTCGTTCGGTTCGGTGCACTCGACAACTAGGTCGCGTCTGCGTGGCGTCTGCGCTCACGGCCGGCCTCGTGGTTGCACGGGCGCACACGAGGCTGATGACGCGGTGCTCGGCGATCCAGTCTGCGAGGACTGCTACGACTACGTCGGGCACCTCGTCTGGCAGTTCCACGCTCCCGAGCTGTGGCGGCGCTTCACAATCCAGCTCCGCCGGAGTCTCGCGCGCGAGCTCGGACTGACGCAGCGTGAGGCCGCGCAGATTGTGCGAGTGCAGTTTGCGAAGGTCGCGGAGTTTCAGCGACGCGGTGCCGTGCACTTCCACGCGATCATCCGCCTCGACGGAGTGAGCGAGTCCGAGCAGTTCCCGCCGACGCCGGCCGGAGTGACCGAAACGCATCTGGCGAACGCAGTGCGTGCCGCTGCGCGGAGCGTCTCATTCGAAGCGCCGCTCGTCAATGGCGAGCAGACGAGGCGGATCCTCCGCTGGGGGGCACAGCTCGACGTCCAGCCGATTGTGCGGCGCGAGGGACTCGACGGCGCGCTGTCGGACCGTGCCGTCGCCGCGTACATCGCGAAATACGCCACTAAGGCGACAGAGGATCTCGACGGCGCTGGCGGCCTGCGGATCCACATCCATCGGATCAAGGCCACTGCTCAACTGATCGGGAGCGGTGAAGGCGCGGACGGACCGTATGCGCTGCTGTCGAAGTGGGTACACATGCTCGGGTTCCGGGGGCACTTCTCCTCCAAGTCGCGGCGCTACTCAGTGACCCTCGGCTCGCTGCGCGGTGCCAGGCGGCGCTGGCGGCTCGAACGAGTCATCGAGCGTGCTCGGGCAGACGGGCACGACCTCGAAGAGGTGCTCGTCATCGGCTCGTGGAGCTTCGCAGGCATGGGCTGGCGCACCGATGGTGACCGCGCGCTGGCGACAGAGGCGGCGAGAGCCGTACGCGAATGGCGAGACGCGCGCCGTGTGCGTTTCGAACCGACGAAAGGAGAGAAAGATGCGTGATGGTGTGGAGCTCGTCGAGGAACGAGCCGAGCTCGGCGCCTCGGACGTCGACGAATACCTGACCCGGCGGGAAGTGGCGGCCAGGTGCCGTGTGCCGCTGTCGACGTTCGACTCGCTGCGCAGGCAGGCTCGGGTACCGTTCCCCGACGCCCAGATGGGCAAGCACATGCTGTGGAAGGCATCGACGATCGAAGCCTTTCTCGACTCGGGAGGCACCCGTGGCCGCGGGTAACGCGCGAATCGATCCCAAGACGCGGAGGGTGCTGCCCGAGGGTATCCGCTACCGCGCCGACCGCAACAAGTACCAAGTACGCGTCTGGGGCACTGGGCTGAACGGCGAGGATCGTGAGCGCAGCTTCCTCGTCGATACGCTCAGCGAGGCCAAGAAGCTCCGCAGTGAGGCGCGAACACAGGTCCGCCCGGATGGAGCGATGACCCTCAACGCCTGGTACGACCGGTACTGGCCATCTATCGAGTCGGGCGTGAGGCCGGCGACTGCCCGAGCTTATGACCGGGCCTGGCGCAAGCGGGTGAAGCCCTGGCTCGGTCATCGGCGTCTCGAGTCGATCACCGTTGGAGACATCGATCATGCGATCGCGGGATGGGGCGGCTCGGCATCGACGCGGAACGACGCGTTGTCTGCGCTCGGCCGACTCCTCGAAGGCGCGGCGCGCGCCGGAATCATCGCCGCGAATCCCGCACGTCTCGCGCGCCGTCCGAAAGAAGAGGGCGCCCGGAGCTTTCGATCACGAGCCCTGACCGTGTCGGAGGTGGCTGTCATGCTCGACGCCGTGAGCGCCGGGCCGTACCGCGACTATCTCGCCGCACTCGTCTACACCGGGATGCGAGCAGGGGAGGCAAGTGCGCTGCGCGTCGGCGATGTGGACCTCGCAGGTCGAGTGATCCATGTCCGCCGGAGCTTCTCGCGCGGACTCGATGGGGAGGTCGTGGAGCAGACGCCGAAGAGCCACAAGGAGCGAACGGTGCCGCTGCCCGCGGTTCTGCGACCGACCATCGAGCGGCTGATCGAGGGCAAGCTCCGCGGCGACTTGGTCTTCACGGGACCGCGCGGCGGGCACCTCAACACGTCGAATGTGCGCCGTGGCGTGGACTGGGACGCGCTCCGGAAACGCCTCGACCGCCCGGACCTGCGTATCCATGACCTACGGCACACCCTCGCAACCCTGCTGTTCGACGCGGGGACAGCCGCAAACGATGTGCAGGCGATCCTCGGGCACTCGTCCCTGCAGGTGACCGAGCGCTACAGCAAAGCGCGATCGGACGTCGCCGTGCGAGCTGGCACCGCACTCGACGGACTCTTCAACTGACCACACGACCAAGGAGATCACCATGACCGACTACCCGTACACGAAGCTCAAAGCCGCGCTCGAGGACAGGAACTCCCCGCTGCGCCAGCTTCTCGACGAGCGGCTCCCGAACACACGACAGATCCAGTCGGCGTACCGGACGAGCGCAGGACCACTCCTCGTCGACGGTGGATCGGCGAATGCCGGCACGGTGGGAACCGCTTTCGACCTGATGACGCGGTTCCGACTGGAACCCATGCACGACGCGGGTGTCGCGCGGATGGCGTTCCTCGGTGAGCCGACGATCGTTGCGGAGATCGATGCGGTGATCGTGACTGCCCAGGTGGCGGGCGGCATAGGGGACAACGAAGGTCTCGCGCGAGCGTCCTGGGCTCTGGCTCTCCTGGAGGAGGTATTCCGGGCCGGCCTCTGGCCAGGCTCTCCGCTCGCGGAGATGCTCGAGGTCGGGAGGTGCACGGCACAGGCGCTTCTTGAGCTCGCCTCTGACGATGCTCTCCGGCAGCTCACGCAGCTCGACATGTTCGCTGCCTCGGCACTGCTGCCGCATCTGGATCGCCCGTTGGTCATCGGTCCCACGTTCGACGGTTCCGTCCTCTGTTCAGCCGACGCGGACCTCATTGCGGGGGACCTCCTGGTCGACCTCAAGACCAAACTGGGTGCAAAGAACAGCCGGACAGGTGAACGAGCGGACCAGCTCGACCTGCTGCAGCTCCGTCAGGTCGTCTCGTACGCGCTCTTCGACCGATCTGACTCGTTCCAGATCCGACGGGCCGGGCTGTATTCGGCCCGATACGGGCACCTCGCCATCTGGAGCCTAGGCACGTTGCTCGACACGCTCGCCGACGCACACGTCGACCTCCAGGCACTGCGCGAAGACGTGTGGCGGGCGCTCGGCGGACGATAGCGGTGGTCGACGAAGGGCAGGTGCGTCCGCTGCGTAGCTGCACGACGGGAGCCGCGGAAGGAGCGGAAAGTGTTCTACCTCGTGACGGAGGGCAACCGGGAGCTCTGGATCGCGTACGAATCGATGGTCGGGCAGATCTACGTCTACGTGCCAGATACCGGCCGATATCACCGCAACCGTGGCGTCGCCCGCGACTACTACGGCGAGCGAGAGCTGAGCTACGCGCCGCTGTCGGCGGCAGATGCTCGTGCCTTAATGCGCGACGCGCGCATAGGCCGGCTCGACGCGATACGGAAGAGAGCTCAACTCGACCAGTACCGCGCCGACGCGCACGCGCTTGAGTCTGACGAAGTGCTGCGGTCGATGGAGAGCATGGAAGAGGAGGGTGGCAACGTTGGCGACCGGTGAGATCGCACCTTCCGCCGCGAGTGATGTGGCGAGGGTCAGAACATGAGCCTCAGCATCAACGGTGACCGGTTCGACTTCGACGCCATCGATTTCGTCACGTCGGACACGCATTTCGGGCACGCGCGGATCAGCGAACTTGCGGGTCGACCGTTCGAAGATGTCCGTTCCATGGATGAGGAGCTGCTGAGGCGATGGAACGAGACGGTCGCTCCCGATGCCGTCGTGCTCCACCTGGGGGATGTCGCACTCGGGCCCATCGAAACGAGTCTCGCTCTGACGTCGAGGCTCCACGGGCATCGATATCTCGTCCCGGGCAATCACGACCGGGTGTCTTCCGCTACTCAGACGAAGCGCGCGATTGAGCGGTTTCGTCCGCTCTATGAAGCCGCCGGGTGGACAGTGCTTCCGGAGCTGCTTCGCGGAGAGCGCTTCGGACGACCGCTGCTCGCGTCGCACTATCCATACCGTGGCGATTCGCAGGATCTTGAGCGCCACCAGAAGTACCGTCCCGTCGACGAAGGGCTGCCGCTGATCCATGGTCACACTCACGCTCGTGATCGCGGCGCGGATGGTCGCCAGTTCCATGTGGGCGTCGACGCGCACGGCTATGCGCCGATCCCGTTCGCGGTGGTCGACAGCTGGCTACGGTCGGTGTGATCCGCGCGGCTGGCATCGGAGCTGTCGCCGGACTGGCCGGTGGGTCAGCGATGGTCGTCGGCGAAAAAGTAGAGCAAGCGATCACCCGCCGTCCGAACTCATACGTGCCCGGGCGTGTGCTGCTGACTCTGCTCGGCCGGCGGCCGACCGATGCAGACAAGCCCTTCATCTCCAACCACCTGATGCACTACGCCACCGCCGCGCTCCTCGGCGCGCTTCGCGGCGTGTGGGCCGCAGTCGGCATCCGCGGCGTCTACGCCAACGCCTGGCACAGCCTCGTGCGCCTCGGCTTCGATCAGACCGTTGAGAACGCGACCGGCGTCGGCGCCCCACCGCACACCTGGCCCCGACGCGAGCTGGTGGTCGACGTGCTTCACAAGGTTGTCTTCGCCGTCATCACGGGAATCGTCGCAGACCGGATGATCCGACCGCACTTGGTCTCCACCAGGGGGCGAACCAGCCACTGACCAGGGCGACGCGCGAGGCGCGTTAGCACGCCTTCCTTCCGCTAGGGCTATGCGAGGGAGAGGAAGAGTTTCTCGAGTTCTTCGGGGCGTGTGGCATCTTCTGCGTCTGGGTCGGCGAGGCACTCGCGGAGGGCGCTTGAGATGACGAGGAAGCCGGCCCTGTCGAGCGCCTTCGAGACGGCGGCGAGCTGCTGCACGACGTCGCGGCAGTGGGCGTCCTGTTCGACGGCGGTGATGACCGCTGCCAGCTGCCCGTGTGCTCGGCGGAGCCGGTTGACGACCTTGCGCTTTGCCTCCTGGTCGTGCTCCGGTGCCGCGTCCGCGAGTGTGGGTGTGCTTGCCATGAGAGGTCCTTTCGTGAGCCCGAGTTGACAACCAGCATACCCCCGGGGGTATAGTCGGGCTACCGGCGGCGAATACTCCCCCGGGTATAGCGAAGGGATGCGCAGATGTGCCGAGCAGTGATGTGCCGCACGTGCGGCAAGACGACATGGGCCGGCTGCGGCCAGCATGTCGCGGCGGTGAAGAGCAGCGTCGCGAGCTCCGACTGGTGCGGTGGTCAGCACACCGCCGCGGAGCTGGAGGCGGCACAGGCGAACCGCGGCGGGTTCTGGTCACGCCTGTTCGGACGCTGAGGTCGGAGGACGCGCATGCCTACAAAGAACCTGACTGCTGAGACGTTCGAGAGCACCGTCACCGCCACCGGCATCGTGCTCGTGGACTTCTGGGCTGCCTGGTGCGGCCCGTGCCGCGCCTTCGCGCCCGTGTTCGAGTCCGCCTCGAACCGCCACCGCGACGTGGTGTTCGCAAAGGTCGACACCGAGGCTGAGCCTGAACTCTCGGCGGCTAACCGCATCACCTCGATCCCGACGCTCATGGTGTTCCGCGACGGAGTGCTCGTGTACTCCCAGCCCGGCGCGCTCCCGACACCGCAACTCGAGCTGCTGATCCAGAAGGCGCGTGAACTCGACATGGACGAGGTTCACCGGCAGCTCGCGCAGCGCACCGCCTAACCAACTCACACAGACTAAGAGCCCCGAAAGGAACGCCATGTGCGCACGAATCATCTGCCCTGCGTGCGGCAAGCCCACGTGGGACGGCTGCGGCCAGCACATCGAGCAGGCCCTCGCAGGAGTCCCCGAGAACGAGCGCTGCTCATGCAACTGATCACGGATCACGAGGAAAGGAGCGATCGCGATGCTGCTTGAGCGCATCTACGACGAAGACCTCGCACAGGCCAGCTACCTGATCGGCTGCCAGCGCAGCGGCGAGGCCGTCGTGGTGGACCCACGACGCGATATCGGCGCTTATCTGGATCTCGCCGGCAAGCACGGCATGCGCATCGTCGCAGTGACCGAGACGCACATCCATGCCGACTACCTGTCCGGCACGCGCGAGCTCGCTGCGCACACCGGCGCGACCGCGTACGTATCCGACGAGGGCGGCCCGGACTGGACGTATGGGGCAGGCTTCGACACCGCCGTGCGCATGAAGCACGGTCACCAGATCACGCTGGGGAACGTCACGCTGGAAGCCGTTCACACCCCCGGACACACTCCCGAGCACCTGTCCTTCCTCATCACCGACGGCGCTCAGACCAACGAACCCGGCTACATGCTCACGGGCGACTTCGTCTTCGTCGGAGACGTCGGCCGGCCCGACCTGCTCGACGAGGCAGCCGGAGGCGTAGACACCCGCTTCGCAGGCGCCCACGCACTGTTCGCGAGCCTGCGCGATCACTTCCTCACACTTCCCGACTACGTGCAGGTGCTTCCCGCGCACGGATCCGGATCCGCCTGCGGAAAGGCGCTGGGAGCGATCGCCGCCTCCACGGTCGGGTACGAGCGTCGCTTCTCCTGGTGGGGTTCGTACCTCGCCAACGACGACGAGCAGGGCTTCGTCGAGGCGCTGCTGAGCGACCAGCCCGATGCCCACGCCTACTTCGCGCGGATGAAGACACAGAATCGTGTGGGACCGGCCGTGATCGGAGAGTTGCCGACGCTGAGCGAGTACACGACAGCCGAGCTGCTCGTCGCCCTGGCAGAGGATCGGGTGATCTTCGTCGACACCCGTCATCACAGTCAGGTGCACGAAGGAACGGTCGCGCGTTCGCTGAACGTGCCGGGCGAAGCCAAAGCGGCCACCTACGGATCGTGGGTCTACGACCCCGAAACCGAGTTCCGGCCCCTCGTGTTGCTGGCCGACTCCCAGGCCGCCGCAGAGCGGATCCGCGACCACCTCATCCGGGTCGGCATCGACAACGTACAAGGCTTCATCACGACCATCGAGGGTCTTTCATTGGTGCGTCCCAAGACTGTCGCGCCGGATCGGCTCGGTCAGATCGATCGCGCGCTTCTGCTGGATGTGCGCAACCGGACGGAGTTCGCCGCCGGCCACATCCCCGGCGCCGACCAGATGTCCGGCGGTCGCGTCATGTGGCACACCGACGGACTGCCTGAGACCGGCACCATCGTGACTTACTGCCAGAGCGGTGTCCGCAACAGCGTCACCGCGAGTGCCCTGCGGCGGGCCGGCTACGACATCGCCGAACTAGAGGGCAGCTACGCCGCATGGTCGGCGCTACCCGACGCAACCCGACCGGCCGCCTGACTCCCGCGGTGGGACCTCGATGAACTCGGATGATGGTCAACGCCGCGCCCGAGGTGGTCTCGAATCAGACCGACACAACGGTCTCGTATCCGGTTGACATAGCCACTCGCGATCTCTAGGCCGTTGCGCACCTCCAACCCATCTGCAAGGAACTCGTAGCCATCTTGAATGATCGGATCTCCCTCGATCGGATGTCCGGCCTGGAAGCGCATCATCAACATGAGGGTCTGTCGGTCGCGGGCAGTTAAGTGGATCTGGAGCGCGGCGCGATGCTTGTCATCGAGATCCAGTTCGTGCAGCAGCGGCAGGGCAAACGCTTGCGGGTCGGACGCCATGAACGGCTGCACCGACCTGATCCTCTCCAACACGTCGTCGGGGATGCTTGCCAACGTGGTGCGGACCAGCTCGTTCCAGCGAGACTCAGTCTTGGCCATCGGGAAGTAGAGCTTGCGGGCGGAGTTGCGGCTCGGCTGCCCGCCGTCGAGATGAGCGACCTCCCACGCGAGCCCATCGAGCGCGGCGCGGAAGTTGTGGACGCGTCACCGTACCTCAGAGCCCAGTCGTCAATCGGCGGTGCGGACGGGAGTGCGGCGCGGAGGAGTGCGGTCTTTCGGTCTGCGCTGAACTCTGAACGGGTGTGAGGCGAGCCCGATTCGCTCCATGCGACGAAGTCCTGGTAGATCTCCGCCGCCAACTTGTTTGCTCGCACAAGCTTGAGCAGCGGGACACGTGAGATCTGCTCGCCGGGGATGATGAACCTGGTTCGGGGCACGGGGGCACCTTATCCCCAGGTCGCGGGGTCATCGCGGTGCAGATCCCTTGAGCCCTGTACCGGCACAAAACCGGCACAACCCGGGACCGGTCCAACCCAGGACCATCCGCAGCAACGAGAAAACCCCCGGCGAACCGGGGGTTTCAGGTGGTGGCTCCGACGGGCGTCGATCCCGTGACCTCACGATTTTCAGTCGTGCGCTCTACCAACTGAGCTACAGAGCCTCGCGAGAGGCGAACCTGTCGCGTCCTAGACGAAAGGCCTCCTTGTGAAAGAAGGCCCGTCGCTCGGAGCGACCCTGACGGGACTTGAACCCGCGACCTCCGCCGTGACAGGGCGGCACGCTAACCAACTGCGCTACAGGGCCAAACTATGGAATTGTATCAGCTCGTGTGACCCCAACGGGATTCGAACCCGTGCTACCGCCGTGAAAGGGCGGCGTCCTAGGCCGCTAAACGATGGGGCCGGGGTGAACCGCCGGGGCTCACGTGCCGACGATCAAGCATAAGCGGAGCGCTGCGGATTTTCCAATTCGGGGCGCGTCCTCCCGCATCCCGGGCGTTTCGCGGCGAGGATGAACGCGCCCTCCCGGCCCTCCCGAGCCGCGGTGCCGCGCGCCCCGGGGTGTTGCAAGTGAGACGGATGTTGTTAGTGTGACGGATGTGAAACAGGCGGTGACCAGCCCGATGGACGCCCTGGAGTCCACAGCGGAAGAGTGCGACTGCGCTCCGACCGCCGCTGAGCGACGCCGCCTGTGGGTGCCGTTCTCGCGCCGCACGGCGCTCGCGCTCGCGGGCGTCGGAGCGGTCACCCTGGGAGTGGGCCTCTCGGGCGCGGGCAGCGCCTTCGCCGTGACCTACAACCCCGACGACTACCCCTCGTGGGAGGACGTCGAGCGCGCCAAGCGCAACCAGTCCGACAAGGAAGGCGAGATCCGCCGCCTCGAGGACATGATCGCGCAGCTGCAGCGCCGCGTGGAGGAGACCCGCGCCGCCGCTCAGCAGGCCGCGAACGAGTACTACGAGGCGCAGCAGGCCTTCTTCGAGGCCTCGTACCGCGCCGAGGAGCTGCAGAAGCAGGCCGACGAGCAGGCCGCGCTCGCCGACACCGCCGCCACCAACGCAGCGCGCGTCGCGTCGCAGCTGTCGCGCGCGGGCGGCGACGGCACGTCGCTCGAGGTGCTGTTCGCCGGCTCGGCCGCGAGCGCCGACGAGCTGCTCACCAAGCTCGGCCAGATGGACAAGCTCATCGCCGGCAGCGAGACGATCTACGCCGAGGCGGCCGCGGCCCGCGACTCCGCCCAGTCCCTCTCGGACCAAGCCGAGGTCGCCCGCGCCGAGCGCGACCGCCTGCAGAAGATCGCCGAAGAGAAGATGATCGCGGCGCAGAACGCGCAGATCGCCGCCGAGGAGGCGCTCGCGCAGCAGCAGGAGCACATGGTGACCCTCGAGGCCCAGCTCGCCGCGCTCCGCGACACCACCAGCAAGACGGTCGCCGACTACGAGAAGGGCGTCGCGGCCAAGAAGGCCTACGAGGAAGAGCAGCGCCGCAAGGAAGAGGAGCGCCGCAGGAAGGCCGCCGAGGAGGCCGCCCGCCGGGCGCGCGAGGCGGCGGCTGCGGCCGCCGCGGCGGCGAAGCCCAGCGGCGGGGGCGGATCGCCCGCGCCCGCGAGCAGCGGCGGCGCGCCGCAGGGCTCCGGATGGGCCCGCCCGAGCGACGGATGGCGCACCTCCGGCTACGGCTCGCGCCCCAAGATGTGCGGCCCGAGCTACTGCGGATCGACCTTCCACGCGGGCGTCGACCTCGCCGCCGGCTGCGGCGCGCCGATCTACGCGGCCGCGAACGGCACCGTCACCTACGCGGGCCTTAACGGCGGCTACGGCAACTACATCCGTCTCGACCACGGCAACGGCGTGGGCACGGGCTACGCGCACATCGTGGGCGGCGGCATCCTGGTCGGCTGGGGCCAGTACGTGCGCGCCGGCCAGGTCATCGCGTACGAGGGCAACACGGGCAACTCGTTCGGCTGCCACCTGCACTTCGAGGTCTACCTCGGCGGGGCGCCGACCAACCCGATCCCGTGGATGGCCGACCGCGGCGTCTACGTCTGACCCGGCGCTTCCCCGACAGAGTGTGAAAGGGGCCCGGCCGCTCGATCGAGCGGGCCGGGCCCCTTCCGCGTGTGCGGATCTGCGTCAGGCGCGCGTGTCGGGGAACTCGCCCTCGCCCTGGGTGCGGGTCTCGCCCTCGTGCTGCTCGAAGCGCTCGTAGGCCTCGGTCACCAGGCGCTCGGCCTCGGCGGCGTCGCCCCACTGGTCGACCTTGACCCACTTGTTGGGCTCGAGGTCCTTGTAGTGCTCGAAGAAGTGCTCGATCTCCTTCTTCGTGTACTCCGCCAGGTCGCCGATGTCCTGGATGTGCTCCCAGCGCGGGTCCTTCGCGAGCACCGCGATGACCTTGTCGTCGCCGCCGGCCTCGTCCTTCATCTTCAGGACCGCGACGGGGCGCACCTTGACGCCCACGCCCGGGTACACGGCGTGGTCCATGACGACCAGCACGTCCAGCGGGTCGCCGTCCTCGCCGAGCGTGTTCTCGAAGAATCCGTAGTCGGTCGGGTAGCCGAACGTCGTGTACAGCACGCGGTCGAGGAAGACGCGGCCCGTGCCGTGGTCGACCTCGTACTTCACGCGGCTGCCGCGCGGGATCTCGATGACTGCGTCGTAGGCGCCCATGCGGGTTGCTCCTTGAAATCAGTGGGATGTAGCCGCGTCAAGCCTACTGTTCCGCTCCGGGTGCCGCTGAGTGGCGCGGTTCTCAGGCCGATACCGTTGACGCGTGCTCGATCCGTCCGTCGCCGCCGTGCGTCTCGCCGTCCGCACCGCGCTGTCCGCGCTCGACGACGGCGCGACGGTGCTGATCGCCCTCTCGGGCGGCGCGGACTCGCTCGCGCTCGCCGCGGCCGCCGCGCACGAGGCGCGCCCGCGCGGGATGCGCGTGACGAGCGTCACGGTCGACCACGGCCTGCAGGACGGCTCCGCCCGGGTCGCGGAGCGCGCGTCCGCGCAGGCCGCGGAACTGGGGATCGAGTCCCGCGTCGTGCGCGTCGAGGTGGGAACGGATGGCGGGCCCGAGGCCGCCGCGCGAGATGCCCGGTACGGCGCGCTGCGCGACGCCGCGGAAGGCGCCGCGGCCGTCCTCCTCGGCCACACGCTGGACGACCAGGCCGAGACCGTGCTGCTCGGCCTCGCGCGCGGCGCCGGCGGCACGAGCCTGGCGGGCATGGCACCCGCGCGGCGCGACGAGCGCGGCATCCTGTGGCTGCGTCCGCTGCTCGCGCTGCGGCGTTCGGTCACGCGCGAGGCGTGCGCGGCGCTCGGGCTCGCGGCATGGGAGGACCCGCACAACGCCGACGAGCGGTTCTCGCGCGTGCGCGTGCGCGAGCGGGTGCTGCCGGTGCTGGAGGCGGAGCTGGGGCCGGGCATCGCCGAGGCGCTCGCGCGCACCGCCGAGCAGTTGCGCGAGGACGCCGAGGCGTTCGCCGAGATGATCGACGAGACCATCGAGGACATCGTCGAGCCCGCCGAGGCCGGCATCGCCGTCTCGGTGCCCGCGCTCGCCGCGAACCCGGCCGCGCTGCGGAACCGGATCATCCGGCACGTCGTGCAGAGCGAGTTCGGCGTCGCGCTGACCCGCGTGCAGACGCTCGAGGTGGCCCGGCTGGTGACCGACTGGGCGGGCCAGGGGCCGATCGACCTGCCGGTCTGCACGGCCGCGCGCCGCGGCGGCCTGATCGTCTTCACCGCGCGTCGATAGTGCGCGGATAGACTGCCCGCCATGCGCGCGGCAGACATCCCGAACGACCTCACCTCCGTCCTCGTCACCGAGGAGCAGATCAACGAGAAGCTCGCGGAGCTCGCGCGTCGCGTCGAGGCCGACTACGCCGGGCGCAAGCTGCTGCTGGTCGGCGTGCTCAAGGGCGCGGTCATGGTCATGGCCGACTTCGCGCGCCACCTCACGCGGGACATCGCAATGGACTGGATGGCCGTCTCCAGCTACGGCAGCTCCACCAAGTCGAGCGGCGTCGTGCAGATCCGCAAGGACCTCGACACCGACCTGGGCGGCTGGGACGTGCTGATCGTCGAGGACATCATCGACTCGGGCCTGACGCTCAGCTGGCTGCTCGACAACTTCGCGTCGCGCGGCGCCGAGTCCATCGAGGTGCTCGCGCTGCTGCGCAAGCCCGAGGCCGCCAAGGTCGAGATCGACTGCAAGTACCTGGGCTTCGACATCCCCAACGAGTTCGTCGTCGGCTACGGCCTCGACTACGCCGAGCGCTACCGCAACCTCCGCGACGTCGCCGTGCTCGCCCCGCATGTGTATGCGTGAGTGACCGCCCCCGGGGCGTCCGTACGCCATGGGCGAATCCCAGACGGCGCATAAGCGGCGCGGGGTAACGTGAAGCAACGTCGCCGGAGCGACAGCGCGCACGACAGGAGGGGCAGGGGGAGGACCCCCGAACCATGGACTTCAAGAAGCTCACCCGCAACCCGCTGATCTACGTCCTGCTGATCGGCGTGCTGCTCGTCGTCGGGTTCTCGCTCATCTCCAGCCTCACCGGCACGCGCCAGGTGACGACGCAGGAGGGCCTCGAACTGCTCGACGGCGGCACCGTGCAGGAGGTGCTGATCACCGACGGCGACCAGCGGGTCGACCTGCACCTGTCCGAGCCGCACGAGGGCACCAGTCACGTGCAGTTCTACTACGTCGAGGCTCGCGCGGCCGAGGTGGTCGAGGCGGTCGACGCGGCCGCGCCCGCCGACGGCTACAACGACGCCGTGCCGCGCGCGACCTGGTTCGACAGCCTCCTGTCGCTGCTGCTGCCCATCCTGCTGCTCGGCGTGCTGTTCTGGTTCCTGATCTCGAACGCCCAGGGCGGCGGCGGCAAGGTCATGCAGTTCGGCAAGTCGCGCGCCAAGCTCGCGAACAAGGAGCATCCGGACGTCACGTTCGCGGATGTCGCGGGCGCTGACGAGGCGCTCGAGGAGCTGCAGGAGATCAAGGACTTCCTGAAGGACCCGGCCAAGTACCAGGCCCTCGGCGCGCGCATCCCGAAGGGCGTGCTGCTGTACGGCCCTCCCGGCACCGGCAAGACGCTGCTTGCCCGCGCGGTCGCGGGCGAGGCCGGCGTGCCGTTCTACTCGATCTCGGGCTCGGACTTCGTCGAGATGTTCGTCGGCGTCGGCGCGAGCCGCGTGCGCGACCTGTTCAACCAGGCCAAGGAGAACGCGCCGGCCATCATCTTCATCGACGAGATCGACGCCGTCGGCCGCCACCGCGGCGCCGGCATGGGCGGCGGTCACGACGAGCGCGAGCAGACGCTGAACCAGATGCTCGTCGAGATGGACGGCTTCGACCCCAAGGCGAACGTCATCGTGATCGCGGCGACGAACCGCCCCGACATCCTCGACCCGGCGCTGCTGCGTCCCGGCCGCTTCGACCGCCAGATCGGCGTGGACGCACCGGACCTCGCCGGCCGTCGCCGCATCCTCGAGGTGCACGGCCGCGGCAAGCCGCTGGCGGACAGCGTCGACCTCGACGTCGTCGCGCGCAAGACCCCCGGCTTCACGGGCGCGGACCTGGCGAACGTCCTCAACGAGGCCGCGCTGCTGACGGCCCGCTCGAACGCGCAGCTGATCGACAACCGCGCGCTCGACGAGGCGATCGACCGCGTGATCGCCGGCCCGCAGCGCCGCACCCGCGTGATGAACGACAAGGAGAAGCTCATCACCGCGTACCACGAGGGCGGCCACGCGCTCGCCGCGGCGGCGATGAACCACACCGACCCCGTGACGAAGATCACGATCCTGCCGCGCGGCAAGGCCCTTGGCTACACGATGGTGCTGCCGCTCGAGGACAAGTACTCCGTCACCCGCAACGAGCTGCAGGACCAGCTCGCCTACGCCATGGGCGGCCGCGTCGCCGAGGAGATCGTGTTCCACGACCCGACCACGGGCGCGTCGAACGACATCGAGAAGGCCACCGGGATCGCCCGCAAGATGGTCACCGAGTACGGCATGACCACCGAGGTCGGCCCGGTCAAGCTCGCGTCCTCCAGCGGCGAGGTGTTCATGGGCCGCGACATGGGTCACGGACGCGACTACTCCGACCGCCTCGCCGAGCGCATCGACGAGCAGGTGCGCGGACTGATCGAGCAGGCGCACAACGAGGCGTACCAGGTGATCAACGAGAACCGCGACGTGCTCGACCGCCTCGCGCTCGAGCTGCTCGAGCACGAGACGCTCGACCACACGCAGCTCGAGGACATCTTCAAGGACATCAAGAAGCTGCCGCCGCGCCCGCAGTGGCTCTCGAGCGAGGAGCGCCCCGTCTCGCCGCTGCCGCCCGTCCAGGTGCCGCGCCGCGCCGACGCCGCAGGCGTCGCCGCCTCGGCCGCCACCGAGCAGACCGCGAAGACCGCGACGCACCGCCCGGCGACCGGCCAGGCGCGCCCGGCCACCGCGTAGGAGGCGCCGTGGCCGTCGACAGGGAGCGCATCGCCGCGCTGACCCGCGAGCTGCTGATCGCGATCGGCGAGGATCCGGACCGGCCGGGCCTGCGCCAGACGCCGCAGCGCGTCGCGGATGCCGCGGTGGAGATGTACGGGGGAGTGGGACAGGATCCGGCCGAGCCGCTGTCGCACACGATCAGCGTGACGCACGGGCCGGCTCCCGATACGCTGCCGTCCGGGGTGGTGATCCTGCGCGACGTGCGCTTCCGCTCGACGTGCGAGCACCACCTGCTGCCGTTCGCGGGCCACGCGCACATCGCCTACCTGCCCGGGGAGCAGGTCGTGGGGCTCGGCGCCCTGCCGAAGGTGGTCGAGATCCTGGCGGCCCGGCCGCAGGTGCAGGAGCGGCTCGGCGAGCAGATCGCCGACACGATCGCGTCGTCGATCGATGCCCGCGGTGTGCTCGTCGTCCTGGACGCCTCCCATCAGTGCGTGACCATGCGCGGATCCCGGCAGACCGAGAGCACGACCGTCACGGTCGCCGTCCGTGGCGAGCTCACGGACGCCGCGCTGCGTGCCGAGGCCATCGCCCTGATCGGGGTGCACGGATGACGCAGGTCTGGGGCATCGTCAACGTCACGCCGGACTCGTTCAGCGACGGCGGCCGGTACTTGGAGCCCGAGCGCGCGATCGCCCACGGGCGGCTGCTGCGCGCCCAGGGCGCCGACGTGCTCGACATCGGGGGCGAGTCGACTCGGCCCGGGGCGGAGCCGGTCGGCGCGGAGGAGGAGATCCGCCGCGTCCTGCCCGTGATCGAGGCGCTCGCGGCCGACGGCGCCGTCGTCAGCGTCGACACGTACCGCGCCGAGACCGCGCGGGCAGCCGTCGAGGCGGGCGCCGCGATCGTCAACGACGTGGCGGGCGGACTCGCCGACCCCGAGATCCTGCGCGTGGTGGCCGCGTCGGATGGGCTCATCGCGCTGGGGCACTGGCGCGGGCCCTCCGCGGACATGTACGCCAAGGCCGAGTACGCCGACATCGGCCGCGAGGTCGCGGCGGAGCTGACCGAGCGGGTCGATGCCGCCCTCGCGGCGGGCATCCCGCGCGAGCGGATCATCCTGGACCCGGGCGTGGGCTTCGCGAAGGCCGGCGACCAGAACTGGGCGCTGCTGCGCGAGCTCGACGCGGTTCAGCAACTGGGATTCCCCGTCCTGATCGGGACGTCGCGCAAGCGGTTCCTGGCCTCCGCCCTGGGGGAGGACGCCCGGATCGAGCGCAAGGACCTCGCGACGGCCGTGACCAGCGCGCTCGCCGCGGCGCGCGGCATCCACGCGGTGCGGGTGCACGACGTGCAGGCCACGCGCGACGCGATCGCCGTGGTCGAGGCCTGGCAGGGCGGCGTGCCGAGCGAGCGGAGCGAGGCGAAGTGAACTTCGTGGACATGATCGAGCTGACCGGGCTGCGCGCGTTCGGGCGGCACGGGGTCTTCGACTTCGAGCGCGAGAACGGGCAGGACTTCGTGATCGATGTGCGGCTCGGTCTGTCGACCGCGCGCGCGGCCGAGACGGACGACGTGGCCGACACCGTGCACTACGGCGAGCTCGCCGAGAAGATCGTCGCGATCGTCGGCGGCGAGCCCGTCAACCTGATCGAGACCCTCGCGCACCGCATCGCGGACGCCGTCATGGAGGACGAGCGCATCTCGCACGCGGCCGTGACGGTCCACAAGCCACAGGCGCCGATCGCGGCGCAGTTCCAGGACGTGTCGGTCACGGTCCACGCCTCGCGCGACCTTCCGCCGCACCGCGAGGGGAAGCACAAATGAGCCGCGACCTCACGAGGCCGCTCGACGGGATGCCGCCGGTCGAGCGCCGCGAGCCCGTGACCGCTGTGGTCGCGCTGGGCGCCAACCTCGGCGACCGCGCCGCGACCATCGCGCAGGCGCTCGCCGAGCTGCGCCGCCTGCCGCTCGTGGAGGACGTCGTCGCGTCGACCCCGATCGAGTCCGTCGCCCTGACGCTGGACGGCCCGGATGAGTCCGAGCCCGCGTACCTGAACGCCGTCGCGCTCGTGCGCACGCGCCTGGATGCGAGCGTGCTGCTGGGGCTGCTGCACGCGATCGAGGCGCGGCACGGGCGCGAGCGACGCGAGCGCTGGGGCGCCCGCACCCTCGATCTCGATCTGATCGCGTACGGCGAGCTGACCTCGGACGACGAGAAGCTGAAGCTCCCGCACCCGCGCGCCGCCGAGCGCGACTTCGTGCTGGCGCCCTGGCTCGAGGTCGATCCCGACGCCGTCCTGCCTGGCCGCGGGCGGGTCGCCGACCTTCTCCGGGCCCTGCGGGAGGGCGAGGGGTGACCCGCACCTCGCCGCTGGCGCTGATCGTCGCCGCCGTGCTGGGCGGCGGCGCGGGGTTCCTGGTCGACCACGTGCTGACGATGGGCGGCCGCGCCACGTTCACCCCGGCCGCCGGGCTGCCCATCCTGCTCGTGCTGCTCGGCGCGCTGTGCGTCGCGCTGGCGTGGCCCGTGCGGCGTTCGGTGCGGCGTGCGGACGCGCCCCGCGTCGACCCGTTCCGCGCGGTTCGCATCGCAATGCTCGCGAAGGCGTCGAGCATCGTCGGCGCCGCGGTCGGCGGCGTGGCCGCCGGGCTGCTGCTGTACGTCGCGACGCGGCCGGTGACCCCGCCGCTAGGCTCGATGGCGACGACCATCGCGACGATCGCGGCGGGGGTCGTGCTGGTCGTGGCGGCCCTGATCGCCGAGCAGTTCTGCAGCCTTCCCCCCGACGCTGGTGCAAAGGATCCGGATGACCGAGAGCCAGACGACGCCGAACCCGGAGCCGCCCGCGGGCGCTGACGTGCCGCCCGCGGCGCCGCCCGCCCCCGAGCCGTCGGCCGCCCCTCCCGCGCCGGAGGTCCTGGACCAGGGAACGTACACCGCGATCCGCGAGCCGCGCTCGGCCGCGCGTCTCGCGCTCGACGGCACGTGGCACCAGATCTCGCCCCGGTACGTCGCGTCGCAGACGCTGCAGAACGCCATCTTCGTGGTCGTGGTGCTGGGCCTCGCCGCCGTCCCGGCGGTCGCGCTCGGCCAGGTGTGGGCGTGGATTCCCGCCGGCGTGCTCGTGGCGATCACGCTGATCTCGCAGCTCGTGCTGCCGCGACAGGCGCGGGCCCTCGGCTACATGCTGCGCGACGATGACATCGTGTTCCGCAAGGGCATCCTGTGGCAGCGCATGGTCGCGGTGCCCTACGGGCGCCTGCAGCTCGTCGACATCACGCACGGCCCGCTCGACCGCGCGTTCGGGATCGCCAAGCTCAAGATGGTCACGGCCGCCGCGACCACGGGTGTGGAGATCCCCGGGCTGGGCCGCGAGGCCTCCGAGGCGCTGCGCGACACGCTGATCCACGTCGCCGAGACGAGGCGGACCGGGCTGTGACCGACCCGGCCCTGCCGCCGCGGCCTCTCGCGGAGCCGCCCGCGCCCGGCGCGCTGCCGAGCGGGGGCGGCGCCTCGTCGCTCGCGGACGGCGAGTGGCACCGCATGCATCCGCTCACCCCGCTGTTCAAGGGCGGGCTCGCGCTGATCATCGTCGTCGGCATCGTGATCGGCAACCTGCGCGACCAGCTCGTCTACTGGTTCGTCGCGGTGCTCGCGCCCGGGGTGGATCTCGGCGAGGACCAGCCGGACCCCGGCTCGGACCCGTTCGGTTGGATCATCCGGAACGGCCTGCTCGTGTGGGCCCTGCTCGCCCTGCTGATCGTCCTCGCCGTGCTCGTCGGGGCGTTCTGGGTGCAGTGGCGGTTCCACCAGTTCCGGATCACGGGCGACGACGTCGAGGTGCGTCGCGGCCTGGTCTTCCGCTCACACCGCAGGGCGCCGCTCGACCGCGTGCAGGGCGTCAACCTCACGCGGCCGTTCCCTGCGCGGCTGATCGGCATGGCCAAGCTCGAGGTCGTCGGCGCGGGCGCCGACGCCAACGTCGCGCTCGAGTACCTCGCGACCGAGCGCGCGGAGCGCGTGCGCGGCGACATCCTGCGCCTCGCCTCGGGCGCCCGCGCCGCGCGGCAGGCCGCGCGCGACGCCGCCGCGGGGATCGCGCCCGCGCCGCGGGAGCGGCTCATCCAGGCGCTCAACGGCGGCGTGACCGGGATGATCGAGGGCGTCGATCACGCCGATCTCGTGCCCGAGAGCGTCGTGAAGATCCCGGCCGGCCGCCTCGTCGGCGCGCATGCGCTCTCGGCGCTCCCGTGGATCGGCTTCGCGTTCCTCGCGGTCGGGGTCGCGCTCGCGGTGGCCGCCGCGAACGTCGCCGACGATCCCGGCGGCCTGCTGCTGCTCGCGGGCACGGCCCTCGGCACCGGCCTTCCCGCGGTCCTCACGGTCTTCGCGGTGCTGTGGTCGCAGATCGCGCGGTCGCTGCGCTACTCGATCGCGCCGACGCCCGACGGCGTGCGCGTGACGTTCGGCCTGTTCACGACGGTGACCGAGACGCTGCCGCCCGGCCGGATCTTCGCGGTCGAGGTGTCGCAGGCCCTGCTGTGGCGGCCCTTCGGCTGGTGGTCCATCCGGATCAACCGGATGAGCGGCAAGAGCATGATGCAGGACCAGTCGTCCGCGGGTCAGCAGTTCAACACGGTGCTGCCCGTCGGCACGCGCGAGGACGTCGAGCGCGTGCTCGCGCTCATCCTGCCCGACATGCCGCACGCCGACCGCGCCCTGCTCTGGGAGCACGGCCTGCTCGGCCCCGCCGCCGGCGACCCGTTCCGGACCATCCCGGCGCGCGGCTGGTGGCGGCGGCCCGTGTCGTGGCGGCGTCATGGCGCCTTCGTCACGGCGTACGCGCTGCTGCTGCGGCGGGGCCGGATCTGGCGCAGGCTCGCGATCTTCCCGCTCGCGCGCCTGCAGGGCTTCTCGATCGCGCAGGGCCCGGTCGACCGGCTGCAGCGGCTCGCGTGGGCGCAGGTCCACACCGTGATGGGCCCCGTGTCGGGCCGGGTCACGGGCCTCGAGCGCGACGACGCGGTCGAGCTGCTGCAGAGCGTCAGCCGTGGCGCGGTCGCGGCCGCCGCCGAGGACCGCAGCCATCGCTGGATGCAGCACGTGGCCGCCGCGGCCCCGGAGCGCGAGGCATGAGGCGCGACGGACGGCTCGGCGTGGGCATCATCGGCGCCGGGCGGGTGGGTCCCGTGATCGGCGCCGCGCTCGCCGGCGCGGGGCATGCGCTGACCGGCATCACGAGCGGCTCGGACGACGAGCGCGTCGAGGCCATCCTGCCCGGCGTGCCCGTGCTCGACGCGCTCGAGGTCGTGCGCCGCAGCGAGCTCGTGATCGTCGCGGTGCCGCGGGCGGAGCTCGCGGGGCTCGTGGCGGGCCTCGCGGATCTCGAGGCCTGGCAGATCGGGCAGCTCGTGCTGCACACCGACGCGGCCCACGGCATCGAGGTGCTGCGTCCCGCGGCCGAGCGCGGGGCGATCCCGCTCGCGGTGCATCCGGCCATCGCGTTCACCGGCACGAGCATGGACCTGCGTCAGCTCGCGGCCTCCTACGCCGCGGTCACGGCGCCCGCCGCCGTGCTGCCGATCGCGCAGGCGCTCGCGGTCGAGCTGGGATGCGAGCCGGTCGTCGTCGCCGAGGAGGACCGCGCCGCCTACGCCGAGGCGATCGAGACCGCATCCGAGTTCTCGCGCCAGATCGTGCGCCAGGCCACCGGCATCCTGCGCGGCATCGGCTTCGACAACCCGGGCGGCTACCTCTCCGCGCTCGTCCGCTCCACGGTCGACCACGCCCTGACCGAGGGAGACCCGCCCCTCACGCCGCCGGACGAGTGACCGGTCCCGGGTCAGTGCTGTCGGGACGCACAGGATGGCCCGCGGCGCGCCCATAGACTTGAGGGCAGACTTCCGAGGAGCTTCTTCATGACCGACACCCCTGCCGAGACCCCGTCCGAGCCGACCGACGAGGACATCTTCGAGCAGAAGGCGGTGCGCCTCGCGAAGCGCGAGCGCCTGATCGCGGAGCGCGAGAGCGCTGCCGGCGGCGCCTACCCCGTGGTCGTGCCCGTCACCCACACGATCCCGGCCCTGCGCGAGCAGTACGGCGAGCTCGAGGCGGGCGCCGAGACCGGCGAGCAGGCCGCGGTCGCGGGCCGCATCGTGTTCAGCCGCAACACCGGCAAGCTCTGCTTCGCGACGCTGCAGGCCGGCGACGGATCGCGCATCCAGGCCATGGTCTCGCTCGCGAACGTGGGCCACGAGTCGCTCCAGCGCTGGAAGGAGCTCGTCGACCTGGGCGACCACGTCGCGGTGTCGGGCGAGATCATCTCCAGCCGCCGCGGCGAGCTGTCGATCATGGTGTCGGAGTGGCAGATCGCGGCCAAGGCCGTCCTGCCGCTGCCGAACATGTACACCGAGCTGAACGAGGAGACGCGGGTCCGCCAGCGCTACCTCGACCTGATCGTGCGCGAGCAGGCCCGCACCACGGTGCGCACGCGCGCCGCCGTGATGGCGAGCCTGCGTGCCACGTTCGCGGCGCACGACTTCCTCGAGGTCGAGACGCCCATGCTGCAGGTGCAGCCGGGCGGCGCGACCGCGCGTCCGTTCATCACACACTCGAACGCGTTCGACATCGACCTCTACATGCGCATCGCGCCGGAGCTGTACCTCAAGCGCGCGGTCGTGGGCGGCATCGACCGGGTGTTCGAGATCAACCGCAACTTCCGCAACGAGGGCGCCGACTCCACGCACAGCCCCGAGTTCGCGATGCTCGAGGCCTACCAGGCCTACACCGACTACAACGGCATCGCCGACCTGACGCAGGAGCTGATCCAGAACGCCGCGATCGCGGTCGCCGGATCCACCACGGTCACGTGGGCCGACGGCACCGAGTACGACCTGGGCGGCCAGTGGGACCGCATCTCGATGTACCCGTCGCTGTCGGAGGCCGCGGGCGTCGAGGTCACGCCCGAGACGTCGCTCGAGGAGCTCGTCGCGCTCGCCGAGAAGAGCGGCGTGGACGTGCCGCCGCACGCCACGCACGGCAAGCTCGTCGAGGAGCTGTGGGAGCACTTCGTCAAGACGCACCTCACCAAGCCGACCTTCGTGATGGACTTCCCGGTCGACACCAGCCCGCTGGTGCGCGAGCACCGCTCGATCCCGGGCGTGGTCGAGAAGTGGGACCTCTACATCAACGGCTACGAGCAGGGCACGGGCTACTCCGAGCTCGTCGACCCCGTGATCCAGCGCGAGCGCTTCGTCGAGCAGGCCAAGCTCGCCGACCGCGGCGACGACGAGGCCATGCGCATCGACGAGGACTTCGTGCGCGCGCTCGAGCACGGCATGCCCCCGACCGGCGGCATGGGCATGGGCATCGACCGCCTGCTCATGACGCTCACCGGCCTCGGCATCCGCGAGACGATCCTCTTCCCGCTCGTCAAGTAGCCGTCACCGGCGGCCGCGGCGCTTCGCGCGTCGGGCCCGGCCGCGCGGCACCGGGCGGTCGAACACCCACTCGGGCAGGTGCCCGGCCGCGAGCATGGTCGTCAGGATGTCGGCCAGCCCGTGATCCGGATCCAGTTCGCGCACCAGCCCTGTGAAGTGCGCCGCGTGGGTGGACCGGCCGAGCGCCCAGGACAGCCACGCGGCCGCGACCAGAGGGCCCGCGCGATGCGCGCGCGGCGCGCAGGACGCGAGGCGCTTGGCGAGCTCCAGCGCGCGCTCGAGCCGCCGGGCCTTCGGGCGCGGGCCCTCGCCGGCCAGCCGCAGCGGCCCGTCCGGCAGCGCGACGTCGCCGCGCGACCAGGCGAGCTGCCATGCCTGCGTCGCGACGCCCTCGTCGTATCCGCCGCACCACTGCGTCAGGGCGACGTCGCGCAGCGCCGGGCGGTCGAGCAGGTGGATCAGCAGCGCGAGCGCGCGGGGCGGCAGGTCGTCGGCCTCCTCCTCGATGGCGTGCTCGATCACGGCGGGAAGGGTGGCGTCGCCGAGCCTGAGGGACATGCGGCTCAGCTCCCGCGCCACGAGCTCCCGCTCGGCCAGGTCGCTGGGCGGCAGCTCGCATCCGTCGGACTGGGCCCGGCTCACATCGATCGGGCGATCGTCGTCGAACTCGAAGTCGTCGGGGCGGATGTCCGACAGCGGCCGGCCCGCGAACGGGCCGTCGGGCTCGAGGTACGCGCCCCAGCCGTCGGCCGCCACGCACAGCGCGTCGACCAGCTCGAGCCCGCACTCGTCGGCGCGGCGGATCACCTCCTGCACGAGCGACGCGCGCGCGATTCTGCCGTCGGGATCGCGGTAGGGGGAGTCCGTGTAGACCACGACCGCGACGCGCGTGGCCTCCTGCACGCGGCAGAGCATGCCGACCACCGTGGCGGCGTACTCGGCCAGGTCGCCGCCGCCGTCGGGCGAGGCTCGCGGCAGGTCGACGCGCATGGCGCCGAGCGTGCGCCGTGCGGCGAACGGCACGAGCACGAGGCTCTCGCGCGGCGTGCACTCCGCGAGGTGCGGCACGAGGGACAGGAGGTCGGCGGGCTCCGAGGTGCGGATCACGGTGGTCATGCGCCGATCGTCGCGGCCCGGCGCGATGCCGCGGCAGGGGGCGGGACGAACCGGACGCCGGAACCGGCCTGGGGACGACCGTCCGGCCCGGGCGGCCTCCCAGGCCGCGCGCGTACCATGGCAGCGTGGACAGTTACTGGTCGGCCGTCGTGTGGTCGCTCCTGCCGACCCTCGTGATCTGCGTCGTGTTCTGGTACATCCTGCGCAGCATCCTGCGGTTCGATCGCACCGAGCGCCGCGCCTACGCGCGCATCGAGGCCGAGGAGCGCGCCCGTCGCGGCATGCCCCCGCGCGCCGACGACCAGGCCCAGACCACCGCCGACTGACCGGCTCCCATCGCCGCCCGGGCATGTCTCCCCGGAGCATTACGCTGGTGTCCTACCGGGGGAAGAGGTGATGCCGTGATCGACGTGATCCTCGCCACGCCGTGGTGGATCCTCGTGCTCACGGTCATCGACATCACCATCCGGATCGGGGCGATCATCGTCATCCCGCCGAACCGGCGCCCGACCGCGGGCATGGCCTGGATGCTGGCCGTCTTCTTCTTCCCGATCGCGGGCGCGCTGCTGTTCCTCCTGATCGGGAACCCGCGCCTGCCCCGTCACCGGCGGCGCCGCCAGGAGCAGATCAACCGTTACATCCACGCCGCGCGCGATCAGCTCGAGCGCGGCAGCCTGCGTCCGAACGAGCCGGCGTGGTTCACGTCGCTCGTGCGCATGAACCGCGAGCTCGGCGCCATGCCGCTCACGGGCGACAACGGCGTCCGCCTCATCAGCGACTACCAGGGCAGCCTCGCCGAGATGGCCGCGGCCATCCGCGAGGCGCGCGAGTACGTGCACGTCGAGTTCTTCATCTTCAAGTCCGACGACTCGACCGACGACTTCTTCCGCGCGCTCGAGGAGGTGCGGGCCCGCGGCATCCCCGTGCGCGTGCTGCTCGACCACTGGGCCAATCTCGTCAAGCCGTTCCACCGCCGCACGCTCAAGCGGCTCGACGCCATGGGCGCGGAGTGGCGCTTCGCGCTGCCCATCCGGCCGCTCAAGGGGCAGTGGCAGCGGCCCGATCTGCGCAACCACCGCAAGATCGTCGTGGTCGACGGCGACGTGGCGTTCCTCGGCTCGCAGAACATCACGGATCGCAGCTACAACCTGAAGGCGAACATCCGGCGCGGGCTGCAGTGGGTCGACGTCATGGTGCGCCTCGACGGGCCGATCGTGTCGAGCGTCAACGCGGTGTTCCTGTCCGACTGGTTCAGCGAGGCAGACTCCGTGCCCGAGGGCATCGACCTCAAGTGCATGGAGGCCGGCACGGGCGACCTCGACTGCCAGGTCGTGCCCTCGGGCCCCGGCTTCGAGTTCGAGAACAACCTCCGCCTGTTCCTCGGGCTGCTGTACGCGGCGCAGCGCAAGATCATCATGATCAGCCCGTACTTCGTCCCCGACGAGGCGCTGCTGCTCGCGATCACCGCCGCCACCAAGCGCGGCGTGCACGTCGAGCTGTTCGTGTCGGAGGAAGGCGACCAGGCGGTCGTGTATCACGCGCAGCGCAGCTACTACGAGGCGCTGCTGCGCGCGGGCGTGCAGATCCGGCTCTACCCGAAGCCGTACATCCTGCACACGAAGGGCCTCACGATCGACGACGAGATCGCCGTGATCGGGTCGAGCAACATGGACATGCGCTCGTTCGGCCTCAATCTCGAGATCTCGCTGCTGGTGCGCGGCGAGGAGTTCGTGCAGCAGATGCGGCAGCTCGAGGCCCAGTACCGCGAGCTCAGCCGGGAGCTCACGCTCGAGGAGTGGCTCCAGCAGCCGCTGCGCTCGACCGTGCTCGACAACCTCGCGCGCCTGACGTCCGCGCTGCAGTAGAGGCCGACCGCCGCGCTTGCATCACATCGCGGTGATCTTGTGGCCCTTCGGGACGGTGACCAGCAGGCCGCCCTTCTCGACCCGGCACGACACGCGCGTGGCCTCGCCGAACTCGTCGCCGTCGAGCTCGACCGGCTGCGGGATCGGGGTGGCCGCCTCGGCGGCGACGCCGCGCAGGTAGTGCACCGACGTGCTGCGGCCGCGGCGCTCGAGCACCGCGCGCCCGGCCCGCGTGCGCCGCAGGACCGAGTTGTCCCACCACACCTTGCGCCAGACGCCGAGCCAGCCGAACGGGCCGGTCGGCTGCACCAGGGCCACGTCGAGCTGGCCGTCGATGATGGACCCGTCCGGGATGAGCGAGATGCCGCCGGGCAGCTCGCCGCAGTTCGCGAACAGGATGCTCTGCACCTTCGCGGAATGCAGCCGCGCCGAGGTGGGCACCGCGCGGGTGATGCCCTGGCGGGTCTTCTCCCGCACGATCTCGTACACGACGCGGAACGGCTCGGCGCCCGCGAGCGAGCGGGCGGCACCGTCCACGTAGGCGACCCAGCCCATCGACTTCTTGAGGTCGTCCTTGGTGTTCGCGATCATGGCGGCGTCCAGGCCCATGCCCGCCATCACGACGAACGCGTGCTCCTCGGAGTGGCCGTCGGGCCGGCGGAGGGTCGCGACGCAGATGTCGACGTCGACGGTCTCGCCGTCGAACGTGGCGGCGACCATGGTGTCCTGGCCGTCGAGCGGCAGCAGCAGGTTCCGGGCCAGCAGGTTCCCGGTCCCGCTCGGGATGATCGTGAGGGGCACGCCGGAGCCGCGCATCGCCTCGGTCACGGCGCGCACCGTGCCGTCGCCGCCCGCGACGAGCACCGCCGTGGCGCCCTCCTCGAGGGCCTCGCGCGTGGTGTGCTGGCCGGGGTCCTCGACCGACGTCTCGAGCAGCAGCGGCGGCTCCCATCCGGCCTCGGCCGAGTGGCGCTCCACGAGGGCGCACAGCGTCGGTCCGTCGACCTTGATGGGGTTGAACACGAGCGCCGCGCGGCGGCGGGCGGGGTCCTGGGCGGTGCTGTCATCGCTCATGCCGCCAGCCTAGGGCCGCGGCCGGGTCGCGGCGGCGGGTTGACAGCCGGCGGATAGACTCCGGACGTGACGACGACGCCACCCGACGAAGGCTTCCTGACCGGACCCGGCGAACCCGCCGGCATCACGATGTTCGGCCCGGATTTCCCGTTCCCGTTCGACGACTGGATCTCGCATCCGGCCGGCCTCGGCGAGATCCCGCCGGAGGCCCACGGCCGCGAGGTGGCCGTCATCGGCGCCGGCCTGGCCGGCATGGTCGCGGCGTACGAGCTCATGAGCCTGGGCCTCGCTCCCGTGATCTACGAGCCCACGCGCATCGGCGGCCGGCTGCGCACGCACCGGTTCGAGGGCGGCGACGGCGCGATCGCCGAGCTGGGCGGCATGCGCTTCCCGATCTCGGGGCGCGGGTTCTTCCACTACGCCGACGCACTGGGGCTGACGCACCTTCCCTTCCCGAACCCGCTCACCGACGCCGCGGGCAGCACCGTGATCGACCTGTGGGGCGAGACCCACTACGGCCGCACGCTCGACGACCTGCCCGAGTTCTTCCGCGAGGTCTCGGACGCGTGGGACGCGGCGCTCGAGGAGATCGGCTTCACGGCCCTGCAGGATGCGATCCGCGCGCGCGACGCCGTCGCGCTCAAGAGGCACTGGGACGAGCTGGTCGCCACGTGGGACGACCGCACGTTCTACGACTTCATCGCGAGCTCGCAGGCGTTCTCGAAGCTGAGCTTCCGGCACCGTGAGGCGTTCGGCCAGGTCGGGTTCGGCACGGGCGGCTGGGACTCGGACTTCCCCAACTCGATGCTCGAGATCCTGCGGGTGGCCGTGCTCGAGTGCGACACCGACCAGCGCCTGATCGAGGGCGGCGTCGAGCAGCTGCCCCGCGGCCTGTGGGACCTGCCCGTTCGCGCGGGCAGCCCGTGGCCCGAGGGCACGACGCTGGCGTCGCTGCATGGCGGCGCGACTCTCCCCGCCGCGGCCGCGATCTCGCGCGCCGACGACGGCCGGTTCGTCGTGCGCGACCGCTGGGGCACCGAGCGCACGCACGACGCGGTCGTCGCGACGTGCCAGAGCTGGCTGCTGACCACCGAGATCGACTGCGACGAGAGCCTGTTCTCGCAGGACATGTGGATGGCGCTCGACCGCACGCGCTACATGCAGTCCACCAAGACCTTCGTGATGGTCGACGAGCCGTTCTGGAAGCGCACGGATCCGGAGACCGGGCGCGACGTCATGAGCATGACCCTCACCGACCGCCTGACGCGCGGCACCTACCTGTTCGACAACGGACCGGGCCGCCCCGCGGTGATCTGCCTGTCGTACTCGTGGATGTCGGACTCGCTGAAGATGCTCCCGCACTCGGTCGACCGCCGCGTCGACCTGGCGCTGAACGCACTCACGAAGATCTACCCGGATGTCGACATCCGCGCGCACATCGTGGGCGACCCCGTCACGGTCACGTGGGAGGACGATCCGTACTTCCTTGGGGCGTTCAAGGGCGCGCTGCCGGGCCACTACCGGTACAACCACCGGATGTACACGCACTTCATGCAGGATGACGCGCCCGCGGACGAGCGCGGCATCTTCATCGCGGGCGACGACGTGTCGTTCACCCCGGCGTGGGCCGAGGGCGCGGTGCAGACCGCGCTCAACGCGGTGTGGGGCGTGATGCGCCACTTCGGCGGCGCGAGCCACCCCGACAACCCCGGCCCCGGCGACCGGTTCGACGAGCTCGCGCCCGTGGCGCTGCCGGAGTGATCGGATGACCCCGCTGCGCGTCGCGGTCTGGCAGTGCGCCTCGCTGCCGGGAGACGTCGCGGGCAACCTGGCGCGGCTCGAGGCGGCGTGCGAGCGTGCGGCGGCCGAGGGCGCGGACGTTCTCGTCACGCCGGAGATGTTCGTCACGGGATACGACATCGGCGCCGAGCGGACGCGCGCGCTCGCCGAGCCGGCGGACGGGCCGATCGCCGCCGCCGTCGCCGAGATCACGCGGCGCACCGGGGTCGCGGTCGCGTACGGGTACCCCGAGCTGCTGCCCGACGGCGCGGTGGCCAACGCCGCGCAGCTGATCGACGGCGGGCGCGTGGTCGGCGCTCACCGCAAGGCGCACCTGTTCGGCGGGCTCGACACCGAGCGTTTCGCGCCCGCGACCGAGCGGCCCGCGGCGTTCGAGTTCCGCGGACACCGGATCGGGATGCTGATCTGCTACGACGTGGAGTTCCCCGAGGCCGTGCGCTCGCTCGCGCTGGACGGCGCCGAGGCCGTGCTCGTGCCGACCGCGAACATGGTGCCGTACGAGATCGTGTCGACCGTGCTCGTGCGGGCCCGCGCGTACGAGAACGGCGTCGCGCTCGCCTACGCCAACTACTGCGGCACGGAGTCTTTCGAAGGCGGGAGCGAGCAGGTCTACGCGGGCCTCAGCACGGTGTGCGGCGCCGACGGTTCGGTGCTCGCGCTCGCCGCGGCCGAGGGCGAGGAGCTGCTGATCGCCGACCTCACGGGCGCCCCGCAGCCGTACCTCCGCGACCGGCGGCCCGACCTGTTCGGGTGAGTCGCTGCCGTTTCGACTCGCTTCGCTCGCTCAACGACCATGAAATCTATGGTCGTTGAGCGAGGGAGCGAAGCGACCGAGTCGAAACGTCCCGACGCCCGCCGCGGCTCCTAGCGGAACGCCTCGAGCCCCGTGATGTGGCGGCCGAGCACGAGCGTGTGGACCTCGTCCGTGCCCTCGTAGGTGCGCACCGACTCGAGGTTGTTCGCGTGCCGCAGCGGCGAGTACTCGGCCGAGATGCCGTTGCCGCCGAGGATCGTCCGGGCCTCGCGCGCGATCGCGATCGCGTCGCGCGTGTTGGCGAGCTTGCCGACCGAGATGTGGTGCGGCTCGAGCTTGCCGGCCTCCTTGAGGCGGCCCAGGCGCAGGGCGACGAGCTGCCCCTGCGTGATCTTCACGGCCATGTCCGTGAGCTTCGCCTGCGTGAGCTGGAACGACGCGATCGGGCGGTCGAACTGGCGGCGCTCCTGGGCGTAGTGCAGCGCCGTCAGGTAGCTGTCGCGCGCGGCGCCGAGCACGCCCCACGCGATGCCGTAGCGGGCCTCGTTGAGGCACGAGAACGGGGCGCGCAGGCCGCGCGCCTCGGGCAGCCGGGCCGACTCGGGCAGGCGCACGTCCTCGAGCGTGATGTCGCACTGGATCGACGCCCGCATCGACATCTTCGGCGCGATCGGCGTCGCCGTGAAGCCGGGGGTGTCGGTCGGCACCGCGAAGCCGCGCACGCCCTCGTCGGTCTGAGCCCAGATCACGGCGACGCCCGCGATCGAGGCGAGCCCGATCCAGCGCTTGGCGCCGTTGAGCACCCAGTCGTCGCCGTCGCGGCGGGCGAACGTCTTCATGCTGCCGGGGTCGGATCCGGCGGTCGGCTCGGTCAGGCCGAAGCAGCCGACGAGCTCGCCCTTCGCCATCCGCGGCAGGTACTCGTTCTTCTGCTCCTCGGAGCCGAACTTGTGGATCGCCGACATCGCGAGCGATCCCTGCACCGACACGAACGTCCGCAGACCCGAGTCGCCGGCCTCGAGCTCGAGGGCCGTGAGGCCGTACTCGACCGCGCCGCGGCCGGGGCATCCGTAGCCGGAGTAGATCATGCCGAGCGCGCCGAGACGGCCGAGCTCGGGGATGATCTCGGTCGGGAAGTGCGCGCGGTCGTACCAGTCGGCGATGTTCGGACGGATGTGCTCGTCGACGAACGCACGGACGGCATCGCGGGTGGCGAGCTCCGTCTCGGTGAGCAGATCGTCGAGGTCGAGCAGGTCGGCGGGGCCGCTCATGGGGCCATCTCCTTCGGTGGCGGGGGTGTCGATCTCACGCTATCCGACGGCGTCGCCATCGGCCGTTTCGGGGGCGTCGAGCCACGCGCGCACGTCGTCGCCGTGCTCGTCGAGCGCGGGGGCCGCCCGGCGCGGCGGTTCGAACGCCGGGTGCCACAGCACCGGATGGCGCACCTGCCGCCCGTGCGAGACGCCCGCGTCGTCGACCACCTCGATCGTGGGCTCGAGCCCGATCCGCTCGGCGAAGGCGAGGCCCTCGGCGATGTCGCCCGCCTGTCCCGCGGGGACGCCCACCGCCGTGAGGCGCTCCTGCCACTCGGCCGCGGTCGCCGTCGCGAGCGCCGTCTCAAGGGCGTCCCGCATCTCGGCCCGGTGGGCGACGCGATCCGGGTTCGTGCGGAAGCGGTCGTCCTGGGCCAGCTCCGGGATCCTGAGCGTCTGGACGAGCTTCGCGAACTGAGCGTCGTTGCCCGCCGCGATCGCGAGCGGGCCGTCGGCGCAGCGCAGCAGCTCGTACGGCGCGATCGACGGATGCACGTTGCCCAGGCGGGTGGGGGAGACGCCCGCGCCGAGGTACGCCGACGCCTGGTTCGCGAGCGCGCCCTGCAGGCTCGAGAGCAGCGACACCTCGATGCGCGAGCCGGTGCCGGTGAGGTCGCGCCGGCGCAGCGCGGCGAGCGTTCCGATCACGGCGTCCTTGCCCGTGAGCACGTCCACGAGGGCGACGCCGACCTTCATGGGGTCGCCGTCGGGCTCGCCCGTGATGTGCATCAGGCCGCCGAGGGCCTGCACCACGAAGTCGTATCCGGGCATCCGCGCGCCGCCCGCGGAGCCGAAGCCCGTGACCGACACGTAGATCACGCGGGGGTTGTCGCGCGCGACGTCGTCGTAGCCGAGGCCGAGGCGGTCGAGAGTGCCCGGAAGGAAGTTCTCGATCACGACGTCGGCGCGCGCCGCGAGGCGCCGCGCGCGCTCCACATCGGCCGGGTCCTTCAGATCGAGCGCGACGGACTCCTTGTTGCGGTTCACGCCCTCGAAGTAGGTCGCGGCGTGCGGGCTGTAGGGCGGGCCCCACGCGCGGGTGTCGTCGCCCGCGCCGGGCCGCTCGACCTTGATCACCCGGGCGCCGAGGTCGGCAAGGGTCATGGTCGCCAGGGGGCCGGCGAGCACGCGCGAGAAGTCGGCGACGAGGAGGCCCTCGAGCGGCGCCGGCGCGGTCGTCATGAGGATGAGCCTAGGCCGCGAGGCGGCGTCGTTCTCAGTGTGCCGACGACGAGACGTCGATCGTGTGGAGCCCCGCCGTGTGCCAAGCGCGGAGGAGGTCCTGATCCCCGCTGACCGCGACACTGTCATCGCTCATGATCAGCACGGCGGTCGCGCAATGCACCGCGTCGTAGCCCCGCAGGGCATGCGCGGCGCCCAGCGCAGCCGCGTGCCGGATGAGCGCATCCGACGGGGTGATCGATGTGACCTGGCTCCATAGCTCCTCGAACGCGTCGATCGCCGCGAGGTGCTGCGGGTCGGAGAGACGATCGCGCCGGTGCGCCTGCGCCAGCGCGGTATGAACCTCGACGTACGTGAGTGCCGTGCTGGCGATCCGGTGCGCGGAATCCCACGCCCTGGCGCACCGCTCGCTCGCCGGTTCGTCGATCAGCAGCGGGACCACGGCGGATGTGTCGAAGTACGCGAGCACGTCAGCGACGCTGGTCGGCGATGAGGTCGCTGACGGTGCCGTTCGCCTTGATCGGCGGCGGCAGCGGACGCCGGGGGCTCGTCGGCAGTCGCACGTATCCCTCGCGAATGAGCCGTTCGAGCCCGGACTCGTCGCCGATGGGCACGATCTTGGCGATCGGCCTTCCGTGATCCGTGACAGTGATCTCAGTGCCCTCGCGCACCTCGGCGAGATGGCGACTGAGTCCGTCGCGCAGCTCCCGGATCCCGACTGTGGCCACATTCATGAGGCCATTGTAGCCACTTCAGCCGACCTCATGGAGGGCGTCGAGGTAGGCGTGGAAACCGGCGACGATCGACTGGGTCTCCGCGACGAGCTGCGCCGGATCGAGGCGGCGTCGGTAGATGTCCGCTTCAAGGGGATGGCACCCGTGGCGGATGTGATCCGCTTGCGTTCGTCGCGCGTGATCGTGAAGTCGGAGGCCGCGTCCCTCACGTCCTGTTCGACCGGACGGTCAGGTCGCCCATGCCGCGGTCTGTGTGGCCGTCGAAGTCGAGGCCGAGGAAGCTCATCCGCGCCACTCCTCGGCGAGCAGGCCGTAGTTCATGCCGTCCATCCACTCGCCCGAGCGGTGCAGGCCGGTCTTGCGGCTGTGCTCCTCGCGCCGCATCCCGAGGCGCTCCATGACCCGCCACGACGGCTCGTTCGCGGCGAAGCATCCGGCGTGGACGCGGCGCAGCCCGAGCTGCGTGAAGCAGGCGCCGATCGCGGCGCGCAGGGCCTCCGTGGCGTAGCCGCGCCCCTGGTGGGCGGGGTCGAGGGTCCAGCCGAGTTCGGCCTGCACGCCGCGGCCCTGCTCGGCGACCTCGGCCTGCGCCCAGCCGTCCTCGATCCGGAGCATGACGTCGCCGATCAGCTCGTCCTCGCGCTCGATCACGAGCTGTATGCGCAGCCGCTCGGGGTCGACGAACTGCTCGAGGTAGGTCTCGAACTCGGTCGGGGCGCGGGTGATCCATTCGCCCACCTCAGGCAGCCTGCGCCACCGCCACGTGGGCTCGGCGTCCTCCGGTGCGGCGCGCCGGATGGCCAGGCGCTCCGTGCGCAGCGGCCAGTCGACGGCGTCGAGGGGATCCACGTGGATCAGGGTATTCGGGGTGGTCGGACGTCCTTGCCGCGAGCTGCCGGTTCGAATCGACAGATCGGGGCAACGACCGGGCGGCTATGCGGCGCTGGAGCCGCTCGCGCGATGCGTGCGCGTGCGACGGCCGTCGTCGGCGCGGCTGACGAACATGTCGGACGTGACATCCCGCAGGAGATCCGCGGGATCCGCGCCGAGGGCTTCGGAGATCCGGATCAGCGAGTGCAGGTTCGTCAGCGAGCGTCCCGTCTCGTACGCGCGGATGTTCGACGAGTCGATTCCCGTGGCGGCCGCGAGCTGATCCTGCGTCCAGTTCTTCGCGTCGCGTGCACCCCTGATGTTCTCGCCGATGACGGCTGCAGCGGGGGACGGAGTGCGGGCCACCGGAACAGCCTGAATGTGCCCGGTGGGACGTGCCAGGGCGTATGTCACCGGGTACATGTACCGTCATCTCGTGACCCTGACATTCACGCCGTCCGAAGAGCAGTCCGATCTCGAAGTCGAGTTCCCGCTCGAAGCACTTCTCGGTGAATTCGACCGTCTGGCCGACAGCGTCCGCATGAAGGGCAATTACTTCGAGCAGCTCGTCGCGCACTATCTCAAGGCCGAGCCGCTGTGGGCGGATCAGCTGGGTGCGGTGTGGCTGTGGAAGGACTGGCCCGGGCGCAACGGTCTTCCGGACACCGGGATCGACATCGTCGCCGAGATCCAGGGTGGCGGTCTGCTCGCGGTGCAGGCGAAGTTCTACGCCGCGACTCACAGGATGCAGAAGGGTGACCTGGATTCGTTCTTCGAGGCTCTGGGGCGTGAGCCGTTCACCGAGGGTCTCGTCATCGACACCACGGTCGGGGACTGGTCGGCGAACGCGGCCGAGGCGCTCAAGAACCGCAGCAAGCCGGTGCGCCGCATCGGCCGGGAGGACCTGCGTCACAGCCTGATCGACTGGTCGAGCTACGAGCTGCTCAAGCCGGAGCGGGCGCCTGAACTGCACGAACGCAAGACGCTGCGTGCGCATCAGCACGAGGCGATCCGTGCGGTGATGGAGGGCCTGCCGGCGGACGGCGGGGCCGACCGCGGCAAGCTCATCATGGCCTGCGGGACCGGAAAGACCTTCACCGCACTGAAGCTCGCCGAGCGCTGGACGGCCGAGCGCGCCGGCGGATCGGCGACGGTGCTGTTCATGGTGCCGTCGCTGGCCCTGCTGCAGCAGACGCTCGACGAGTGGTCGCGCGAGAAGGATCCGGAACTCGGGTTCCGCGCTTTCGCGGTCGGATCCGACACGAACATCGGGCGCCGGAAGAACGACGACCTCACCAGCGTGATGATGGAGGACCTCGGCGCACCCGCGACGACGAACGGGAAGCGGCTCGCCGAGCTCCTCGGCGACGCCGACGAGGAGCACGAGGGTCTCACGGTCGTCTTCTCGACCTACCAGTCGATCGAGGCGGTCGCCGAGGCGCAGCGGATCCGCGGCGACGAGTTCGACCTCGTCATCTGCGACGAGGCGCACCGCACGACGGGCGTGACGCTCACGGATGAGGACGAGTCGCACTTCGTCAAGATCCACGACAACGACTTCATCGCCGCGACCAAGCGCGTCTACATGACCGCGACCCCGCGCATCTTCGCGCCGGAGGTGAAGAACGCGGCGAAGCAGAAGGACGCCGAGCTCGTCTCCATGGACGACGAGTCGCTGTACGGTCCCGTGCTCTACCGCATCGGCTTCGACGAGGCCGTCCGCAAGGGGCTGCTGACCGACTACAAGGTGGTCGTGCTCGGGATCAGCGAGGACGAGATCGTCGAAACCCTGCAGCAGGAGCTCGCACACGAGGGCCGCGAGCTCGCCGTCACCGACGTGGCCAAGCTGATCGGCTGCTGGAATGCGCTGGCCAAGCGCAACGCCGGCGCCATCGCCGAGGGATTCGGATCGGACGTCGCCCCCATGCGGCGCGCGGTCGCATTCGCGAAGGACATCAAGACCTCGAAGGGCGTGGCGGGCGACTTCACCGCGCTCGTCGAGGGGCACCTGTCGAACATCGAGAACGACGACCTGACCGATGACCTGACGGTCCAGGCCGCGCATGTCGACGGGACGATGAACGCGACTCGGCGAGGGGAGCTGCTGGACTGGCTGAAGGCGGCGCCAGAGCAGGACGAGTACGGGCGCCCGGTCGCGCGGGTGCTCACGAATGCGCGGTGCCTGAGCGAAGGCGTCGACGTGCCGAGCCTCGACGCGGTGCTGTTCCTGAGCCCTCGCAAGAGCCAGGTCGACGTGGTGCAGGCGGTGGGGCGTGTGATGCGCCGTGCCGAGGGCAAGCGCCTCGGCTACATCGTTCTGCCGATCGCCATCCCGGCGGGCATCTCGCCGGAAGAGGCGCTCAACGACAACGAGCGCTACAAGGTCGTGTGGCAGGTGCTGCAGGCGCTGCGGGCTCACGACGAGCGACTGGACGCGGCGATCCAGCGGGCACAAGTAACCGGTAACCTGCCCGAGCAGGTGTTGATCGAGCGCGTCAGCCTGACGAAGCCCAAGCCGCGCGAGGCGTCGCCCTTCGATACCCCGAGCGATCCGCCGGTCGACACCGACCCGGCCGGGCCGGCGCACATCCAGCCGACCCTGCCCGGCCTGATCGACAGCGCCGCGGCCTGGAAGGACTCGGTCTTCGCGAAGCTCGTCGCCAAGGTCGGCGACCGCATGTACTGGGACGACTGGGCCGGTGACATCGGCCAGATCGCCCAGCGCTTCATCGCGCTGATCACCGCGCACCTCGGCGCCGAAGGCAACGATCGCGCCCCGTTCGAGGACTTCGTCAAGGCCCTGCGCGCCACGGTGACCCCGAGCATCGGGGAGGCCGAGGCGATCGAGCTGCTCGCGCAGCACCTCATCACGAAGCCGGTGTTCGAGGCGATGTTCCCCGAGGGGAGCTTCACGCGAGACAACCCCGTGTCGGTGTCGATGGAGCGCGTCCTCGATGCCTTCCACGAGAACGCGGCCTTCGAGCGCGAGCGCGAGCCGCTCGACGCCTTCTACGCGAGCGTCACGTCGCGCATCCGGGGGCTCGACTCCGTGACCGCCAAGCAGCGGATGCTCGTGACGCTGTACGACAAGTTCTTCTCGAAGGCGTTCCCGAAGCTCGCCGACGCGATGGGCATCGTCTTCACGCCGGTGGAGGTCGTCGACTACATCCTGCGCTCGGCCGACGTCGCGCTCGCGCAGCACTTCGGCAAGCACCTCACCGACGAGGGGGTGAACATCCTCGAGCCCTTCGCTGGCACGGGAACGTTCGTGACGCGCCTGGCGCAGACGGGGCTGATCAAGCCGCAGGATCTCGCACGCAAGTACCAGCACGAGCTCTTCGCGAACGAGATCGTGCTGCTGAGCTACTACATCGCCGCGGTCAACATCGAGAGCGTCTTCCGTGAGTGCATCGACCAGGCGGTCGCCGCCGGTGAGCTGCCCGAGGGGACGACGCTTCCGGCTGACGGATTCCCCGGCATTTCCCTGACCGACACCTTCGCGATGGACGAGCGCGCGAGCGAGCTCGCCGTGGGCGTCTTCCCGGAGAACACAGCGCGGGTCGAGGCGCAGCGCGCGACGCCGATCGACGTGATCGTGATGAACCCGCCGTATCGCGGGAAGCAGGCTAGCGCGAACGACAACGCCCAGAATGCGAAGTATTCGCTCGTTGACGGCCGGATTGTCGGCACATACGCGAAGTTCTCGAAAGCCACAAATAAGAACGGTCTCTACGACTCCTATTATCGAGCCATTCGGTGGGCGACGGATCGCTTGCGCGCCGAGGGCGGCGCCATCGCCATGGTGTCGAACAATAGTTTCCTCGATGGCGATATGTCAGCGGGTGTACGTGCTAGTTGGATCTCGGAATTCGCTGAGATCATTGTACTAAACCTGCGCGGTAACCAGCGGGTAAAGAACTGGCAGGCTGAGGGCGGTAAGGTATTCGGTGAGGGCTCGCAGACAGGCGTAGCAATCACGATCTTGGTGAAGGACCCCAGTCGCACCGGCCCGGCCCGCATCCACTATGCCGACGTTGGCGATTATCTGAGCCGCGAGGAGAAGCTGGACCGTCTGGTCGCGGAGCGATCCATTGACGGTACGCAGCGGGCTGGGCGATTCCAAATCATTGCGCCGAATGCGGCGGGCGATTGGATCAATCAGAGGGACGAGCGCTTTGAATCCTTCTGCCCGATGGGTGACAGGGCGGCCAAGGGGCGGGAAACGGCGCGGGCAGTGTTTAGGGACTACTCCCGAGGCGTGGAATCGACGCGCGACGCGTGGGTCTTCGGCTTCTCGCTTGCCGAGGTTGCGCGAAGCGCCCAAGCGACTGTCGAGGAGTTCAACAAGTTGGTCGACGATCCGTCCAGGGAGATAGACGCGTCAAGGGTGGCCTGGTCTCGATCCATGGAAGCCAGGCGTCGCGCCCGGAAGCGCATGAGTAGACCTGGTTCAGATCTGCGAGTTGCGCTGTACCGACCATTTGTGAAGCAAGTGCTCGCGTTCGATCGACAGATCGTCGAGTTGCCGGGAATCTCGGCACGGGCATGGCCGACCTCGAGCCATCGCAATGTCGCAATCGTTGCACCCCAAGGTCCTTCCGCCGCCGACTTCACGCATTGGATGACTGATGTCGCTCCAGCTCTCACACCGAACGGTGGCAACCAAGTATTCCCGCGCTACACCTGGGAACCTGTTGGCAACCCGAGCGGCGGCCTCGACTTCGACTCCCTCGATGAAGACGCGGACGATGTCGTCGGCGGCTGTCGCCGCGTCGACAACATCACCGATGCCACCCTCGCCCGCTACCGCGAGGCGCTCCCGGGCGTCCTGCTGGACGACGACACCAGGGCGAAGGACGACATCTTCTATTCGGTGTACGCGCTTCTGCACCACCCGACCTACCGCGAGTCATTCGCGGCCGACCTGCAGAAGATGCTCCCGCGGATCCCGGTGGTGAAGGGCTTCGCTGACTACGCGCGCATCGGGCGCGAACTCGCCGACCTGCACGTGAACTACGAGAGCGTGGCTCCCGCCGAGCTCGGCGAGCAGATCACGTCCATCGACCCGCCGGCGGATCCTTACGAGCTCTATCGCATCGACAAGCTCGCGTGGGTCTCGCGCAAGGACCACACCGCCATCCGGTACAACGCCCACCTCACGATCACCGGCATCCCCGAGAACGAGAGCGAGTACAAGGTCGGCGGCCGCAGCCCGCTCGAATGGGTGATCGACCGCTACAAGCTCAGCACCGACAAGGCCTCGGGCATCGTCAACGACCCGAACGCCTGGCTGCGGGAGCAGGAGAACCCCCGCTACGTGGTCGACCTGATCCGCTCGCTCGTCACGGTGAGCCTCGAGACGCAGCGTCTGATCGCGGAACTCCCCGCCTTCGAGGTGATCGAGTGACAGCCGGTCTCCGGCGCTGATTCAGGCGGAAGCATGTCGTGCGTCACCAGTGGTCGGAATAGATCCTCGCGAATTCATCGCCAAGTGGGCGGAATGTCGCCTGCCTCTGCCAGAATCCACACGCGGGATGCGCTTTCGCAGTGCGGCCGTGACTTCGTCCCGTTGTGAAAAGGAATAGCGCATGCCGTACGCCGTCATCGATCTGGAGACCACCGGATTCTCGCCCGTGCGCGGCGATCGCATCATCGAGGTCGGCGTGGTGCTGCTCGATGAGTCCGGACGCATCGAAGACGAATGGGCGACGCTGGTCGACCCCCGGCGCGACGTCGGCCCGACCCACGTTCACGGCATCCGCGCATCCGACCTGGTGGGCGCCCCGACGTTCGGTGACATCGCGGGTGCGCTCATCGACCTCCTGAGCGGTCGCACCCTCGTCGCGCACAACCAGGCCTTCGACCTGCGCTTCCTCCAGGCCGAGCTGGCCGCCCATGGCCATGAACTGCACGGCTCGTACGCGGCGCTGTGCACCATGCTCTGGTCGAAGCGCGTGTTCGGCGCCGCGAAGCTGGCCGACATCTGCGCCCTCCTGGAGATCGAGCACCGCAACGCGCACTCGGCACTCGAGGACGCCCGCGCGGCGGCCGCGGTCCTCGCTTCGCTCATCGGCACGGCCGGGCACACCGCGGAGTGGCGCTCGCATGTCGTGGGGGCCGGGTTCCCCCTGGTCGTGCGCGGGGAGCTGGCGGAGATGCGGATCGCCACGCGCGTTGCCACCTCGGAATCCACGGCCGAGGTCGCGGCTCCGTCAGCACTGTTCGACACGGCCGATCGTCCGCTGTGGGAACGCGTGACGATCGCGGGCGAGGCGCACGATCCCGGCGCGAGCGTCTACCTGGAACTGCTCGCGGACGTCCTGAGCGATGGCCTCATCTCCGCGGCGGAGTACTGGCAGCTCGGTGCGATCGCCGAGGTCGCCCAGCTTCCCTCGCACCGGCTTCCCGACCTCCACCGGAGCTACCTCGAAGCCGCTCTCGCGGAGGCGGCGGCGGACGGGGCGGTGACGGACTCAGAGCGTCGCGAGCTCACGCAGATCGCGACCGTCCTCGATCTGCCCGTCCCGGACCTCCCGGCCCTCGGAGCGACGGTGTCAGTCGCTTCCGCCACTTCAACGGAGGCGCCCATCGCGACGAAGGCGCGGGCACTGGTCGCCGTCGGTCAGGAGCCGCCCGCGACCGGCGCCGCTTTCGAGCTGACGCCCGGCTGCCGTGTCGTGTTCACAGGCACGCTGAGCCGGCCCCGCGAGGAGTGGGCGCGGGCCATCGCCGAGGCCGGCTTCATCACGGGCAGCGTGACGAAGAACTGCGCAGTGCTGGTCGCCGAGGACCCCGCGAGCCAGTCGGGCAAGGCCAAGACAGCAGCCCGCCACGGCATCCCGGTCGTCACCGAAGCGGAGTTCCTCCCCGTCTTCGAGTCCTACCTCGCCTCGCGGGCGTGAGGCGCCGGGCACAGTCATGCCTCCCCACATGATCCCCGCCCGCCCCCGCAAGGGCACGAACGGATCCGAGCGGCGGGTGTTCGACGCGTTCGCCTCGGTCCGCGGGCATGACGACTGGATCGTGATCCACAGCCTGCAGCTGCGACGGCATGCCACGCAGTTCCAGGGAGAGGCCGATTTCCTCGTCCTCGTGCCCGGGCGCGGGATCGTGGTGATCGAGGCCAAGAGCCCCGAGTACGTCTCGTACCGCGACGGCGAGTGGATGCTGGACCGGGTGCCGAACCCGGGCAAGAGCCCGTTCGATCAGGTCGACGGGGCGATCCGGAGCCTGCGCGGGTTCCTGGCTCGGCGCGAGATCCTCGTCGGATCCGAGCCGATCGCGCGGCTCGTGTGGTTCACCTCGCTCGGGCGCCACCAGTTCGAGACGCACGGCGACATGCAGTTCTTCGAGTGGGAGCTCGCGTTCCGCGACGACCTGCGCCGCCCGGAGGCGCTGATCGAGAAGGTGCTCGCCGAGCACGATGCCTGGTACCGCACGGTCGACGGGGTCGCGCACGACCCGGCCGTGATGACCGGCGATCACGTCTCGACGATCGCGCGGGCCCTGCTCGGCGACCTCGAGGGCGGGCGCACGCTCGCCGACCGCAAGCTCGAGCGGCTCGACGACGAGCAGCGACTGCTGAAGTCGCAGGCGCGCATCCTCGACGCGGTCGCCCGCAACGACCGGATCTACTTCGAGGGCCCCGCGGGCACCGGCAAGAGCCACCTCGTGATGAGCGCCGCGAAGCGCCACGCGGGGCACGGCGCGCGCGTGCTCGCCGCATGCTGGAACGAGCTGATGGCCGACGAGCTGCGCGACCGTCTCGGTCGCCACGCGGCCATCCACGCCACGAGCCTGAACGCGCTCATGCTGCGGATCGCCGGCCTCGAGGCCAACCCGGTCGACGCGGACAACGCCTGGTACACCGAGCGCCTGCCGCAGCTCGCGATCGAGGCGCTCCGCGCGGCGCCCGACCGGCACGCGTACGACGTCGTGTGCATCGACGAGTTCCAGGATGTCGCGGGCCTGCCGGGCGTCCTCGCCTTCCTCGACGAACTGGTCGCGGATGACGCGAAGCTGGTGCTCGCCGGCGATCGGCGACAGCAGATCCTGCGGCCGTCGACCACGCACGTCGATCCGTTCGCGGTCGCGCGCGAGCACTTCCCGGGACTGATGCACGTCTCGGTGGACCAGGGCGTGCGCCAGGTCGCGGCGCTCGCATCCGGTGCCGAGGAGCTGCTCAGCCGCCGGTTCGGATACTCCAGCCACCGCCTCGTCACGAACGACACGGGCGCCCTGTCGATCGTCCCCGTCGGGACCGACAACGCGGGCGCCGAGCTCGCGCGCTCCCTGCGCGAGCTGCTCGAGCATCATCAGGCGCACGACGTGGTGATCCTCAGCCCGTTCGGCGAGCGGCACTCGCTCGTCGGCCGCCTGCTCGCCGCGCCGAACTTCACGAAGGACGAGAAGTGGCTGCGTGCTCAGCTGCGGCCGCTCGTGGGCGCGGCGGACGGCGACGCGCATGGACGTGTGCGCTGGGGATCCATCGGCAAGTTCAAGGGTCTCGACGCCGAGGCGGTCATCCTGACCGACGTCGGCGACGCGGGCATCGCGTTCGCGCGGGAGCACGGACTGTCGTGGTTCGACCTGCTCTACGTCGGGCTCACGCGGGCGCGCTACCGCTGCGTCGTCGTCGCGGGGTAGGCGCCATCGCGCCCTGCGTCAGAACGGCGGATCCCCGTCCGCCGCGGCGGTGGCGACGAAGCGGACCGTGGGTGGCGGCTGTTCGTGGAGCACCTGGCCGGTGGGGGTGATCCACACCATGACGCCGTTCTCGTTGCGGCAGCCCCAGCGGCCGTGGTGCTTGAGCACGTGGTGGGCTCGGCAGAGCGCGGCCAGGTTGCAGACGTCGGTGGCGCCGCCCTCGCTGTAGGGGACCGTGTGGTCGATGTCGCATCGCCGGACCGGGCGGCGGCAGCCGGGGAAGCGGCAGTGCTCGTCGCGCGCGGTGAGGAACCGGCGCTGCTCGGCCGTGGGGGTGTAGGTGTCGACGGCGGTGAGGGCGCCGGTCTGCGGATCGCGGAAGAGCCTCGCCCAGGTGTGCGCCCGGCCGGCCAGGCGGCGGGCGGTCTCGGGGGCGACGGTGCCGACGCGCGTCGCGTGCGCGGGCTGGTCGTCGGCCCCGGCGATCACCTCGGCGGGCACGGTCACGTGCACGACCGCGCGGATCTCGTCGAGGCCCTCGCCCGCCGCGGTCGGCGTCGCGGTCAGGAGCATGTCGGTGACGACGTCCGCCCGGATCTGCGCGAGCGTGCGCGGATCCTCGTCACCCTCGCCGGTGCCCGTCTTCACCTGGCGGGCGATCGCGTTCGACCGGTCGTCGATGCCGGCCGCGAGCGCCGCGTCGACGAGCAGCTGGATCAGCGCCATGCCGTCCTGCTCGGGCGTCACCCACATCCCCCGGCGCTCGTTCGCCGCCTCGTGGCGCTCCGCGATCGTCTGCGGCTGCAGCCGTTCGGCGATCGCCTGGCAGATCGGGCGCAGCCTGCCGGCGGTGGTGTCGGTGAACTGGAGCGCGATCTCCTCATACCGGGCGCGGAGCTCGCCGTCGTCGAACCGGCCTCCCTCGTCGCAGACGACGCGGGCCTGAGCGGCCGTGATCCGGGACTCCGCCAGGGCCGTGAACGTCGCCGGGAAGCGCTCGATCATGATCGCGGCGTCGTCCATCTTCGCGCGCATCGAGGTGTCCGGCACGCGCGTGACGGCCGCGAGATCGGCCGCCATCGACCGGATCGGCACCTGGTACGAGGACGGGCGGCCCGGCATCGCCGACATCACGTCCTGCGCGATCGCGTAGGCCTGCGCTTGGAGGGTCGCCTCCATCGCCGCCAGGCCCGCCTTGGCGCTCTCGACATAAGCGAGGCCCGCCTTGATGGCCAGCACCTGTTCGCGCTGCGCGTCTGAGAGATCCCAGCGCTGGTCGAACGGGTTGGTGGCCATGAAGCCAGTATAGAACGAATGTTCGAATGTTGCAAGAGATCTTGTGGGGAGGTTCGGTCGGTTTCGACTCGCTTCGCTCGCTCAACCAGCACAGAGGGCTCGCTCAACGAGCACAGAGGGGCACGCTCAACCAGCACAGAGACGAGGAGGGAGGCGGATCAGTCCACGGCCTCGCCGGCGAGCACCTTCGCCGCCAGGCGCTCCTCCTCGCTGACCTCCCAGACCTCCCACGCGGAGTGCAGCGCCAGAAGGATGATCAGGCAGCCCAGGATGAGGTCGGGCCATCCGGACGACGTCCAGGCCGTGATCGCCGCCATCGCGATGATCGCGACGTTCACGAGCACGTCGTTGCGCGCGGACAGGAACGCGGCGCGGCTGAGGGACCCGCCGTGATGCCGGACCCGGGCGAGCAGGACGGCGCTCAGCCCGTTCACGACGATCGCCCCGATCGAGGCGAGCACCACAGGCAGCACCTCGGGAGCCTCGGGCGCAAGGAAGCGCTGCACGGCCTCCCACGTCGCGAACCCCGCCGGCGCCAGGATCAGCACCGCCATGACCTTGCCCATCAGCGCGCGACGGGCGAGGGCCCAGCCGAGCGCGATGAAGATCAGGAGGTTGATCGAGGTGTCCTCAAGGAAGTCGACGCTGTCCGCGAGCAGCGATACCGAGCGGGCCTGCAGCGCGACGACGAACTCGACGAAGAAGTAGGCGAGGTTCAGCAGCGCGACCGTCAGCACCGCGCGGCGGATGCGGCGGCGGAGGTCGGCCCCGTCGTCGGCAGCGGGCGTCATGGTTCGACGGTAGTGGGGCGGGGGATGCCGTGACCGGGCTCCGGGGCTTTCGACTCGCTTCGCTCGCTCAACCAGCAGAGGAGGAGGGTCGTTCGACCAGCACCGGGGGAGAGGGAGCTCCCGCGTCCGCGAGACCTAGACTGGGCGGGTGATCGATCCCGCTCTGCTCCGCGACAACCCCGACCTCGTGACCCGCTCGCAGGTGGCCCGCGGGCACTCGCCCGAGACCGTGACCGCCGCGGTCGAGGCCGAGAAGGCGCGTCGCGCCGCGATCGCCGCGTTCGAGGAGCTGCGCGCAGAGCAGAACGCGTTCGGCAAGCAGGTCGCGAAGGCCCCGAAGGACGAGAAGGCCGCGCTCGTCGCACAGGCCAAGGACCTGGCGAACCGGGTCAAGGATGCGCAGCAGGCCGTGACCGAGGCCGAGGCCGCGTTCGCCGATGCGGCCGCCCGGATCGAGAACATCGTGCTGGATGGCGTGCCCGCCGGCGGCGAGGACGACTACGTCGTGCTGCGCGAGGTCGGCGACGTGCCGGCGTTCGACCCGGCCGAGTTCCCCGACGGCCCGCTCGACCACCTGGCCCTGGGCGAGAAGCTCGGCGCGATCGACATGGAGCGCGGCGCGAAGGTGTCGGGCGCGCGGTTCTACTTCCTCAAGGGCGTCGGCGCGCGGCTCGAGATCGCGCTCATGAACTACGCGCTCAGCAAGGCGCTCGAGGCCGGCTTCACGCCGATGATCACGCCCACGCTGGTGCGCCCCGACATCATGGCCGGCACCGGCTTCCTCGGCGCGCACGCCGACGAGATCTACCGCCTCGAGGCCGACGACATGTACCTGGTCGGCACGAGCGAGGTCGCGCTCGCCGGGTACCACAAGGACGAGATCCTCGACCTGTCGGACGGTCCGCTGCGCTACGCCGGATGGTCCACCTGCTACCGCCGCGAGGCGGGTTCGCACGGCAAGGACACCCGCGGCATCATCCGCGTGCACCAGTTCAACAAGCTCGAGATGTTCGTCTACACGACGCCCGAGGACGCGGCCGCCGAGCACGAGCGCCTGCTCGCGCTCGAGGAGGAGATGCTGCGCTCGCTCGGCCTCGCGTACCGCGTGATCGACACCGCCGCGGGCGACCTCGGCTCGAGCGCCGCGCGCAAGTACGACACCGAGGCGTGGGTCCCGACGCAGGGCGCGTACCGCGAGCTCACGTCCACCTCGAACTGCACCACGTTCCAGGCGCGCCGCCTCGACATCCGGCACCGCCCGGAGAGCGCCGCGAAGACCGAGCACGTCGCGACCCTCAACGGCACGCTCGCCACGACGCGCTGGATCGTCGCGCTGCTCGAGACGCACCAGCGCCCCGACGGCTCGGTCGTCGTGCCCGAGCCGCTCCGCCCCTACCTCGGCCTCGACGTGCTGGAGCCGATCGCGTGACGGACGAGCGCGTGGCGGGTCGCCGGCTCCTCGTGGCGCTCGACCTCGACGGCACGGTGCTGCTCGAGGACGAGTCGTTCAGCCCGCGCGTGCGCGAGGCCGTGCGCCGCACGGTCGACGCCGGGCACATCGTGACGATCGCGACCGGGCGCAGCTGGGAGGCGACGTCGTACATCCTGCACGCGCTCGGCATCCTGCCCGAGTTCGTCGTGTGCTCGAACGGGGCGGCCATCCTGTCCCGCGACACCACGCAGGAGACCGGCTACGCGCGGCACACGACCGAGACGTTCGACCCGACCGAGGTGCTGACGCTGCTCGAGAAGCACCTGCCCGACGCCAAGTACCTCGTCGAGCTCGCCGACGGATCGCGCCTCTACACGCACTACGTCGACGACTGGGGCCTCGAGCGCGACACCGCGAAGCACGTCGAGATCGACGACATGAAGGGTCGCCAGGTCGCCCGCGTCGTGGTCGTGTCGCCGGAGCACTCCGAGGACGAGTTCATCAGCCTCGTCGAGCAGATCGGCCTGCACCACGTGTCGTACTCCGTGGGCTGGACCGCGTGGCTGGACATCGCTCCGCAGGGCGTCGACAAGAGCACCGCGCTCGAGCAGGTGCGCGAGTGGGAGGGCGTCGCCCCGTCGGATGTCGTGGTGATCGGCGACGGACGCAACGACATTGGGATGTTCCGCTGGGCGTCGGGACACGGCGGTCGCGCGTTCGCGATGGGGCAGGCCCCGGATGAGGTCATCGCCGTCTCGACGGACCTCACGGGAACGGTCTACGAGGGCGGCGTCGCGCAGGCGCTCGACACGCTGCTCGAGACGGCGGCCGCGCCGAGCTGAGCGGCGGCACGTTACCTGGGTTTCGACTCGCGCTGGCGCGCTCGCTCAACCAACATGTGGGCGGGACTGCCCGTGCTGCTCGAGCGAGCGAAGCGAGTCGAAACCGTTGAAGCAACCCAAGCGTCAGAGGGCGATCTCGACCAGGCGGGTGCGGAAGCGCTCGAGGCGCTCAGGGTCGATCTCGACGCCGAAGCCCGCGCCGGTCGGCACGTCGACGACGCCGTCGTGCATCCGGATCGGCTCGGTGACGATGTCCTCGGCGTAGAAGCGGTCGGATCCGGAGATGTCGCCCGGCAGCGTGAAGCCGGGCAGGGCCGCGAGCGCGGCGTTCGCGGCGCGGCCGATGCCGGTCTCCAGCATGCCGCCGCACCACACCGCGATTCCGTGCGCGCGGGCGAGGTCGTGGATGCGGCGCGCCTCGAGATAGCCGCCCACGCGCCCCGGCTTGATGTTGATGACGGCGGCGGCGCGCAGCGCGATGGCGTCGGCGGCCGCCTCGGCGGACACGACCGACTCGTCGAGGCAGATCGGGGTGTGCAGCAGCCTCGCCAGTTCCGCGTGCTGCCGGATGTCCGCCTCGCCGAGCGGCTGCTCGATCAGCAGCAGCCCGAACTCGTCGAGCCGGCGCAGGTGCGCGGCGTCGACGAGCGTGTAGGCCGCGTTCGCGTCGACCTGGAAGGGCAGGTCGTCGCCGAACGCGCGCCGCACGGCCGCGACGTGCGCGACATCCGCCCCGGGCCGGATCTTGAGCTTGATGCGCGCATAGCCCTGCTCGATGTATCCGCCGATCACGCGCACGGTCGCGTCGACCGAGTCCTGGATGCCCACCGAGACACCCGACGGCACGGATGAGCGCACCGCGCCGAGGTACGACGCGAGCGAGCGGCCCTCGGCCCGCAGCTGCGCGTCGAGCACCGCCATCTCGACTGACGCCTTCGCCATCTGGTGCCCCACGATGTGCCGCAGGTGATGCGCCACGGTCTCGGCCGTGAGGTCGTCCACGGCGGCGAGCAGGGGAGCGAGCCAGCGCTCGATGACGTCGGCGGCGCCGTCCAGGTACTCGGGGGAGTAGACCGGCCGGTCGAGCGCGACGTTCTCGCCCCATCCGGTCACGAGCTCGCCCGAGGCGGTCTCGAGCTGCGCCTCGACCAGGAAGCAGTGCTTGACGGTCTGCGTGCCGAACGACGTGGTGAACGGCGCGACGAGCGGCATCTCGAGGTGGTGCAGCCGGAGCGAGCGGAGCTTCATGGGGTTCCTTCCGTGGGCTGGTCGGCGCGGCGCAGCACGTACTGCCCCGCGTCGGTGAAGCCGTCGACGCCCCATCCGGTCGCGAGCAGGTCGGTGAACGCGGCGCGGGTCTCGGAGCGCCAGCGGCGGGCCGCCTCCGGATCCGTGCGCCGCAGCGCCTCGATGTCGGTGGGCGTGGCGAGGAGCGCGGGCCCGTCGCCGCTCGGCCGCGCGTAGGCGGACGGGACGTCGCCCTCGTCGGCGATCGCGTGCGCCCCGTCGACCTCGACCGCGCCGCCCCGCTCGGGCGGCGTGCGCGTCAGATCCCAGCGCACGAGCATGCGGTCGGAGTCCTGGCCCGCGTTGATCGCGTCGCGCATCTCGCCGTAGAGCGACGGAAGGTACTCGGCCGGACGTGCGCCGAGCGTGCGGATGTTGAAGTGCGCGTTGCGCCGGACGAGCGGATCGAACGTCCACGTCATGGCGTCGATCCCGCACTCGAGGCACCACGCGCGCTGCGCGAGCTTGATCGCGCGGCCCGCCCCGCGGCCGGCGGCCTCGGGGAGCAGGCCCACGATGTGCGAGTGGAACGGCGTGCCGGGCGGCCCGCAGAAGCCCATCGCGGCGCCGACCGGCTCGTCCTCGCGCAGCGCCAGCGTGACGGGGTTGCCGGCGTGGGTGAGCGCGACCAGCAGCGCGGGATCGAGCATCTCGGCGCCCGTGCGCCCCCACACCCGGCCGAGCACCTCGGACACGCTCCGGCAGGCGGCCGCGTCGTGCGCCTCCTCGAGCAGGATGCCCGCCCGCGCGAGCGCTTCGTCCGCGAGGGCGCGGGCCGCGGCGGCGACGTCGGCGGGCGGATGCATATCCCCAGCTTCCCACTCCCGCCCTGGCTCCATGACGTTGCGAGCCGCCCCGGTTCACGCGCCCGGCGTGCGGCGGATATCGTCGGTAGGACACCCTGACGCGCACCGAGGAGAGGCGACACATGACGGATCGCGACACCGCCCTCGCCCGTCGGGCGCCCGCCGAGGTCGACGGGCTGCTGGAGTGGGCGCGCGACAGCCTGCCGCAGATGCTCACCGACATGGAGCACCTCATCCTGTGCGAGTCGCCCACCGGCGACCGGGAGGCGATCGCGCGATCGGCCGATCTCGTCTCGGCGATCGGCACGCGCATCCTGGGCTTCGGGCCCGAGCGTCTCGTGATCGACGGGTTCACCCACCTGCGCTGGCACATCGGATCGCCGGCCCCCGAGGCGCCGCGCGTGCTCGTGCTCGCGCACCACGACACGGTGTGGCCGCTCGGATCCATCGAGACGCACCCGTTCTCGATCCAGGACGGCGTCATGCGCGGCCCCGGGTGCTACGACATGATCGCGGGTCTGGTGATGGGCCTGCACGGCATCGCGGCGCTCGGGCACATGGACGACGCGGCGGTGACGCTGCTCGTGACCGGCGACGAGGAGATCGGTTCGCCGTCGTCGCGCGACCTGATCGAGCAGGAGGCGCTGGGCTGCGTCGCGTCGCTCGTGCTCGAGTCGGCCGAGGGCCGCGCGCTCAAGATCGGCCGCAAGGGCGTCTCGCGCTACCGCATCGACATCACGGGCCGCGCCGCGCACGCCGGGCTAGAGCCCGAGAAGGGCATCAACGCGACCGTCGAGATGGCGCACCAGATCGGCGCCGTCACTGCGATCGCCGATGCGGCGGCCGGCACCTCGGTCGTCCCCACGGTCGCCAAGGCCGGCACCACGACCAACACCGTCGCGGCGCACGCCTCGTTCGAGGTGGACGCGCGCGCCTTCACGGCCGCCGAGCAGCACCGCGTCGACGAGGCCATCCGCTCGCTGACGCCGGTGACGGGCGCCGTCATCCACGTGGACGGCGGCGTGAACCGCCCGCCGATGGAGCGGTCGTCGGCCGAGGGCGTGTGGGCGCGGGCGCTCGAGGTGTCGCACCGGCTCGGGCTGCATCTGCCCGAGGCGGTCGTGGTGGGCGGTGCCTCCGACGGCAACTTCACGGCCGGCATCGGCGTGCCGACGCTCGACGGGCTCGGCGCCGTGGGCGGCGGCTCGCACGCGGACCACGAGCACGTGATGGTCGGCGAGATCCCCGAGCGCACCGCGCTGCTCGTGGCGCTGATGCGGGATCTGCTGCGCGTCGACGCGTGATCGCCCGGCATCCGCTCGTCCACAGCGGATGCCCGTGCGCCGTTCAGGGCCCGCCCAGAGCTCGCGGGCACAATGACGAGAAGGCCTGTCGGATAGACTCGACGCCTGTTCGGCAGGGGAGACCCTGCTCCAGGAGGGTTGTCCGAGCGGCCGAAGGATCTGGTCTTGAAAACCAGTGGGCAGCAATGTCCCGTGGGTTCGAATCCCACACCCTCCGCGGAATGACGGCGGCGGGGTGCGAGCACTCGGGGGAGCCGCCGGCAGGATCACCGCGCCCCAGCGGTGCGATGAGAGGAACACCCGAGTGAGCGAGACGTCCCCGCGGCGCCCCGGCCGGCGCACCATCGCGCGCCACGGACACCTCTCCCAGCCCAGCCTGCTGAGCCGCGTGATGCGCTGGCTCGGCATCGCCATGGCGTGCGTGCTGGTCGCCGGCGTCGGCGTCGCCGCCTACGCCGCCTGGGACTTCTCGGCCACGTTCGCGGCCGACGCGCAGGAGCTCGAGGGCCAGGACACCTCGCCGCCCGACATCGGCCAGCTCGTGAACGACGAGGGCGTCGACCTGCTGCTCACCGGCATCGACATCTGCGAGTGGGACTCGCACGAGAAGTTCGGCGACCGCTGCCCGACCGAGCGCTCGGCCTACGGCGACGATGGGCGGCAGCTCGAGGCCGGCCTCAACGACGTCAACCTGCTCGTGCACATCTCGCCCGAGCCGCGCAAGGTCTCGGTCGTGGCGTTCCCCCGCGACCTCATGGGCCCCATGCCGGAGTGCACCAACTCGGAGACCGGCGAGGTCACGCCCGCGTCGGATCGCCGCATGCTCAACGAGGCCTACGCGGCCGGCGGCCTCGCGTGCGTCGCGAAGTCGATCGACAGCATCACGACGCAGTATGACCCCGAGCTCGCGATCGACTACGCCGCGACCGTGACGTGGAACGGCGTGATCGAGATCACGAACGCGCTCGGCGGTGTGGAGGTCTGCGTCGACCAGACGATCAACGACGTGGACGCCGGGATGCTCTACCTCGAGCCGGGCACGCACACGCTGGTCGGTGAGCAGGCGCTCGCCTTCCTGCGGTCGCGCCACGGCGTCGGCGGCGGCGACCTCGCGCGCATCAGCAACCAGCAGGTCTACATGTCTTCGCTGGCACGCAAGCTCATGAGCGCCGAGACGCTCACGAACCCGGGCACGCTTCTCAGCCTCGCGCGGACGACCGTGAGCAACGTCGACCCCAGCGCCCAGCTCACCCCCATCACGCTCGTCCAGATCGCCATGGCGGCGAGCTCGGTGCCGCTGTCGGACATCGAGTTCCTCCAGTACCCGGTGCTCGAGGACCCGCTCGACCGCAACCGCGTGATCTCGGACGACACCGCCGCGGCGCAGCTGTTCGGCCTGATTGCGGCCAACCAGTCGGTGATCCCGGACGAGCAGGTCGCCGCGTCGCCGGAGCCTACCGAGCCCGAGGCGCCGGTCGAGTCGGAGACGCCGACGCCCGAGGTCAGCGAGCCCCCGGTCGCCACGGCCGCGCCCGCCCCGGGCCGCACCGCCGAGGACACCAGCTGCTCCAACCCCATCGGCTGAGACCCCCGTTTTCGCGCTCGTGCGGCGAGCGGTTACTATGGAGGGACTGCGCCCGCGAGGGCGCGCGGTCCTTCGGGATCTCCCGAAGGCCAGGAGACGTCGCATAGTCAGGCCTAGTGCACCACCCTGCTAAGGTGGAGTCCCCTTAATGGGGACCGAGGGTTCAAATCCCTCCGTCTCCGCAGAAAAGCCCCGGTCATCCGGGGCTTTCTCGTTGGCGCGCTACCCGGGTCCATGATCTGCAGAACAAAGGACGATCTCGCACGCGAATCTGCTGAACCGTGCAGATCTCCTCGCCTCATGTCGGCCGCGTCCTGCAGATCGATGCGATGTCCGACGCCGGGCCTGCAATGGACGGGCCCCGCGAGCCACTGCCAGCCCTCGCCCCTCCCGCGCAACCCCTTGGCCAAGGCCATGTCCCGGGGACAGAGTGGGAGCGAGTCGGAGCTCCTTCGCCGGCTCGGAGGGACGGCAGATGGCGAGCGAGACATCGTTCTGGGTCGAGGAGCCCGGGCGGGGTGGGCTGCGTACGGTCGAGGCGGGCGAACCCGGCGACGGCGAGGTCCGCGTACGCACGTGGTTCACCGGCATCAGCCGCGGGACCGAGGCGACGGTGTTCCGGGGCGAGGTGCCCGCGCGGGAGCGCGAGCGCATGCGCGCGCCGTTCCAGGAGGGCGACTTCCCGGCGCCCGTCAAGTACGGCTATCTGAACGTCGGCGTCGTCGAGCACGGTCCCGCGGCGCTCAGGGGCAGGGCCGTGTTCACGCTCTTCCCGCACCAGTCCGTCTTCGTCGTGCCCGAGACGGCCGTCACGCCCGTCCCCGACGGCGTGCCGCCGCGGCGGGCCGTGCTTGCGGGCGCCGTGGAGACGGCCGTCAACGTGCTGTGGGACGCCGCTCCGCTCGTCGGCGACCGGATCACGGTGATCGGCGCCGGCATGATCGGCTGCGCGGTCGCGCGGCTGGCGCAGGGCATCCCGGGCGCCGACGTGGTCGTGGTGGACCGCGACACCGCGAAGGCCGACGCCTGCGCCGCCCTCGAGGTCCCGTTCCGGACCCCGGACGACGCCCCTGAGGAGCGCGACATCGTGATCGACACCAGTGCGTCGGAGGACGGGCTGCGGCTCGCCCTGCGGACGGCCGCGACCGAGGGGGAGATCATCGAGGCCAGCTGGTTCGGCGCGCGCGAGGTGAGCCTGCCGCTCGGCGAGGACTTCCACTCGCGACGGCTCACCATCCGCTCGAGCCAGGTCGGCCTCGTGGCCCCGCGCCGCCGTGCGACGCGGACGCCCGCGACACGGCTCGCGCTGGCGCTCGAGCTGCTGCGAGACCCGGCGTTCGACGCGCTCCTCACCGGCGAGTCGCCGTGGCGCGACCTGCCCGAGGTCATGGCCGGCATCGCGGACGGCGGCATCCCGGGGTTGTGCCACACGATCAACTGGAGAGACGGATGATGTACACGCTCACGGTCCGCGATCACATGATGGTCGCCCACAGCTTCACCGGCGACATGTTCGGGCCGGCGCAGCGGCTGCACGGCGCCACGTTCGTCGTGGACGCCGCCTTCCGCGCGGCGGAGCTGGACGAGAACGGCGTCGTCGTCGACATCGGCCGGGCCTCCGACGTGCTGCGCGACATCCTGTCGTCGCTCACCTACCGCAACCTCGACGACGATCCGCGCTTCGCCGGCGTGAACACGACCACAGAACGGCTCTGCGAGTTCATCGCGGAGCAGCTCGCGACCGCGGCGCGCACGGGAACGCTCGGAAGGGATGCCGGCGACCTGCACGGGATCGCGGTCACGCTCCACGAGTCGCACGTCGCGTGGGCGTCGTACGAACTGGAGCTGTGATGGCGACCACGACCTTCGTCGTGCCGACCGGCATCGACGATCCGGCGCGGGTGAGCGGCGGGAACGTCTACGACCGCCATGTGCGGGACGGTCTGGCGAACGCGGGCTGGGACGTGCGGATGGCCGAGGTCGCGCCGGGCGCGGATCGGGACGTGCGTCGCGCCCTCGCGACGGTGCCGGACGGCGGGGTCGCGCTGGTGGACGGCCTGATCGCCGGGGCGTCGGCGAGCGCGATCGACGACGGGGCCCGTCGCGTGCGCGTGGTCATCCTGGCGCACATGGTCGTCGACGCGTTCCCCGACGCCGATCCCGCCGCGGTCGACGGTCAGTGGCGCGCGCTGCGCGCGGCGCACCGGGTGATCGCCGTGAGCGAGTGGGCGGCGGCGCAGTTCGCCGCGGGCGGGATCCGCGACGTCGTCGTGGCGGCGCCGGGCGGCGCCCGGGCCGAGGTGGCGACCGGCACGCCGGGAGGCGGAGAGCTCCTGTGCGTCGGGGTGCTCGCGCCGCACAAGGGGCAGGATGTGCTCGTCGACGCGCTGGTGCGTCTCGGCGGGGTCGAGGGCTGGCGGTGCACGCTGGCGGGCGCGCCCGGCGTGGATCCGGACTTCGCCGGCGCGGTACGGGAGCGGGCGCGCGCAGGTCGCGTGGAGGCGCGCGTCGAGTTCGCCGGCGTCCAGGCCGCCGCCGGGCTCGACCGGATCTACCGGCGCAGCGACGTGCTCGTGGCGCCCTCGCGCACCGAGACGTACGGCATGGCGATCACCGAGGCGCAGGGCCGGGGAATCCCCGTCGTCGCCAGCCGCACGGGCGGGATCCCGGAGGCCGTCGACCCGGCCGCCGCGATCCTCGTGCCGCCGGGCGACGTCGACGCGCTCGCCGACGCGCTGGAACGGTGGATGTCGGATCCGGCGCTGCGGCGCGGGCTCAAGGACGCGGCCGTCCGCGCGCGCTCGCGCCTGCGCGGCTGGCGGGACACGGTGACGCGGATCTCGTCCGCCCTCCGGGAGGAGGAACCATGACCGGATCGCGCGAGACGGACCGTCGCAGCCGCCCCTACGTCACGCTCAGCTGCGCCATGTCGCTCGACGGATGCGTCGACACCGCCGCGCCGCATCGCCTGGCGCTGTCGAACGAGGCCGACTTCGATCGCGTGGATCAGCTGCGCGCGGACAGCGACGCCATCATGGTCGGCGCCTCCACCGTGCGGCGGGACAATCCGCGGCTGCTCGTGCGCAGCGAGGAGCGGCGCCGCGCCCGAGTCGAGCGCGGCCTGACGGAGTCACCCGTGAAGGTCACCGTGACCGCGACCGGCGATCTGCCGGCCGACTCCTCGTTCTTCACGGCGGGTGACGTCGAGAAGCTGGTCTACTGCCCGGCCGGAAAGGCGGCGCGCATCTCGCGCACTCTGGGTTCGCGGGCGACAGTGGTCGGGGTCGGCGCCGACGTGTCGATGACGCTCGTGCTGGAGGACCTCGCGCAGCGGGGCATCGGCCGGCTCATGGTCGAGGGGGGCGGGCGGCTCCACACCCAGTTCCTCGTCGAGCGGCTCGCCGACGAGCTCCAGCTCGTGGTCGCCCCGTTCTTCGTGGGCGAGCCCGGTGCGCCCCGGTTCGTGCAGCCCGGCCGGTTCCCGTGGGACGAGGGCCACCGCGCGCGGCTGCTCGACACCCGGCCCATCGGCGACGTGGTCCTGCTGCGCTACGCGCTCTCCGCGCGCTGCCCGGCGAGCGTCGCGGATGAGGTCGCACGCGCCGCGGCCCCGCCCTCCGTCGAGTAGGACGCGCGCCGAGTGGGCGCGCTCAGCAGGCGGATGGCGGCGTGGGAGCGGTTTTACCGCGCCGACACGTGCGGCTGACTCCGGGGTAACGGCCGGCTCCTAGCGTCGCGGGTGTCGGGGTCGACGAGGGACCCGGCAGAGAGGAAGCTGCGATGGAACACGAAGGCCGACAGGCGGCGGAGACGATCGAGCGGGGCATCGGCCGGCGCGGGCTCCTGCAGGCGGCGGCGGCCGTCGGCGCGGGCACCGCCCTCGCGCTGGGGGCGACTCGGCCCGCGGCGGCCGCACCGGTCACCGGACGGGCGGACGCGTACACCGGCGTCCTCCAGCCGGGTCGGGGCCGCATCGACGGGGACGTGTACCTCGGCTCGGAGCCGGACGAGGTGCTGTGGGGCTACGTCCCCTCCGTGCACGCGTCGCCGACGGCGCGCATCCGGTCGGGGCAGACCGTGACGATCGACGCCGTCTCGCACGAGGGCATCCTGGAGGATCAGGGGCGCGACCCGGTCGCCTACTTCGCGGAGCACGGCTTCTCGCGCCGCGAGGTGCTCGACGACGCGGTCGCGATCGCCTCCGGGTACACGCGCACCCCGCGCGACTTCGACCGCGACGGGCCCCACGTCGTCACCGGGCCGGTGTTCGTGGAGGGCGCCCAGCCGGGCGACGTGCTCAAGATCGAGACGCTCGAGGCGCGCCCGCGCGTGCCCTACGGCGTGATCTCGTCCCGGCACGGAAAGGGATCGCTCGCCGTCACGTCGAACGGGGCGCCCGCCGGCATCACGCTCGACGAGGTCATGCCGCCGGTCGAGACCGACGGGCGGTCGACGGGCATCCCGACCGAGTACGGCAACGTGTCGGTGCTCGCCAGCGTGCAGGGAACCAGCGCGGTGGTCGGCTCGGGCGCGAGCCGCGCGAAGTTCCCGTTGCGCCCGTTCTTCGGGATGATGGGCGTCGCGTTCTCGCAGAACACCGAGCCGACCGCGCCGGAGGCGAACTCCATCCCGCCGACGCTCGGCGGCGGCAACATCGACATCAGCCTGCTCGGACCGGGGTCCACGTTCTACGTCCCCGTGAGCGCCGAGGGCGCCCTGTTCTACGTCGGCGACCCGCACATGGCGATGGGCGACGGAGAGGTCGCGCTCACGGCGATGGAGGGATCGCTGCGCGGGACCTTCCGGCTCACGGTCTGCAAGCCCGGTTCGGGCGACGCGCCGTCCGTCGCGTTCACATACCCGTTCGCCGAGACCGAGGACCTGTGGATCCCGATCGGCCTGTCGGATCCGAACGGATCGGTCGACGGGCAGATCAACGACCTCGACATCGCCATGCGCCGCGCGGTCGTGAACGCGCTGGACTTCCTGCAGCACGACCTCGGGATGGACCGCGCGATCGCGTACGCGTACCTGTCTGCCGCCGCCGACTTCGTCGTGTCGCAGGTCGTCGACCGCACGGTCGGCGTGCACGGCAAGATCCGCAAGTCCGACATCGGCTGAGCGAGCCGCGACGAGAAGCGGGCCCCCGCCATCCGGCGGGGGCCCGCTTTCATGGTTGCGGCTGCTACAGCGTCGCGGCGAAGGGGTCGAAGTCGGCGCCGAGCGAGCCGACCTCGGTGAGCGTGCTCTGCACCTGGACGAAGCCGCGGGCCTCGGCCGACTCCTCGATCGCCAGCAGCGTGTCGAGCACGTGCAAGCCGAACTCGCCCGTGGCGACGTGCGGGCGGTCGTCGCGGATCGCGCGGACCATGTCGAGCAGGCCCAGGCCGCGTCCGGTCAGGACGCCCTCCTGCTGCACCTCGACGACCTCCTGCACGACGGGCTCGGGCGGCACGACGTGGCGCTCCAGCTTGCGCGTGATCGTGATCGGGCCGCCGAACGTGTTCGGGTCGGGGATCACCAGGGTGCCCTCCGTGCCGGTGACCTCGACGATGCCGTGGCGCAGCAGGGGCGAGTCGGTGCTGTACAGGCTCTGCGCCTGACCGCCCTGCTCGAACTCCATCAGCACCTGCAGTGTCGAGGGGATCTCGACCGGAAACTCGTGCCCCGCGTACTCGCCGACCTGCACGAAGCGGGTCGGGGTGCCCTGCAGGCCGAGCGCCGCGACGGATGCGACCGGGCCGAACACGTGCACGAGCGTCGAGACGTAGTACGGACCCATGTCGAGCAGCGGGCCCGCGCCCTTCGCGTACAGGAACGCGGGGTTGGGGTGGAAGATCTCCGGCCCCTGCCACTGGAACGTCGTCTGCGCGAACAGCGGGCGGCCGATGTCGCCGCGCGCGATCGCGCGCTTGGCCGTCTGCACGCCCGGGCCGAGCACGGTGTCGGGCGCGACGCCGACGCGCCTGCCGGCCGCGGCGGCGGCGTCGAGCAGGCGCTGCGACTCTTCGCGGTTCACGCCGATCGGCTTCTCGGTCCAGACGTGCTTGCCCGCGGCCACGATGGCCTCGGAAACCTCGACGTGCACGGCCGGGATCGTGAGATTGACGACGATCTCGATGTCGGGGTCGTTCAGCACGAGGTCGGGCGTGCCCGCGCGCGGCACACCGTACTTGTCGGCCTGCGCGCGGGCGCGCTCCTCGACGAGGTCTCCGACCGCGAGGACGCGGACATCCGGGAACTTCGTGAGGTTCGTCAGGTACTGGTCGCTGATGTTGCCGGCGCCGATGATGCCGACGCCCACGGGGGCGGCCATCAGGCGTCGACCTTCACGTCGAGACCGAGACCGCTCAGGAACGCCCGGCTCTGCTCGATCGCGTCGTAGATGTCGCCGCCGCGGGCCGAGGCGTCGTAGTGGTCGAACTCGACGATCGCGACCTCGAGTGCGGTCGCGGCGGCGATCGCCTCCGCGAGCGGCACGGCGCCCTGGCCCGCGGGCACCTGGTCGGCCGGGGGATAGGCGGCGACCTGCTCGGGGTCGAGTGTGCCGTCCTTGACGTGCACGGCGATCACGCGGTCGCCGAGCGTGCGCAGCAGCGTGGGGGAGTCGACGCCGGCGCGCGCCACCCAGTACAGGTCGACCTCGAGCACGACGCGCTCGTCCAGGAGGTCGGCGAGCACCTCCAGGCCGGTCCTGCCGTCGATAGTCGCCTCGAGCTCGTGCGCGTGGTTGTGGTAGCCGACGCGAATGCCGTGCTGCGCGCCGATCTCGGCGGCCGCGTTGAGCAGTCGCGCGGTCTCCTCGATCTGCTCGCGGGTCTGCCAGCGTGCGGGCTCGGTGTACGGGTCGATGACCGTGTGCATGCCGAGCACCTTCGCGGCCTCGAAGACCGTCTCGGGCGAGGGGACCGGCACGGTCGTGCCGCTGCCGTCGGGGTTCACGAACGAGGTCGAGGCCAGGAAAGCGTGGCCCGTCGGCGCCGCGAGGCCGTGGGCCTGCAGCGCCGCGGCGAGCGGCTCGGCGCGTCGCACGAAGTCGTAGGGCTCGACCGACGTGAAGCCGCGCGCGGCGACCCGGGCGAGCGTGCCCTCGAGGTCGGCCTCGAGCGCGGCGTTGACGGTGAACAGCTGGATGGATGTCTGGACCGGCATCGGTCGCGCTCCTTCGTGGGTCGTCTTCGACAGGGGCCCTGGGACCCGGATGGCATCACGGTAGCAGAAAAACCTCCACATGGAGGATTTGAGTTCGCTAGCATGACGGCGTGACCGACGAGCAGCCCGCATCCGCCGCGCGCGGCCCCTATCCGAAGGGGATCGCGCGCCGCCGGGAGATCCTGGACCGGGCGATCGAGGTGTTCGCGCGGCGTGGCTCGAAGCGCACCAGCCTGCGCGCGATCGCCGAGGAGGTCGGCGTCACGCACGCCGCGCTGAAGCACTACTTCGGCTCGCTCGACGAGCTTCTGGTCGAGGTCTACCGGGCATCCGAGACGGGCGGCGCGCGACCGCGCCATCCCGAGGGGGCGACCCCTGTCGAGGTTATGCGCGACGCCGCCACCCGCAACCGCGAGGTCCCCGGGCTCGTGCAGCTCTACTCGACCCTCGTCGCCTCCGCCCTGGAGGAGGAGCACCCCGCGGCCCGGGAGTTCGCGACCGAGCGCTTCGCGCGGCAGCGCGAGACCCTCGCCGAGCGGGTCCGCCGCAATCAGGCGGAGGGGCGCATCCGGCCCGACGTGGACCCGGTCGCGGTCGCGGCGCTCGCGATCGCCGCGTCGGACGGCCTGCAGACCCAGTGGCTGCTGGATCCGGATGCGCCGCAGGAGGCCGCGCTCGCGCTGCTCGACGAGCTGCTCGCGCCGCCGGCGGATCCGTCCTGACGCGTTCCCAGCAACCTCCCGCCGCGATCCGAACCGCGTCGCCTAGCGTGAGAGGCACCCGGCGAGAGGAACGTGACGCGTGAACCTGATCGACATCGTCGTGATCGCGCTGCTGATCGGCGCGCTCGTGGTCGGCGCGCGCGTCGGCTTCTTCGCGGGCCTCGGCGGGCTCGCAGGCCTGTTCCTCGGCGGGCTCGCGACCCCCTGGGTCGTGCCCCTCGTGAACGACGCCGTCACCAACCGCGAGTGGCGCGGCACGGCCGTTCTCGTCGCGGTGGTCGGGCTGCTCGTGGTCGGCGCGGCGCTCGGCACCGCGGTCGGCCGGCTGCTGCGGCTCGGCGCCGACAAGATCAAGCTCAAGGCGGTCGAGCGCCTGCTCGGCGGTGCGCTCGGCGTGCTCGTGACCGCGCTCGCGCTCGCAGCGGCGGGGACCGCGATCGGCACCGCCGGCATCCCGGTGATCTCGTCGTCCGTGGCGTCCTCGAGCGTGCTGCGCGCGATCGACCGCGCGACCCCTCCGGCCCTCGCGAGTGCGTTCGCCGAGTTCCGCTCGGTCGTGCTGGACGACACGATCCCGACGATCGGCGGCCTCGTGGACCCGGGGCAGGACGTGCCCGAGCCGACGGTCGATCCGGGAAGCGGCGCGCTCGCCGCGGCATCCGGATCCGTCGCCCGCATCTCGGGCGTCGCGTACGCGTGCGGCGTGAGCTCGACCGGATCGGGCTTCGTCGTCGCCGAGGACCGGATCGTGACGAACGCGCACGTGGTCGCGGGCGTCGAGTCCGTGCTCGTGGAGCTGCCGAACGAGCCGGCCCGTGACGGCGTGGTCGTGTACTTCGACCCGGCCGACGACCTCGCGGTGATCGCGGTCGACGTCGACGCGGCGGCGCTGCCCGTGGTCGACCCGCTCGCTGAGGGCGACTCGGCCGCCGTGCAGGGATACCCGCACGGCGGCCCGTTCGAGACCGAGCCCGCGTCGGTCGTCTCGGTCGGCACCATCACGGCCCAGGACATCTACGGCGGCGGCGGATCGGACCGCGAGATCTACGCGCTCGCCGCGGAGGTCGTTCCCGGCAACTCGGGCGGGCCCCTGCTCACCCCGGAGGGCGAGGTCGCGGGCGTGGTCTTCGCGCGCGACGAGGCCCGCGCCGATATCGGCTACGCCATGACCACGACCGAGCTCGGCCCCGTGCTCGACGGCATGGCCGGGTTCGACGCCCCCGTGGCGACGGGGGAGTGCACCGCCTGACGTCGGTGCGCCGGCGCTCGCTCCGCTCGACGACCGGGGGTGGTCCGCGCGCTGCGGGCGGGGCAGGATGGCCGCATGCCCGAATCGCCCGAGGTGGATGCGCTCGCCGGGTTCCTGCGCGCGACCGCGACCGGCCGCGTGATCGCCGGGATCGAGCTGGAGGAGTTCCGCGCGTGGAAGTCGCGGGAGAGGCGCCCCGAGCAGCTGCACGGTCGCAGGGTCACCGGCGTGCGGCGGTTCGGCAAGCATGTAGCGCTCGACACCGATGGGCCGAGCCTGCTGATCGGGTTCGGCCGCGCGGGCTGGGCCCGCTGGCGCGAGGACGGCGATCCCGAGCCCGACGACGCGCCGCCGGCGATCGCCCGGATCGGGTTCGAGGACGGCGCGGAGCTGGCCGTGAGCGACGCGGGGGAGTGGCTGTCGCTGAGCCTCACGGTGACCGATGACCCCACGAGCGAGGCGTCCATCGCGAAGCTCGGACCTGATCCGGTGAGCGACGCCTTCACGCGCGAGGCGTTCGACCGGATCACGGGCCGCCGCCGCAAGCAGCTCAAGGCGCTGCTGCAGGAGCAGGAGTCGCTCTCGGGCATCGGCAACGCGTACTCGGACGAGATCCTGCACGTCGCGAAGCTCGCCCCCACGGCGCACGCCGCGGCGCTCACCGAGGACGAGCGCGTGCGCCTCTTCGCCGCGATCCGCGAGGTGCTCGGCAGCGCCTTCGTCGCACGCCGGGACATCCCGATCGACCGGCAGAAGGCCGAGAAGGTGGCGGCGATGCGCGTGCACGGGCGCACGGGCGAGCCTTGCCCCGTGTGCGGCGACGAGGTGCGTGACGTGCCGGGCTCCAAGGGCAACGCGCAGTACTGCGCCACGTGCCAGAACGGCGGGGTGCCGCTGGAGGGGTGACCCGGGCCGTCCCGGTGCCGTCCGGCCCTTGTGAGCGCTCGGAAGGGCCGGTCCGCACCGATTCTCGATCGCGGGGCGCGTGAGGCAGACTCGACGGGATGCCCTCCACCCTTCTCGAGTCCGTGCGCGCGACGGACGGCGACCCCGACGGGATCTACGACGCGTTCGTGCAGTGGGCCGAGGGCGAGGGCCTGAGCCTCTATCCGACCCAGGACGAGGCCGTGATCGAACTGGTGTCGGGGGCGAACGTGATCCTCGCCACCCCCACCGGCACCGGCAAGTCGCTGGTCGCGATCGCGGCGCACGCCGTGGCGCTCGCGCGCGGCGGCCGGACGTACTACACGGCGCCCATCAAGGCCCTCGTGAGCGAGAAGTTCTTCGCGCTCGTCGACATCTTCGGACCCGAGAACGTGGGCATGGTGACGGGCGACTCGTCGGTCAACCCGGATGCGCCCATCGTGTGCTGCACGGCCGAGATCCTCGCGAACCTGGCCCTGCGGCAAGGCGCCGACGCCGACGTCGACCAGGTCGTGATGGACGAGTTCCACTACTACGGCGACACGGACCGCGGATGGGCGTGGCAGGTTCCGCTGCTGCTCCTGACCCGCGCGCAGTTCCTGCTGATGAGCGCCACGCTCGGCGACACCACGGAGATCCGCGCCGACCTCAGCCGCCGCACCGGCCGGACGACCGCCCTCGTCGCGGGCGCCGAGCGCCCCGTGCCGCTGCACTTCTCGTACGAGAAGCGCGCCGCGCACGAGCTGGTCGAGAGCCTGCTCGAGGAGCGCGAGACGCCCGTGTACATCGTGCACTTCGCGCAGGCCGCCGCCATGGAGCGCGCTCAGGCGCTCGCGAACGTCAAGGTCGCCACGCGGGAGCAGCGCGACGCGATCGCCGAGGCGATCGGCGGCTTCCGCTTCACGACGAACTTCGGCAAGACCCTGTCGCGCCTCGTGCGCGCGGGCATCGGCGTGCACCACGCGGGTATGCTGCCGCGCTACCGCCGCCTGGTCGAGACGCTCGCCCAGCGCGGCCTGCTGCGTGTGATCTGCGGCACGGACACGCTCGGCGTCGGCATCAACGTGCCCATCCGCACCGTGCTGATCTCGGCGCTGTCCAAGTACGACGGCACCCGGATGCGGCGCCTGTCGGCGCGAGAGTTCCACCAGATCGCGGGCCGGGCGGGCCGTGCCGGCTACGACACGCACGGCAACGTCGTCGTGATGGCGCCGGATCACGAGATCGAGAACGAGCAGGCGCTGCGCAAGGCCGGCGACGACCCGGCCAAGCGCAAGCGGATCCAGCGGAAGAAGGCGCCCGCCGGCTTCGTGTCGTGGAGCGAGGCGACGTTCGACAAGCTCGTCGATGCCGAGCCCGAGCCCCTCACGCCGCAGCTGCAGATCACGTCGGCCATGATCATCAACGTCATCGGACGCGGCGGCGACGTGTTCGCGAACGTGCGGTCGCTGGTGTTCGACAACCACGAGCCGCGCGCCCGCAAGTACGCGCTCGCCCGACGCGCGATCGCGATCTTCCGCACCCTCCGCGACGCGGGGATCGTCGAGGTGACGGGCGCGGGCGACATCCGGCTCGTGGTCGAGCTGCAGCCGAACTTCGCCCTCAACCAGCCCCTGTCGCCGTTCGCGCTCGCCGCGATCGAGCTGCTGGATCCCGAGGACGCGCCCGGATCCGCCGGCACCGGTCACTACGCGCTCGACGTGGTCAGCGTGATCGAGGCGACGCTCGACGACCCCCGCGCCATCCTGTCCCAGCAGGAGTTCAAGGCGCGCGGCGAGGCCGTCGGCGCCATGAAGCGCGAGGGCATCGAGTACGACGAGCGGATGGCGCTGCTCGAGGACGTGACGTACCCCAAGCCGCTCGCGGAGCTGCTCGCGCAGGCGTTCGAGGTGTTCGCGACCAGCCAGCCGTGGGTGCGCGACTTCGAGCTGAGGCCCAAGTCGGTCGTGCGCGACATGTTCGAGCGCGCGATGAGCTTCGCGGAGTTCGTCTCCTGGTACCAGCTCGGCCGCAGCGAGGGGCTCGTGCTGCGCTACCTCAGCGACGCGTACCGCGCCATCCGGCAGACCGTGCCCGCCGAGGCGCGCACGGAGGAGCTGCTCGACATCATCGAGTGGCTGGGCGAGCTGGTGCGGCAGGTCGACTCGAGCCTCGTGGACGAGTGGGAGGCGCTCGTGTCAGGGCAGGACGCCCACGGATCGGACGAGCCGGTGGTGCCGCCCGCGCCGCCGTCGCTCACGTCGAACCGCCGCGCGTTCACGGTGCTGGTGCGCAACGAGATGTTCCGGCGCGTGCAGTTCGCGGCCCGGGAGGCCGACGACGAGCTGGTCGAGCTGGACCCGGATGCCGGCTGGCCCGAGGCGCTGGACGCGTACTTCGCCGAGCACGACTCGATCGGCATCTCGGGCGCCGCGCGCTCGCCGCAGCTGTGCCGGATCACGGAGGCCCCCGGCACGTGGACCGTCGAGCAGGTCATCGACGACCCCGAGGGGAACCACGACTGGCGCATCCGCGCCGAGGTCGACCTGGCGGAGTCCGACGAGCTCGGCACGGCCGTGGTGCGCGTGACCGAGGTCGCGCGGCTGTAGCCCGTCGGCGGCTTCGACGCTTCGCGACTCCGCTTCGCTCCGCTCAACGTCCGGGAGTCGACGGCCTGACTGCCGGCGCCGTCAAGGAGTAGGGCTCACGGGCGTCCGGAGCGTCAGCCGACGAGGCGGTAGCCCATGCCCTGCTCGGTGAGGAGGTGGCGCGGGCGGGCCGGATCGGCCTCGAGCTTCTTGCGCAGCTGCGAGATGTAGAGGCGCAGGTAGCCCGAGTCGGCGACCTGATCCGTGCCCCAGATGTCCTTGAGCAGGGTCTGGCGGGTCACGAGCGCGCCGGGGTTGCGGGCGAGGAACTCGAGCATGCGCCACTCGGTCGGCGTGAGGTGGACGGGCTCGCCGCCGCGCGTCACGGTCTTCGCCACCAGGTCGACCACCACCTCGCCGAAGGTCACCACCGGTTCGCCGGTCGGCGTGCCCATCCGCCGCGCGAGGGCCCGCAGGCGCGCCAGGAGCTCGTCGATCTGGAACGGCTTGGTGACGTAGTCGTCGGCGCCCGCGTCGAGCGCGTCGACCTTGTCGCCCGATCCGGTGCGGCCGGACACGACCAGGATCGGCACGTCGCTCCAGCCGCGCAGCGCCTGGATCACCTCGACGCCGTCCAGGCGCGGCATGCCGAGGTCGAGCAGCACGACGTCGGGCTTCGTCTGCGCCGCGACCGCGATCGCCTCGGCGCCGTCGGCCGCCGTGACCACGTCGTATCCATGCGCGCCCAGCGTGATGCGCATCGCGCGGATGAGCTGCGGGTCGTCGTCGGCGATCAGGATCTTCACTCGTCGGCTCCAGGCTCGGTCGCGGCCGCGGGGTGCCGCGGGCGCGGCTCGGCGAGCGGAAGCTCGACCGTCATCGTGAGGCCGCCGCGGGGCGTGTCCGACGGCGTGAGCGTTCCGCCCATCCCCTCGGTGAAGCCGCGGGACAGCGCGAGGCCCAGGCCGAGGCCGGCGGAGTTGTCGGTGTCGCCCATCCGCTGGAACGGCGCGAACATCTCGTCCTGCTTGCCGGCGGGCACGCCCGGGCCGTGGTCGACCACGCGGATCCGCCCGCACCGCCCCGACGCGTACGTCTCGATGCGCACGGGTGAGCCGGCGGGGGAGTGCCGGTCGGCGTTCGCGAGCAGGTTCACGATCACGCGCTGCAGCAGCACCGGGTCGGCGGACAGCGGCGGCATGTGCGGATCGAGCGCCAGGTCGAGGCGCTCGGGCGGCAGCTTGAGCTCGTCCGCGGCCGCGAGCACGACCTCCTCGGCGTCGAGCGGCGCGGCCGACACCGCCAGCACGCCCGCCTCGATGCGGCTCACGTCGAGCAGATCGGCGACCAGGGTCGACAGCGTGCGCAGGCTCTCGTCGGCCGTGGCCAGAAGCTCGGTGCGATCGGCCTCGGACAGCGTGCTGCCCGGCGCGCGCAATCCGCCCACCGCCGCCACCGCGGACGCGAGCGGGCGGCGCAGGTCGTGGCTCACGGCGGAGAGCAGCGCGGTGCGCACGGAGTCGGCCGCGGCCAGGGCGTCGGCCTCGCGGGCGGCCTCGGTGAGGCGCTGGTGCTCGAGCGCGGCGCCCAGCTGGGCCGAGACCACGGTGAGCAGGCGGCGCTCGGACTCGCCCAGCCGCGTGCCGTGCAGCTCGAGCGTCGCACGAGGCGTGCGCGCCGCGCCCACCGTGACGGAGTACGGCGCGCGGCCGTCGCGGGGCGGCTCGCCGTCGGCCGCGATCATCCGGCCGTCCAGGTCGACGAGCCGCGCGCCGGTCGCGTGGAACGCCTCGCGCGCGCGGGTCACCAGCGCCTGCGCCGCGCTCTCGCCGCGCAGCACGCTCCCCGAGATGCTCGCCAGCAGCTCGGCCTCGGCGGCCGCGCGCTCGGCCGCGCGGGCGCGGCGCGCGGCCTGGTCGACGATCCAGCTCACGAGCACCGCGCTCGCCACGTAGAACACGAGCGACAGCGCATGCGTCGGCGAGGCGATCGTGATGGTGAACAGCGGATGCAGGAACAGGAAGTTGAGCGTGAAGCCCGACAGGACGGCCGTGAACAGGGCGGGCCAGATGCCGCCGATCAGGGCGACCACGACCACGAGCAGCTGATAGGCGAGCACGTTGACCGCGAGGGTCTCCTCGTGCGCGACCGTGAACAGCAGCCACGACAGCAGCGGCCCGACCGCGAGCGCCACCGCGAAGCCCGCCGTCATTCGTCCCCGGCCGAGCGCCCCCGTGCTCACGCGGGGAAGCCTCACCGCACGCTCGCTCATCCGGTCCTCCACTCTCCGCGCTGAGCGTACTCCGCACGCGAGAGGGCGCCGGGCGATCCTCATGGATTCCTCACGGCGCCGTGAGGATCGGCGGAAGACTTCGGCGCGAACGGGCCCCGGGGGTTCCGCGAGATGAAACGATGAACGCGTGACATCCCCCGCCGCCGTGGGTCTTCGCAGCGAGCGCGGGCCCGTCCTTCTCGCCGTGATGGTCTCGACCGGGCTGGTCGCGATCGACGCCACCGTCGTCGCGACCGCCGTGCCCTCGATTGTGGCCGACCTCGGCGGCTACGAGGCGTTCCCCTGGCTGTTCTCGATCTACCTGCTCGCCCAGTCCGTCCTGACGCCCGTGTACTCCAAGCTGGCCGACCAGCTGGGCCGCAAGCCCGTGCTGCTGCTCGGCATCGCGGTGTTCCTCGTCAGCTCTGTGCTGTGCGGGGCCGCGTGGGACATGCCGTCGCTCATCGTGTTCCGCGCGCTGCAGGGCGTCGGCGCCGGCGCGATCCTGCCCATGACCATCACGATCGTGGGCGACATCTACACGCTCGAGGAGCGCGCCCGCGTGCAGGGCTACGTCGCGAGCGTGTGGGGCGCCTCGTCGGTGATCGGCCCCACGCTCGGCGGGCTGTTCGCGCAGTTCGACATCTGGCGCTGGATCTTCTTCATCAACGTCCCGCTGTGCGTCCTGGCGTACGTCCTCATCGCCCGCGCGTACCACGAGCGCCTCGAGCGGCGGGATCACCGCATCGACTGGGCGGGCGCCGCGCTGCTCACCGTCGGCCTGGCGCTGCTGCTGCTCGGCGTGCTCGAGGGCGGCGTCGCGTGGGCATGGGACTCGCCGGTCTCGCTCGCGGTGTTCGCCGGGGGAGCGGTGTTCATGCTGCTGTTCGTGCTGGTCGAGCGCCGGGCGCCCGAGCCCGTGCTGCCCCTGTGGATCTTCACGCGGCCTGTCGTGGCCTCGACCGCGCTGCTGAACCTGATCCTGGGCGGCGTCCTGATCGGCTACACCGCGTACATCCCGACCTACCTCGAGGGCAGCGCGGGCGCGACGCCGCTGCTCGCGGGGCTTGCGCTCGCGACCCTGACCCTCGGATGGCCGGTGGCCGCCGCGCTGTCGGGACGGCTGTACCTGCGGTTCGGGTTCCGCCCCGTGATCATCGGCGGCACGGCCCTCGTCCTCGTGGCGGCCGTCGCGATCGCGCTCGTCGCGCGCTGGCCCAGCATCCCGCTCGTGGCCGTCATCCTGTTCGCGGCGGGCCTCGGTTTCGGCTTCGCGGCCGTGCCCTCGCTCGTCGCGGTGCAGTCCAGCGTGGCGTGGGAGGAGCGCGGCGTCGCGTCGGGCACCGTGATGTTCGCGCGGTCGATCGGCCAGGCCGTGCTGGCCGCGGCGATGGGCGCGATCGCCAACGGCATCGCCGCGTCGCGCGGCGGCGACGTCCACGCGGCCGGCACGGTGATCGCCTCGTCGACCGCGGTGTTCACGGCATCGGCCGTGTGCGCCGGGGCGATGTTCGGCCTCGCGTTCCTGCTGCCGCGGCGCGGGCGCGACCGCGCCTGACTGATTCGCGGCCCGCTCAGCCGGCGGCGGCCTCCGGCATGAGGCCCTCGCCGAGGATGTGCTCCGTGAGCCGCGTGTAGTGGGCGCGCAGCAGCGTGCCCGCTCGCTCGCCGTCGCGATCGGCCACGGCATCGAGGAGTTCACGATGATCGCGCTTCGTCGCGTCGGCGAGTGAGCGCGTGACGGCCCTGGACCAGCGCAGATACAGCGACGCTCGGTCGGTCAGACTCCGCGAAAGCTCGATCAGGACGGGCAGTCCACAGGCGGAGATCAGGTGCAGATGGAACTCCGCGTGGGCGGCGACCCAGTCCGCGTTCAACGTCCCGTCCACACCGAGCGGCGGCGTGCGCTCGAGCGTGTGATGCGCTCCGAAGATCCCTGATTCCCAGGAGAGGTCGCCGCGTTCGATGGCCAACGCGATGCCGAACTCCTCCGAACGACAGCGAAGCTCGTTGAAGTCGCGAAGCTCCGCGAGTGAGAGACGGGGCACGAAGAACCCACGATTGGGTATCAACTCCACCAGACCGACGGCCGTCAGGCGGGTGAGCGCTTCTCGCACGACGGTGCTGCTCGTGCCGTAATCCTCCGACAGGGCGATCAGCTGGAGCTTGTCTCCCGGCGCCCATCGCCCGGCGAGGATGTCGTGTCGCAGACGCTCACGGGCTTCGGCGCTCAGGGTCTCGGAATCACCGCGTCGGGCCACTTATGCAATATAGGCGAGGAATGCGACGAGCCTCGGCGCATGTCCGCCGCACCGGTGGGGCGTGGCCCGGGTCCGGCTCAGGCGGCAGGGCGCGGCGCGGCGCGGAGCGCGTCGATGGTCGCGGCGAGCTCCTCGGGCGTCGCGCCGGGGCGCGCGAGCGCGGCGGTGGCGACGTCCACGAAGCGGCGGGGGCCGGGACCGAGGCGCACGGCGCTCGGGACGAGGCCCTTCTCGTTGATGACCCACGCGCCGGCGGCGGCGTGCCAGGCGTGGGCGACGAGCATCGCGGCGTGCGACAGGCACAGCGCCACGTAGGTCGTGTCGGCGCGACGCGCGCCCTTCTGCGCGGCCTCGAGCAGGAAGTCGGCCTGCCACAGGCCGTCGAGCATCGCCTTGCGCAGCGGCTCGGGGTACGGCGTCACACGGGCGGCGAGCCCGGCCAGCACGCCGGAGGCGTCGCTCAGGGGGATCGCGGTGGCCACCTCGCCCGCGTAGGACACGTCGAGGAAGCCGAGCGGATGCCCCGGCTGCGGATGGAACGCGTACTCACCGCGGGCCGCGCGGTCGCACTGCTCATCGACCCGGGCGACGTCGCGCAGGATCCAGTCGACGCGCGTGCCATCGACGCGGAGCCAGGCGCCGCCGTCCACCCACGAGCCCCAGCCGCCGGGGCCCGCGACCGGCACGGACTCGCCGGTCCAGCGCGCGGCGAGCGCGCCCATGGCGGCGAGGTCGAGCCCGCCCGCCCGGTAGTACACGCCGAGGTCGAAGTCGGAGTCGGGGCGATGCGTGCCGCGGGCGCGGCTGCCGCCGAGCGACACGGCGACGATCCCCGGGAGGCCGGCGAGCGCATCCGCCATCTGCCGGAGCCGGCGCTGATCCATCATGCGCCCGAGCCTAGGGCGTGTCTGACAAATAGTTTGGCGGCGCGCTGAGAGTCTGAGGTCGTGACGCGGTTTCAGGTGCTCTCGGATGCTCAGTGGTCGTTGCTCGAGGAGATGCTGCCGCGTCCGACCGGGCGCAGGGGACGGCCCTTCGCGGACGCGCGGTTGATGGTCGAGGGCATCGTCTACCGGTATCGGTGCGGGATCGCGTGGCGGGATCTGCCGGAGGTGTTCGGGCCGTGGCAGACGGTATGGACCTGGCATCACCGCATGGCCACGGAAGGCACCTGGGACAAGGTGCTCGCCACACTCACCGCCGCCGCGGACGAGGCGGGGCTGGTGGAGTGGTCGCTGTCGGTGGACTCCACGATCGCCCGCGCGCATCAGCACGCGACGAACACGAAGCGCCTCACAGGGGGCTGGATCGAATTGCACGAATCCGGGCGTCGAGCCGCCTGATCACGCGGTCGGCCGCTCCCGAGGCGGCCTGTCGACGAAGATCCACCAGCTCGTCGACGGCAACGGGCTCCCGCTGGTCGCGCTGCTGACAGCAGGCCAGGCCGGGGACTCGCCGATGTTCCTGCCGCTGA